>NZ_LDUE01000066.1 GCF_001038485.1 Ornithinibacillus californiensis
TGTGCCTACAAGTAGTCGGAGCACGTTAATGTGTGACGGCGTACCTTTTGTAGAATGGACCGGCGAGTTACGATCGTATGCGAGGTTAAGTGGAAGACACGGAGCCGTAGCGAAAGCGAGTCTGAATAGGGCGAATTAGTATGCGGTCGTAGACCCGAAACCGTGTGATCTACCCATGTCCAGGGTGAAGGTCAGGTAACACTGACTGGAGGCCCGAACCCACGTATGTTGAAAAATGCGGGGATGAGGTGTGGGTAGGGGTGAAATGCCAATCGAACACGGAGATAGCTGGTTCTCTCCGAAATAGCTTTAGGGCTAGCCTCAAGAGTTGAGTACTGGAGGTAGAGCACTGATTGGACTAGGGGCCCTCATCGGGTTACCGAATTCAGTCAAACTCCGAATGCCAGATACTTTATCTTGGGAGTCAGTCTATGGGTGATAAGGTTCATAGACGAAAGGGAAACAGCCCAGACCGCCAGCTAAGGTCCCAAAGTATACGTTAAGTGGAAAAGGATGTGGAGTTGCACAGACAACCAGGATGTTGGCTTAGAAGCAGCCACCATTTAAAGAGTGCGTAATAGCTCACTGGTCGAGTGACTCTGCGCCGAAAATATACCGGGGCTAAACGTATCACCGAAGCTGCGGATTGTTCTTACGAACAATGGTAGGAGAGCGTTCTAAGTGCTGTGAAGTCAGACCGTGAGGACTGGTGGAGCGCTTAGAAGTGAGAATGCCGGTATGAGTAGCGAAAAAAGAGTGAGAATCTCTTTCACCGAATGCCTAAGGTTTCCTGAGGAAGGCTCGTCCTCTCAGGGTTAGTCGGGACCTAAGCCGAGGCCGAAAGGCGTAGGCGATGGACAACAGGTTGATATTCCTGTACCACCTCATAATCGTTACGAGCGATGGGGGGACGCAGTAGGATAAGGAAAGCGCACCGATGGATGTGTGCGCCCAAGCAGTGAGAGTGTTGGATAGGCAAATCCGTCCAACTTAAGCTCAAGCTGTGATGGGGAGCGAAATTTAGTAGCGAAGTTCCTGATTTCACACTGCCAAGAAAAGCCTCTAGCCATGATTTATGGTGCCCGTACCGCAAACCGACACAGGTAGGCGAGGAGAGAATCCTAAGGTGAGCGGAAGAACTCTCGTTAAGGAACTCGGCAAAATGACCCCGTAACTTAGGGAGAAGGGGTGCTTCTTGTATGAGAAGCCGCAGTGAATAGGCCCAAGCGACTGTTTAGCAAAAACACAGGTCTCTGCGAAGCCGAAAGGCGAAGTATAGGGGCTGACACCTGCCCGGTGCTGGAAGGTTAAGGGGATGAGTTAGGGCTTAGCCCGAAGCTTTGAACCGAAGCCCCAGTAAACGGCGGCCGTAACTATAACGGTCCTAAGGTAGCGAAATTCCTTGTCGGGTAAGTTCCGACCCGCACGAAAGGTGTAACGATTTGGGCACTGTCTCAACGAGAGATCCGGTGAAATTATACTATGCGTGAAGATGCGCATTACCCGCGACAGGACGGAAAGACCCCGTGGAGCTTTACTGTAGCCTGATATTGAATGTCTGTGCAGCTTGTACAGGATAGGTGGGAGCCTTAGAAGCCGGAGCGCTAGCTTCGGTGGAGGCATCCGTGGGATACCACCCTGGCTGTATGGACCTTCTAACCCAGGACCGTAATCCGGTTCGGAGACAGTGTCAGGCGGGCAGTTTGACTGGGGCGGTCGCCTCCTAAAAGGTAACGGAGGCGCCCAAAGGTTCCCTCAGAATGGTTGGAAATCATTCGTAGAGTGTAAAGGCAGAAGGGAGCTTGACTGCGAGACCTACAAGTCGAGCAGGGACGAAAGTCGGGCTTAGTGATCCGGTGGTTCCGCATGGAAGGGCCATCGCTCAACGGATAAAAGCTACCCCGGGGATAACAGGCTTATCTCCCCCAAGAGTTCACATCGACGGGGAGGTTTGGCACCTCGATGTCGGCTCATCGCATCCTGGGGCTGTAGTCGGTCCCAAGGGTTGGGCTGTTCGCCCATTAAAGCGGTACGCGAGCTGGGTTCAGAACGTCGTGAGACAGTTCGGTCCCTATCCGTCGTGGGCGTTGGAAGTTTGAGAGGAGCTGTCCTTAGTACGAGAGGACCGGGATGGACACACCGCTGGTGTACCAGTTGTTCTGCCAAGAGCATAGCTGGGTAGCTACGTGTGGAAAGGATAAGTGCTGAAAGCATCTAAGCATGAAGCCCCCCTCAAGATGAGACTTCCCATCACTTCGAGTGAGTAAGATCCCTTAGAGACTATGAGGTTGATAGGTCCGAGGTGGAAGCGTGGTGACACGTGGAGCTGACGGATACTAATAGATCGAGGACTTAACTAACTTTGTTTGATATTCGTTGTTTACTCTTATTTAGTTTTTAGGGTATAAATTATTTTTTAAAAACCCTTGCATTTCTCTTTAGAAATGAATATAATATATCTTGTCTTCATTTTAAGATATTGTCTGGTAGCGATAGCGAGAAGGTCACACCTGTTCCCATACCGAACACAGTAGTTAAGCTTCTCAGCGCCGATGGTAGTTGGGGCATTGCCCCTGCGAGAGTAGGACGCCGCCAGGCGGAGGATTAGCTCAGCTGGGAGAGCACCTGCCTTACAAGCAGGGGGTCGCAGGTTCGAGCCCTGCATCCTCCATACGCCGGCCTAGCTCAATTGGTAGAGCAACTGACTTGTAATCAGTAGGTTGGGGGTTCAAGTCCTCTGGCCGGCACCATTTTTTTACAACATTATAACAAACTAAGAAATACTCATTAACATGAGACATTAGCTCAGTCGGTAGAGCAACGAGCAACACCTCCACCGAATCAGCTACGAGTAACCCCGATGGATACACATCCATGAATAAGCTAGTAGTAGCAGGGGTCATCTTAGTTAAATTAAAACTAAATTAGATTAACTCATTAACATGAGCCATTAGCTCAGTCGGTAGAGCATCTGACTTTTAATCAGAGGGTCGAAGGTTCGAATCCTTCATGGCTCACCATTTATATTTGCGGGTGTGGCGGAATTGGCAGACGCGCTAGACTTAGGATCTAGTATCTTCGGATGTGGG
>NZ_LDUE01000067.1 GCF_001038485.1 Ornithinibacillus californiensis
GCACGCCGCCAGCGTTCGTCCTGAGCCAAGATCAAACTCTCCAAAAAAGTTTGTCTATGAATGACACCAATCATTCATAGGAAAGTTCTTAGCAAAGAAGCTGCTAGCTTCTGTATTTCATAATTTAAGAAAAAACAGGGTATGTTTCTTCTTGACATACTGGTTGTTTTGTTCAGTTTTCAAGGAGCAAATTCTTTGTTAGCTTTTTTTCGCGCCAACTCTTATATTATACTATTTTACATTTTTGATGTCAACAGTTTTTTATAAAAGATTTTTGCGATGTTTTGTCGTCTTTAAATCAGCGACTTTATTAATATAGCATGTTGAGATATGTAAGTCAACAACTTTCTTCTCAACTTTTTAAGTTCGTTTCATTCGATGTCACTCGCTTGAGCAACGTTTATTAATTTACCATGATTTTGCCCGTTAATCAAGAGAATATACTAGGAAATTTCTGGATGTAAAAAGAAGATGAATCCATCTGTAGGGACTCATCTTCTCGTTTCTTCTTTTACTTATTACGCATTTGCGGGAATAGTAATACGTCGCGAATAGATGGTGCATTGGTTAATAGCATTACCAAGCGATCGATACCAATTCCTAGTCCGCCTGTTGGAGGCATACCATACTCAAGTGCTTCTAGGAAGTCATCATCCATTAGATGGGCTTCGTCGTTACCTTCTTCTCTTTCTTTCACTTGCGCTTCAAAACGTTCACGTTGATCGATTGGGTCGTTGAGCTCACTAAATGCATTTGCATGTTCTCTGGCTACAATAAATAACTCAAAGCGATCTGTGAAACGCCCATCTTCTTCGTTCTTCTTCGCTAACGGTGAAATCTCTACTGGATGACCAAAGACAAATGTTGGTTGGATTAGTTTTTCTTCTACTTTTTGTTCAAAGAATTCATTAACAATATGACCAAATGTCATACTATCTTTAATCTCTACACCGTTCTCTTTAGCTAGTTCCTTAGCTTTCTCATCACTCATGTTTTCCCAGAAGTCTACACCCGTGTACTCTTTTACGGCATCAACCATGTGTAGTCTTTTCCATTTTGGCTTCAGATCTATCTCGTGTTCACCATAAGTTACAGTAGTTGTACCTAGTACTTCTTCTGCGATGTGTGCAACTAAGTTCTCGGTAAGTTCCATAATGTCATTGTAATCAGCGTATGCTTCATATAATTCTATCATTGTGAACTCTGGGTTGTGTCTTGTAGATACTCCTTCATTACGGAATACTCGTCCAATTTCATAAACCTTTTCCAGTCCACCTACTATTAAACGCTTCAAATGGAGCTCAATAGCAATACGCATATAAAGAGGAATATCTAGAGCATTATGATGCGTAATAAATGGTCTAGCTGATGCTCCACCAGGAATGCTATGCATCATCGGTGTTTCTACTTCAAGGAATCCTTGATTATCTAAATAGTTACGCATCGCACGAATAATCTTACTACGCGTTACAAATGTTTCTCTACTTTCCATATTAGTAATTAAGTCTAAGTAACGTTGACGATAACGTTGTTCAACATCTTTTAAACCATGGTATTTCTCTGGAAGTGGTCTTAATGACTTAGTTAATAGGTGGAATTCTGTTACTTTTATAGATAACTCGCCAACGTTCGTTTTAAACATGACACCTGTTACCCCAACAATATCCCCTAAATCTACTGTATTAAAGATTTCATAAGCTTCTTCTCCAATTGCATCTTTACGTACATACAATTGAATTTGCCCACTTAAATCTTGTATATGTGCGAAACCAGCTTTACCTTTGCCGCGTTTCGTCATTACTCTACCTGCAATCGTAACTTGGTGTTCTGCTTCTTCTAGTTCCTCTTTAGAGAATTGTTCATATTTTTCATGTAGCGCTTTCGCTAGATCTGACCGTACAAATTTGCCACCAAATGGGTCTAGGCCTTTTTCGCGATATGTATCTAGTTTTTCTAACCGTACACGCATATGTTCATTTAATTCTTCTGACATTAGTATCAACTCCATTAATCATTATCTCGGGCATTTCTCTCATTTTACACCTGAAAAGAACTTATCTTCAACTAATCATACTATATCTTGAAATAAAAGAAAAATCCGCTAGTTTACACTAGCAGATTCTCATATGCCTCTATTTTAGGAAGCTTGCATATCCGCTTCTACTTCTCTTACAAATTCAAATAGAATATTCATTAACTCATCACGAGTTTCTGCATGGTTGATTTGCTTTCTTGCATTTCCATTTCCTTTAATACCTTTTAGATACCATGCTGCATGTTTACGCATTTCCATGATAGCTACTTTTTCGCCTTTTATCTTAATGAGACGATCCATATGCAGGATACATACGTCAATTTTCTCCTGTGGTGTCGGGTCATCGATTAAGACACCCGTTTCTAGATATTTGACAATTTGATAGATAATCCAAGGATTCCCTAATGCTGCTCGGCCAATCATAACCGCGTCTACACCAGTTTCATCTAGGCGTTTCTTCGCCATTTCCGGACTATCGATATCGCCATTACCGATTACAGGAATGTTCACTGCTGCTTTAACGTCTTTAATAATATCCCAGTTTGCATAACCTTCGTACATTTGCTTTCTTGTACGACCATGAAGTCCAATGGCACTACCACCGGCAGCTTCTATCGCTTTTGCATTATCAATCGCATAGATATGATCGTCATCCCAACCGGTACGCATCTTGACAGTAACTGGCTTTTCTACATTTTCCACCACTGCTTTTACCATTTGATAAATCTTATCTGGGTCTAGCAACCAGCGAGATCCTGCATCGATTTTCGTAATCTTAGGTGCTGGACACCCCATATTAATATCAATAATAGAAGCATTCGTATTTTGATCGACATACTGAGCTGCTTGTACGAGGTTTTCTTTATCCCCACCGAAAATTTGAAGACTCATTGGCATTTCTTGCTCATCAATATATAACATACTCATCGTTTTTTGATTTCGATTTAAGATTCCTTTATCACTAACCATCTCGGCAGTGATAAGGCCGGCACCAAATTCCTTCACTGTTAAACGGAACGCCCAGTTACTTACTCCAGCCATTGGTGCAAGCGTTACGCGGTTCGGAATGGTGATGTCCCCAATATTCCACATTGTTTATTCTTCCTCCATTCCTACTAATTCTGCTTTATTTATTCCTAGCGTTTCCGCTATAAGTTCAATTAATTCGTCTGATACTTCGCGAGTACCTCGTTCTAACGCCCCAAGTGAATTGATCGATATATTTAGTTCTCTGGCAAACCCTACTTGAGTAAACCCTTTAAGTTTGCGAAAAGCTTTTACTCTTCTTCCGATTCGGCTCTTATCCATTTATAAATATCCTTCTTATCCTGTGCAGGAAGTTCCATAACCAATTCCCTGACACTTTTTCCTATTGTCGGTAGCGTTATCTCTGGGGCTATTTCATATAGAGGAATTAAGACAAATCCTCTTTCGTGCATTCTTGGATGCGGAATATTTAGCCGCTCCGAATTTCTATTTTCGTTATTATAGAGCAAAATGTCAAGGTCAATTGTTCTTGGTCCAAAACGAATAACTCGTTCCCGTCCTAGCTCTTCTTCTATTCCCTGACATACTTCCAACAACGCTTCTGGCGATAATATAGTCTCAATTTCTAGCACCATATTTAAAAAGTCCGCTTGATCGGTATAGCCGACTGGAGCCGTTTCATATATAGAAGACTGTTTATTCACCTGGATATCCTTTTGTTTTTGTATAAGAGCTATTGCTTGATCTAAATGCGTGTCTCTCGGTTCAATATTCGTTCCTAACGCAATAAATGCTTTGTTCATCTGCTTTTCTCCCGATAGATTACTACTGCGACAGATTGATAATGGCCTGGAATCGGTGGATCTGGCTTAATTATTTTCACTTTACAAGCTTCAAGCAATGAAAAAGAGCTAAGTAAATCAGTTGCGACTGTTTCAGCAACCGCTTCAATCAAGTTCAATGATTTTCCTTCGACGATTTTCTTCACATGGTTATACGCCTGACTGTAATCGATAGAATCATGCATATGATCACTCTTGCCAGCTTTGGCGGTATTTAAATATAATTCCAAATCCACTTGAAATCGTTGCCCTAATTTCTTTTCTTCTGGTAACAGTCCATGAAAACCATAAAATTGCAAATTCGTTAAAATTATCTTATCCATTAGTTATCCTCCGCACGTAACATGGCATCCATCATTTTTGCTAATTCTACCGTAACCTTTACATTATGAACTCGTACTAACTGGGCTCCTTTAACGATACCAAGACAAGTGGTTGCTCCTGTACCAATATCTCGCTCAGCAGGTGGCACATTTAATACATTGCCTATCATCCGTTTTCTTGAAGTCGCTAATAATAATGGATATCCCATGTTCGTTAGTTTTTCTAATTGATTCATGACGAGAAGGTTATCTTCCGCTGACTTAGCGAATCCGATTCCTGGATCGATGATGATATTCTCCTTAGGAACTCCCGCTTTTCTAGCAATCTCGATACTCTCTTCTAGATCGCGATGCATATCTTCTAGGAGTGATGTATAATTCTCATTCGTTCGATTGTGCATTAAAATAATCGGTACGTTGTTTTCCGCAGCAACAGAAGCAATTTCTGGTTCTCTTTTTGCTCCCCAGACATCATTGATAATATCTGCACCAGCCTCAACAGCTTGTCTCGCTGTTTCTGCCTTATACGTATCAATTGAGATTGGAATGCTGATATGTTCTTTAAGGGCTTTAATGATTGGTATTACACGAGAGAGCTCTTCTTCTAAAGAAACTGGGTCGTGATCTGGTCGGGTAGACTCCCCACCTATATCAATAATATCTGCACCTAATTGTTCCATTTTGACAGCTTGTTCAATTGCTTTATCGATATTCGTATAGTTTCCTCCATCGGAAAAGGAATCCGGTGTAACATTGAGAATGCCCATAATATGTGTTCTTGCTGATAAATCATATGTTTTGGATCTTGTTTTCAAAATCATATAGCCTCGCTACCTTTCCACGTCATACTTACGAACTATAATTAATATAGCTTTATCCTATCATAATAGAGAACCATTTTCTAAAAAGATTATTGTTTTCAGTAGCAAGTAAATTAGTACATCCTCTGAGCGGCCAGTATACACGGAGACTCCTTGAAGTTGCCTAGCTCACCAGCCGCCCGGCGGCAAGGTAGACACTGCGATGGTACTTTCGAGCAGATGTCGCCCCTGTACTGGAAGTGAAAGCGGATTGTATACTGGCCGCGGACTACGATTATCAGCCTAACAAAAAAGGCTAGCATCAAATCTGATACTAGCCCTTTAAATATTATCTTTTTAATTCTCTTCAAATTGGTAAAGTGGAGTGGATAGGTATCTTTCTCCATTATCCGGGAATACAGCTAGAACTTTCTTTCCTTTTCCTAGCTCTTTCGCAACTTTTTTAGCAGCAGCTACAGCAGCACCTGCTGATATACCGCCAAGGATTCCATTCGTTCTAGCGACTTCACGTGATGTTTCAAATGCTTCCTCATTCGTAATTTGAACAACTTCATCGTACGATTTCGTATCTAGTACACCAGGAACAAAACCTGCACCAAGACCTTGAATCTTATGTGGACCAGGGTTTCCGCCAGATAACACAGGCGAATCTGTTGGCTCTACTGCATAGATTTTCACGTCTTTAAAGTGATCCTTAATTACTTTTCCTGCACCTGTTACTGTTCCACCTGTTCCAACACCAGAAACAAATGCATCTAATCCGTCCTTCATTTGTTCAACGATTTCTTTACCAGTCGTCTTCGCGTGAACCTCTGGATTGGCGAAGTTCTCAAATTGTTGTGGCATGAAGTAACCTTTTTCTTCTGCAAGTTCTACTGCCTTTTTGATTGCACCTTTCATACCATCTGGTCCAGGAGTAAGTATTAATTCTGCACCATAAGCGCGTAAGATATTTCTACGCTCTTGACTCATTGTTTCTGGCATAACAATAACAGTACGATAACCTTTTGCAGCAGCTACCATCGCTAAACCAATACCCGTATTACCACTTGTCGGCTCAACAATTGTGCCACCTTCTTTTAACTTACCATCTTTTTCAGCAGCTTCAATCATTGCAAGTGCAATACGATCTTTTACTGAACTACCTGGATTAAAGAACTCCAATTTTACATATATGTCCGCACTATCTTCATCAGTAATTCGATTTAACTTTACGATTGGAGTTTCACCAATTAAACCAGTAATATTATCTGCAACTCTCATAAATAAATTACCTCCTCATAATTCCTACTAAACTGATAGGATTTATATATAATGTAATTGTTAGAGCGTTTAACTGTCAACCCAAATGCTTAGAAAAACTTGCATTCGTTGGTTTTTCGAATGTGTTAGTTTTCCTTATGCAGGCGGGAAAGATTGGTATGCTTTCCTATCTGCCTAAAAATGGGCTAATAAACTAGGAAATAACCCTCTAGTTTTATCTTATTCGCCATACACCCATTCTATATCTAATTCTTTCCATAATGGATCGGCAACTAAGTTTTGATTAGCTGATTGCAATGCTAGTTCATTTCGGATAAAGGGTTTTAGTTCTTCATAACTAAATGTTATATCAGGCAAGCTTTTATGAAGGTACAAGATCGCAACCCCATTACTTGTTACAAATGGTTCACTATAAGAGTATTCCTCAAGATCTTCAGCGATATCAAAATAGTTACTTGGTAAAAATTCCGTATGGACCGAGTTAAATCCTAAGTAGCCACCACTTTCCCGCGTATCCTCATCTATTGAATATTCTTTCGCAAGTAAAGAGAACGAGGCACCATCTTGCAGCTCCTTGTACGCCTTCTCTGCCGTATCCATTGTAGAAACTAAAATGTGAGAGAACTGCAACGACTCGGAGAACTGATATTGTTTATTGTATTTTGTATAATAAGCTTGCACTTCTGCTTCTGGAACATTAATATCCTTAGCTAGTAGTGCCTCCAGTTGGTAACGGTAGGTTATATCTTTTCTCCATTTTTCCTCTAGTTCCTTTAAATCTGCTTCAGAGGTTAATCCTTGCATCGTGGTAAGTAGTGCAATGTCACGTTCAATAACCTTCTCACTAATAGAGATGTTGTTTTCCTCAGCTAATTTACGTACCACTTCATGGTCGATTATATTTTTAAGTTCTTTCTTACCATAATTATTTTGCAGAGACTTCATCCATTCTTGATACGAAATCTCAGAGTCACCAAGTGTGGCAACTGGTTTATTCGTATCAATTTCTGCGTCATCAACAATATCTTCGTTCGTATCGTCATTTTTCCATAGTAGCATTGTCGCAACATTTGTTATGAGGAGTACAACAATGATGCTCAGTAGTAATTTTTTTGACATGGTTTACTCCTTCCAATTGCACAACTTTATATCTGCTGTAATAACTCCTTTAAATCTTCCTCCGTAAAGTGGTAATCTTCATTACAAAAATGACAAGATGCTTGTGCACCATGGTCTTCTTCAATCATTTCTTGGATTTCTTGCTTCCCTAATCCAATAATCGCATTGCCTAATCGTTCTTTAGAACATTTACACTTAAATTGAACTGGCATCTTTTCATGGATCTTTAATTCTTCACCTTCAAATAATTGTTCAAGAATTTCTTCTGGTGTCTTTCCTGCTTGTACAAGACTAGAAATGGGAGGGAAAGAAGTTACTCGTTGCTCTAATTTATCGATTACTTCATCATCTGCACCTGGCATTACTTGAACAATAAACCCACCACTCGCTAGGATTGTATGGTCCGGATTGACAAGTACACCCGCCCCCACGGCAGATGGAACCTGCTCTGATGTTGCAAAATAATACGTAAAGTCTTCACTAATCTCTCCAGAAACAATTGGCACTTGTCCTGTAAAGTATTCACGCATACCAAGGTCCTTTACGATACTCATGCTTCCTGTTGTACCAACAGCCCTAGCAACATCTAATTTTCCTTTCGCATTAAGTTCAAAATCAACATGCGGATTGGTTACATACGTTCTAACTTCACCTTTCGCATTGGCGTCCGCCACGATGGCGCCGATTGGACCACCACCTTCTACTTTGACGGTTAGGGAGTCATTTCCCTTTAACATTGCTCCCATCATTGTCGAAATAGTCATGGTGCGTCCCATTGCAGCGGAAGCAGTTGCCCACGTATCTTGTCTTCTTCTTGCTTCCTCTACCATATTCGTCGAACGAATCGCATACGCACGAACCATTCCGTTAAACGTTGTTGCTTTAATTAAGTAATCTGACATGATGTAAAGCTCCTTTTCATCTATATTAATAATGATTTAATTTATAAATTTCATATAAGCCCTTTAAGGTTAAATAGGGATCGACATGGTCAATTGTTTCTGAGGATTTACCAATTAGTGAAGCTAGTCCCCCTGTTGCAATAACCTTCGCTTCCTTACCAGTGTCTTGCTTAATACGTTTTACTATTCCATCAACTTGGCCAATATATCCGTAAAAGACACCAGATTGCATGGCTTCTACAGTTGACTTACCAACTACATTAGCAGGTGCTTCTATTTCTATTTTAGGAAGTTTAGATGCCCTTTGATACAATGCTTCCATAGAAATATTAATCCCTGGTGATATAATTCCACCGCAATATTCTTGGGATTCATTGATGTAGCAATAGGTTGTAGCTGTACCAAAATCAATAATGACAAGTGGTGCCTCGTGTTCTTTAATTGCTCCTACTGCGTTCACAATTCTATCAGCGCCAATTTCATTAGGATTTGGATAACACATCTTTAGATTTGTCTTAACAGTATCTTTACCAACAATAATTGGTTCCATATTGAAATATCGCTTGCACATTCTCTCTAGCGAAAACATGATTGGCGGTACAACAGATGAAATAATAACACCATCAATATCCGCTAACTTAATACCATCAAAATCAAACAGCGACTTAACCAATATGCCAAATTCATCTTCTGTTTTATACCGATCTGTCTTAATTCGCCAATGATATTTTAATTCATCCTCATCAAAAACACCTAAAACTGTATTAGTATTTCCAACATCTAGTACAAAAAGCATAGTAATAGTCCTTCCTACGATAGAATGGTTTATCTTATTGCCCGCGGTCCGAATACACTCCGCTTTCCGCGGGCGGCTGGTGAGCCAGGCTACTACTTGAGTAATCTTCTCTGTTGCCTTGCACCGAGGAAGCCTACTTCAAAGCAATGCTAGCAGACGCAGGTGCATCTGCGGGGTCTCACCTAGGCCTATCCTCCCGCAGGAGTCTCCGTGTATTCGGACCGCTCAGTGCATCGAATCAAATTTCGTATCGAAACCAAGATTTATTATACCTTCAATTACTATCTAAAAATCTCAAGTCTTTAATAATATATCAAAAACAAAAACGTAAGTGAAATATCATAACTGAACATATAAAAAGACAGCCTCACACGAAGGCTGTCTTTATTAAAGTAAATTACTCATTTTTATTCTTATCTTCTTCAATATCTTCCTTAAGTTTCTCATCAGCTTTTTCTTTTGCTTCTCCAAAAGAGTCTACTGTATCGTCTTCCTTTTTGGAATTGATATTTACTTTTACATCATTATCGGTTTCTTCCGCCGCTTCTAATTCCTCTGGTTCTGGAAGAACACCATCTTCAAACAACGACTTAATTTGTCTTGCGTCTAACGTTTCTACTTCAAGAAGCGTTTGAGCAACCAATTCAAGCTTGTCGCGGTTTTCTGTAAGGATTGTTTTGGCACGTTCATAACAGAAGTTAATAAAGTTTTGCATTTCTTGGTCGATGTCGTGAGCAATTGCATCACTATAATTCTGTTCGTTATTTATATCTCTTCCAAGGAAAACTTCTCCGCCACCACTACTATATTGTAGTGGTCCAAGTTTATCACTCATACCATACTCGGTAATCATCTTCCGTGCAATGTTAGTTGCACGTTGGAAGTCATTAGACGCACCAGTACTTACTTCACCGAAGACAATCTCTTCTGCTACTCGACCGCCTAATAAGCCGGTAATTTTATCGAATAGCTCTGGTTTGGTCATGAAGTAACGATCTTCTTTCGGAAGCATTACCGCATATCCACCAGCTTGACCACGAGGGACAATCGTAACTTTGTGAACGATATCTGCTTCATCCAGTACCATACCAATAATGGTATGCCCACTTTCATGATACGCAACGATATTACGTTCTTTTTCTGATATAACTCTTGTTTTCTTCGCCGGACCAGCAATAACTCGGTCAATAGCTTCGTCAACATCTAACATATCAATTTCTTTCTTATCCTGACGTGCTGCGACTAGAGCAGCTTCGTTTAGAAGATTCTCTAGGTCAGCCCCAGAGAAGCCTGGTGTACGCATCGCAATTGTTTTTAAATCAACAGATGCATTAAATGGTTTGTTCTTTGCATGTACCTTTAATACTTCTTGGCGACCTTTTACATCAGGGCGATCCACTGTAATTTGTCTGTCAAAACGTCCTGGACGTAGTAATGCAGGATCTAGAATATCTGGTCGGTTTGTCGCAGCAACGATGATAATTCCTTCGTTTGCTCCGAATCCATCCATTTCAACTAGTAATTGGTTTAGTGTTTGCTCACGCTCATCGTGACCTCCACCAAGACCGGCACCACGTTGACGACCTACCGCATCAATCTCATCAATAAAGATAATACAAGGTGCATTTTTCTTCGCGTTTTCGAATAAATCACGAACACGAGAAGCACCGACACCGACAAACATCTCAACAAAGTCTGAACCACTGATAGAGAAGAAAGGAACTCCTGCTTCACCAGCTACTGCTCTTGCTAGTAATGTTTTACCAGTACCTGGAGGTCCAACTAATAGAACCCCTTTAGGAATTCTCGCACCAATGGCAGAGAATTTACGTGGATCTTTTAAGAATTCCACGACTTCAACAAGTTCTTGTTTCTCTTCATCTGCACCAGCAACATCCGTGAAACGAACTTTTTTCTTTTCTTCACTGTACATTTTCGCCTTACTTTTACCAAAGTTCATGACACGGCCACCGCCGCCACCTTGTGCTTGACTAAGTAAGAAGAAGAATAAAAGTCCAATGATTAAGAATGGAATCATCGTAGTTAGGAGTGTCACCCAAATACTAGGCTGATCCATTGGCTTGGTATTTAATACACTTTGTTCTAATGCCTTATTCTTGATATCTGTAATAATATCGTTAGTATCCGGTACTTGTGCAACAAATTGTTTATCGTTGGTCAGTGTACCAGTAAGACGATATATTCCATTAACAGGCTGCATAGTCAGGTCTTTAACTTGGCCTGCTTCTAATGACTCCATAAACTCATTCACATTAAGTTCTTCAGCTTGTTCATGCTGACCACTTAATAAACTGATTACTGCGATAATAACCAGAAATATAATTAAGTAAAAAAATGCACTACGGAATACTCGGTTCATTGCCTACCTCCTCCCAGATGGGAAAAACTATTAACAATAGTATCATATAAAATTTAAATTTTTCAACTAATTGCTCCTTGCATATCAAACAATATTCGTCTGTCTTAGAATTATTCTTCTCCACCATATATTTCTGGTTTTAATACACCGATATATGGTAAGTTTCTATATTTCTCATCATAATCCAACCCATAACCTACAACAAATTCATCAGGAACTTCAAATCCAACTAAATCTGCTTTAATATCAGCCGTTCTTCCAGTTGGCTTATCAAGTAAGGTTACTATCTTAATTGAATTTGCTTTACGATATTTAAATAGGTCAACTAAGTAGCGTAATGTATTACCACTATCAATGATGTCTTCAATGATTAAAAGATCCCGGCCTTCCACTTTCGTATTCAAGTCTTTTAATATTTTAACTTCCCCTGAAGAAACCATATTCGTACCACCATAGCTAGATACATCCATAAAGTCCATTTCTAAGTGGGAATGGACTTGTCTCAAAACATCAGACATAAATGGTAGTGCGCCTTTTAATACGCCGATTGCTAATGGAAAACGCCCCTCATATTCCTTTGTTAGTTGTTCACCTATTTCCTTACACTTTGCTGCGATTTCTTCTTCTGTAATGAGTATTTTCTTAATATCGTTATGCACTATAATCCTCCTACAAATTACCTTGTTCATAATATAGTTGTATATATAAGGAATGATTTTGATTTGGGATAGGATCTCGTTTCTTTAATCCAATTAGCCAAATTATATCCCCTTTATTATCCGTTACTACTGGCCATCTATTCCGTTCTTTTAAAGGTATTTTTGCATCAATAAAAATATCTTTAATCTTTTTGCTCCCCGTTAATCCCTTCCAGGTCATTCGATCACCATCATGACGGGTTCTCACTGAAAGTGGAAATTCCACTTGGTTCTCCAAACAAATATATGTATGTTCATTTTGAAGTGATAGTTCACTCGTATAGGTCGCGATTATTTTACCACCATCTGGTAGTAAAACCTCTCCAGGAATTGGGATGGTTTCGTGAAATTCAGATTGCAAATCTTCACTTTGCCTAAAATAAAAGATAAGTTTATTATATGCTTTTTCTACTTTTAAATGACGGGGAAAATCAATTTGAACATTTCCTTTTTTATTGTTCATTAAAGCAAAGAATTGTTCTTGATGGACATAGGATAAATCCTTAGGCAAATCCTCATGATATAGATAATTTAATATTAGATGATAGGCACGCCTTTGTAAAGCAGATGCACGTGATTGAAACGCATCAATTGAAAATACAACTTTGCGAGGGTCTTCATCAGTTATTACTACATTTTCAACCATTTTCTTCGCTTCTAATTGTAGGAATTCCTCGTCAGCTTCCAGGGACTCACTTAAGTGCTGTACTGTCTTATGTAAATTACTGTTTTTCTCTTTTAATAGAGGTAATACGTTAATTCGAAAGTAGTTCCTTGTATAATCTGTACTTTCATTGGAAGGGTCGAGTCTCGGGTAAATGTTCGTCTCTTTACAATAGTGTTCAATCTGTTTCTTTGTTAAACATAAAAACGGACGAATAATGTATCCACCAGCAAATTCACGTTTTACTGGAATACCAGAAAGGGAGCTCGAATCCGCCATTCGAGTTAAACGCATAACCATCGTTTCGGCCTGATCGTCTCCATGATGACCCAACGCTAAATAATCAGCCTGAAATCTCTTCATCTGTTCGGCGAATACATCATAGCGCAAATTTCTAGCTGCTAGCTGAGTGCCTATATGCTCCTGCTTCTTATACCCATTAACATCGACTGACTCCCCAACAAATTCAATATCCCATTGTCTGCAGCAATCTGCTACATACTCCAAGTCTTGTTTGCTTTCTTCTCCACGTAACTGATGATCGACCGACACGGCTATGACTCGTAGTCTATATTCGTCACGAATAGACTTAAAATAATGTAATAAGGCCATTGAATCTGGTCCACCTGACACAGCAACTAGCACTGTAGCGCCATGAGAAAGTAGTTGATGTCTTTGAATAAAAGCGGTTACTTCACCGTTCACTTTACGTCCACCTTCTTACCCTTATGTATCTCTCTATCTTACCATAGAATTCCAGATCCTATTAAGGAATTATCAGAGACGATAGATAATACCCTAAAGCGATTAATAGAAAGCCAACGGACTCTACAGCGTAGGAAGGATTCTGCTGTTTTCTTTTGCCAGACACTAATTTTCTTTGTTGTAGGTCATAGATTACTGCGGAGATCTCTTGTTTCATTTCCTTACTTGTACGGTACTTCCCAATTAATGCCTTTTTCAAACACTGGCTATACGGATGGATAGCCTTTATATCATTCACTTTCTTGAAAAGAGTAGCTTGTGGATTGGAACCCTTTTGAAAATGATTGGGATAATAAACACTTAAAAACACCATGACTAAAGCAAATAAATCATAGCTTGGCTCCGCTTTCCTTGACCCTAGCCCCCAATATCCTCGATCATAAAATTCCGTATACTCCTTGATTGCTCGTCCGATTTGAGTCGTTCCACCAACATCAATCCAACGCAGTCTAGTCGGTGCGGAAGTAACCAATAGATTATCTACCTTCAAGTCTCCAAATACCCAACCGGATTGGTGCAAAGCTTCCAGGTCATCTAATAGTTGCATTAAAAAGACACCAATCCATTCCTGCCCGTGTTGTTTCATAAATTCAGGAAGCGTTCTGCCTTGTATATATTCCATGACATAAAATGAAAAAGTTTGACCTTGAGGAGTAACCCAATCATCCACATCCAACAAATAAGGCCCAAGACTTTTACCTTGGACCTTTCCTAGTGACTTTAGAACATTGACCTCCATCGTAATGGAGGAACCTTTATCACTAATTTTTAATGCAGCCTTTTTTCCACCTGCATCGCATAGATACACCGATCCAATAGCACCATTACCAAGCTTCCGAATGATGGTATAACGTTTATGGTGCCATTTACCGGTCATACTCATCCCAGGTCTTAGATAGGAATCATGCGTTTTCGACGTCTTGTTCATGGTCTTTTCTGAAGCTCCTTAACAAGCTTTTTTTACCAAACTGATACATTGCCTCTCGTATCGCTGGACCTGTTGGTGTAATTCCTCCACTTGTTAACTTTGGAAATACCGAAGACATGGAATCCAACTTCGGTGACCAATCTAGTACTTTATCAATGTCCTTTCGCTTACCTGGGAAATTATAAATTGCAAATCGATTTCTTCCAACCCTGGAATTGAGACTAATGGATAGATCCATTAACGCTTCCTTCACGGTTGGTAATTTATCATGCATACTTGCGCTTGTATCAATTAAAACAAGTACTTCTAAGTCACTCGTTTCACCTAAGTCTTCTACAACTTCCATAATTTCTCCACGTTTTTCTGGGTCTAAGTCTTCAATGGTTTGTTCTTTACCTAGAATTTGTTTGAGCTCCATATTCACGAAGCCTTGTAATGTTTGCGTCATTGCTTGCTTGGTAACCATTTGTACCGTTTGTGATAACGCCTGTTTATATACAAGCTGACTCACACCGCCACCAGACAATGCAATTTCTTCTACCTCTTGTAGTCCTTCCGGGTCTTCTGTTTGATCATCTTCCAATATACCAATAACATTAACCGTAATACCTTGTTGATAAGCAAGAGCTGCTGTTGCTGCTGGGTCTTCTCCCTTATTCGAGCACCCATCGGTAATTAATAGAATTTGCTTTAAAGTCCCCTTCTTCAATACGATACACCTCCATATTATTCCTTAACCATCATCGACAGAAATGCTAGGAAGTATACCTATTTTACGAAGGAATCTACTATTTTTAGACGGAAGCTTTTGATTGATAGATTGGAAAAGTAGCCCACTGAGGAATATTCTTTTGCACCTTAGCCACTAACACCGTCATATCATCTTCAATTTCACCTGCGCGCGTACGAATAACCTCTTCAAGTAATAAATCAGCAATCTCCTGCGGGTTATCGGTCTCCATCTCTCGAATTTTTCGTTTTAGCCAGACATCGGTATTCTCCACATGCTTCGGTCCATCAAAAATTCCATCACTCATCATTATCAAAATATCTTCCGACTGTAATTGTTCATTAACAATATCCACATCAAATTCACGGATAATTCCCATTGGTAGATTACTTGCTTCAATCTTCAGCAGTTGATCTCCTCTTTTTACAAAACTAGGTGTTGAACCAATCTTTAGAAAACGAACAAAAGCATTGTGCAAATTAATAACTGCTAAATCTAGTGTGGCAAACATCTCATCTGTTGTCCGTAATGCTAATATCGAGTTAATTGATTTGATCGCTACCTTCTCTGGTATCCCTGTTTGTAAAATTTGTTGAAGTAACCGTAACGTTTCTTTACTTTCTTCACTAGCGCGTACGCCATTCCCCATGCCATCACTGATAGCCATTGCATATTTTCCTTCTCCTAGTTCAATCATCGTATAACTATCGCCTGAGATGACACCTCCACCTTTAGCTGCATGGGCTACGCCGGTGTCGACCGTAAACTCTTTCGCCGAGCCAAATGCCAAAAATGAGTAACCATTTGGAAATGGTGATATCTCTTCCTCTTTCACAATGATGGTCTCATTTAAAATATCGGATAAAACAGGTGCAATTAACTTTTCACCCTCACCATGATAATTGTAGAAGGCTGCGGTCATTTCAATATCAACATTTCCTTTATCCAATCTGTAAATGTCCAATTTCTCTAGCTCAATACCAATTGATTTTAAGGCATGAATAATTTGGATTTCTTGCTTTTCATGGTGCTCTCTTTCCTTCAGGATTTCCTTTGCAAAATCCTCCATAACATCAGAGACACCTTGAAGCTGTTCCGCTACTAACTTCTTACTTTCGAATACTTGTCTCCTTAATTTTCGATTCGCTTCGAAATAGGAGATTTCTTCATTCATCGTGTCGATTACTTTTCTAGACTTGATACAATGGTTCTCAAACTCGCGCATGAGCTTACGATTGGGCTCGTGACCTTTTTCAATATCGTGCTTTAGTTCACCCATTAGCGAATAGGTTGCATCAAATTGTTGCTGCCAGCACCGTTCCTTCATAAAGCAGCTTTGACATGTTTTTTCGGTAACATTACTTAAGAAATAGTCTGTCTCTCGTTGTGTTTCCTCTTCTTCCATCGAATAATTCTCTGCTGAGCTAAAACTTTTCGATAAAGCTTCGAAGACTTCTGAGAATTGTTCCACTCGTTTTGCAGTTACATTACGAACCTTCTGCAAGTATTGCTGCTGCTCATCAGCATGTTCTTCTGTCCCTGGTATGTAGCGTGATAACTGTTTAAACCAACTAGCAGGTGTGATAAGGAATAATAGAATTGCTACAGAAGACTCGATTAGTGAAGGGATTAACGTGCTAGAATCCCCATAGATTCCAACTAAAAAAGTTCCTACTAATAAACCAGCACCGACACCAATCTTTCTGCCTTCTTTTAATAGACCACCCAATAACCCAGAAAATGCTAGTAAACTCATTTGATAGAGATTAGCCACATTTGCTAGTGATAAGATTAATCCTGCAACGACACCGACCGTTGATCCAATCGCCGCACCACCAACAAATGCAAATAACAACACGAAATATCGGGAAAGTACTTGTTCAATGGATGCCCCATACATCTCCCAACCGACAGTTCCCGTTAAAATTGAAGCGATCAAAATAATCATACATACGATTTCTTCGTTTTTTAATGTGGGGCGGTACCTGTTTTGGGATAGCAAGGGGACACTTTGCATGAATATCAACACTAACACCGTGCCCAATACACCTTCGACAAGTATTAACATCCATTCATAGGAAGTAAGTTGTCCATTAACCGAGTATAGAAAAATTCTTGGTCCAACCGTCGCTAAGAAAACAAAAATTGGGATTTTTGTTTGTATGGATTTTATATTTTTAAATATTGTAGATAGAATCAGGAAGAAAAACATCGCGATCCCAACAAATAAACCGTGAGATAATGAAATGGTGAATGCACCTATTAGTGTTGCTAGTAGTGTTTTGGCAGCTTTATCTTTAGCCATAAACCATAGAGTTGCGAGAAAAGCTACGGCAAAGGGCGAGACAACGGACAGTATAATAGCTCGTCCCAATAGAAAGCCTACGAAAACATATAGCCATCCACGATCTAGCAAAATCTTTTTACCTTGTGTGTATAGTTTTTCCCGTATGTTCTCCAAGAAAGTAACCTCTACATCGATCGTCTTCGTCTGGACTCTAGAAACAGATTCCATAAAACCACTCCTCTTTGACGGATTATTTATTTCAAAATAACTTTTTGTTCTAATTTACGGTTATCAGAGCATATACTATTTTGTTTGGACAATTACTCTTTCATAACAGTAAAACACAAAAGGTTATTTTTTTTTGTCAAAATAAGAGGAGAGATTTAAAAAATCGTTCGACTGAAATCTAGTAGGTGGTATGGATTTCTACATATTCCTTATTTTTATTTATAGTTTTTGTCATAAGCGTCATTATGTAAAAAAGCTTAATATAAGCTAAGATAAATGATATCTAATTAAATGTTAGTAGAAATAATACTTTAAAAGGCGCATCTAACCCGCTCCGGAAATATACTGCGCTTTTACTTCCAGCACAGGAGCAACATCTGCTCGAAAGTACCTCGCAGTGTTTCCCTTGCCGCGGGCGGCTGCTGAGCCTCCTCAGAGCTAAAGCTCTTGCGGGGTCTCACCTAGGCCTATCCTCCCGCAGGAGTCTTCGTATATTTCCGGAGCTAGTATTATGAATTAACCCTCTATTGTATATCCAACCTCTCAACAAACCGTTTTAGATATTGGATTGCAGCTGCGTGTAATCCTTCGTGATAGATTGTTCTTGTTAATACTTGTTCAATGGTGTGCATACCCATCTCGGTCGGTGGGAACTCTTCTTCTAGCCGATCACCGTATTTTTCTTTTATGTTTCGTATTTGGGTCTGCAGTAATTGTTTTAACTCTTCTAGTTCAGGTGTATCGTCCGTAAAGTTAATTGGACTAGTACCAAATCCAAACCATTGGGTAAAAGTTTTGGTAACATTTGATTTCTCTCTCGTTACAGCTTCGATCCATAGATATTGATCTAAATACATATGTCCAAGATTCCATCTAATATTATTGTTGAATCCTTCTGGTACGATTTCTGCTTCCTCTTTTGATATATGTTCTATGAGTTGCAGTGTTTCGTTTCGATAGGTTTCCAACTGAGTAAATAATACTTCGTGACGTCGATTCAAATTTCTCACCTACTTTACTTTAATCTCTCTTTTTAATTTCGACATTGTCTGAATATATCCTCTTTAAATTAAAATATTGACACAAATCATATCCTATTGTATGATAATTTTTGTGACTTAAAGGAAATACCTACGTAATTTCCTATTATATGGCGGCGTAGCTCAGCTGGCGAGAGCGTACGGTTCATACCCGTGAGGTCGTGGGTTCGATCCCCTCCGCCGCTATCATATAGAAACCCTGTTATCTAACTTAGATAGCAGGGTTTTTTGTGTCTAATACAGGGACCGCGGCCCGTATACACTACGCTTTTAATTCCAGCACAGGGACGAGCATCTGGTGAGCTTTATTCAAACAACCTTGTTCCAACCTTGTGTAACTATTTACTAAACAAAATAACAAGTCTTATGGTTTACTATTGGACAGCTTTCATGTCGGTAGAGCTGGTCTCTCAGACATTACATTCCACTTCTCTCACCTTTTTGTCCGAGAGAACCTTGCTCTCGGACATTACATTCCATTTCTCTCACCTTTTTGTCTGAGAGAACCTCGCTCTCGGACATTACATCCCACTTCTCTCACCTTTTTGTCCGAGAGAGCCTCGCTCTCGGACATTACATTCCATTTCTCTCACCTTTTTGTCCGAGAGAGCCTCGCTCTCGGACATTACATTCCATTTCTCTCACCTTTTTGTCCGAGAGAGCCTCGCTCTCGGACATTCCGCTCCATTTCTCTCACCTTTTTGTCCGAGAGATCATCCAGATGCGCAATTTTCTAAGCAATAAAAAAACAGCTATTCCAATAGGATAGCTGTTTTATATATCTATGATAAAAATTTTAGAGCATTATCCGGGTAGACAGCATCTACTATCCTCTTTTAGCACCTCGACCCCCACGTCTGGATTCGGTGTGTTTTTTCAATGAGGCTAAGCGATCTTCGGAATCTTTAAGAAAACGGCTCATTTTTTGATCAAATGTTTCTGTGCGTTCTCTTGGATTCTGACGGACTGGCTTTCTTTCTTTTGCTTTTTTAATGGATAAACCAATTTTGCCATCCTTTTCAACATTAATTACTTTAACCTCTACTTGGTCACCCACAGTAAGGTGTTCATTAATGTCTTTGACATAATTGTCGGCAACCTCACTAATATGAACTAGCCCTGTTGTGCCTTCGCCAAGCTCAACAAAAGCTCCGAAATTAGTAATACCAGTTACCTTACCTTGCAGCTTGCTGCCTACTTCAATTGACATAAAAAAAATGCTCCTCCTTAAGAAATTAAAATACTTTACTTATATATTATAGCGAAGCCTTTAAAAGTGTGTCAATATGACGAGCCATCATCTGGTGTTTTAAAGATAAGTTCGCCTTCTTTTGACAGGAAATATTTTGTACGAGCAATCTCTAGTATATACTCTTCATCATTTAATAATTCTATTTCCTCTTTATACTTTTCCTCTTCTTTTTCAAGGTTTGCTAGCTCTTCTTGCAGAAGTTTGTATTCTTCAGCCTTCTCAGCATGTAGTGCCCGTTGCCCGAAGTGATAAACCGCCATGCTACCAGCAGCGATTGTTACAATAATAGCACAAAGTAATAGACGACGGATGAGTCTCTGCTTTTTCCGCTTCTGTCTTTCCATATAAGCATCATATTTGTCTACATATTGCGAATTTAGTTTCGTTACTGTTTTTTTCTGCTGCATAGCGTCACCTCCTCTTGGATGAGATAAACTCGAAGCCTTTTCTACATATATTCTGTATTTTACTATAAAATCCTGCTAAATGGTGTAAAAATAATTGAAACTTTTTTGGAAGTAGGCGATATATCGTAACTAAGATCCATTTTAATGGAAAATAGATGCATTTTAAAACAAACCCAAGTACTACCATAATCATATTAAAAAGGAAGACAACACAGGCTATTAGTAGTTGAAAAATATAAACAATTGGTGTGACAATGAACGTTTTCACTAGTTTTTTTACTATTTGATAGACTCTAGAAGCAATTAAAATCATGCGTTCTAAAAGCCGTTTATAAAGGGTCGCTACAAAAACTTGATAGGTAGCAAACCCTAATAAACAGGCCGCGAAAACATAGAATCTTAACTCACCCGAATTCACTTGAAATAAGACAAAATATAAGATAAACATTTGGGTGAGCCAGAAGCTTACCTCCATCACGTACACTAAAAACACATTGTGTTTCCAGTGGCGGTGAAAGCGGCGAAACGTATCTAGAGCCATCCCTAGATATAGGCCTCCAGTAATCATGGAAACCATCGTTAAGAATTGGACACTAAGTGTCATCGGAATAACTTGCTAAAGAATCCTTTAGCCTTCTCCTGGTGTTGTTCATCAACATAGGAAACCTCATAGATCTTTCCTTTTATGGACACAACCCCTTCGCCGACGTCTAAATTTTTCAGCTGAAGATTTTGGCCACGAATAATGAGGTAGCCCATCACCGTCTCTAGCAAAAACTCTTCATTATCAAAACTATCGACTTCTTTCACACCTGTAATTTCTAGTAGTCTACGATTATTTAGTTTTAATTGGTGCTCTTTTTCAACCACTCTTGTACTATTTTCTTTTTCATAATAGTTCATATCCGCATCCTCCTTATCCATAATAATTTATGAAAGGAGGGACAAGTATAGAACTACTCTACTTCAATTTTCTCTTCTTTTACAATTTTATATAGCATGCTAGCTTCATCTTTTCGGACGGTTTCTTTCAACGATGTAACTTCCACTGTAACTAGCTTCTGACCGAACTTCACCTGAAGCGTATCCCCAACGGCAACCGTTGAAGAAGCCTTGGCCTGATTACCGTTAATGGTAATTCTCCCCTGATCCGCAACCTCTTTTGCTAATGTACGTCTTTTAATTAATCGAGATACTTTCAAAAATTTATCTAAACGCATATTCTCACTCTCTTTCCTTTGCTTGATTCCAATAAGCATCCATTTCTTCTAAATTGGACTGGTTGATATCTTTGCCCTTTTCCTGCAATTGTTCTTCGATAAACGTAAATCGATTGATGAATTTTTGATTGGTTAGGCCTAGTGCACTATCTGGATTAACTTTATAATATCTCGATAGATTTGCTAGGACAAATAAAACATCGCCAAATTCCTTTTCGATTTCATCTTCGTTACCAGCTTCAATCGCTTGTCGGACTTCTTTTATTTCTTCATCTAACTTAGCCCATATGTCTTCTACACGATCCCAATCAAAGCCTACTTTTGCTGCCTTTTTTTGTAATTTATATGCTTTTAGTAAGGAAGGTAGTCCTTTTGGTATTCCGTCTAAAATGGATTTTCTAGATTCACCTTTTTCTTCGCGTTTCAATGCCTCCCAATTGGTCATGACATCATCAACCGAGTCGACCGAAACGTTTGAAAAAACATGTGGATGTCGATGTATCATTTTATCCGTAATCGACCGGATGACATCATCAATTGTGAAGTATCCATCATCCTCACCAATTTGACTGTGAAGCATGATTTGAAGGAGTACATCCCCCAATTCTTCTACAATACCTTCATCATCTTGGTTATTAATCGCTTCCAGTAGTTCATACACTTCTTCTATCGCATATTCTTTTAATGATTCATGTGTTTGTTCCTGATCCCACGGACAGCCATTTGGACCTCTTAAAGTCGCAATTACTTCTCTTAATCGGTTAAACGTATGATGAAGAAATTGGTCTGGGACAGGTGGAATATAGACACTAGTCAAATTACTAACTTCCATGGAATGATCCAGTTCTTCCAGTGGAAGGGTAATGATTTTTTCCTGATTACTACCTGCTGCATCAATAATCGTGACTGGATAGTCTGCTGGTAGATCCTCTAGTAAAGCTAATTTCACTTCTGAAGCCGTAAAGCGGTCATACACCTGACAAAAGATGAGGTGATTCTGGTAATTAAGTTGATTTCGCTTAAATCCAGTTGCATCGATAAATTGAAAACCATCGATTGGGTCAATTTGTAAGGATGCGAATAAAGCATCTAAGTAGCTTTGTCCCCCAACAATCTCTACATCAACTTCTTCTTGCTCTAATAGTAACTGAACGGATTTCTCCGCTAACATGGGATGTCCTGGAACAGCATAAATGATTGTGGAATCTGCTGCTTTCTCTAATAAGAATTGGACGATATCTTGATAAACCGCTTCAAATTCTTTATTTTGCTCATATAAGTGATCAAATGAGGAGAATTCCACTCCTTCTTTTTGTAGTGCTTCAATCACTGGGTGGTCTAATGTACGTACATAAATGATCCCACTCGTGTTGGTTAACTTACGGTAAATACCCAAGGGCAGTTGCTCCAAATCACCTGCTCCTAAGCCGATTACCTCTATTCGATGCTTCATTACGCGACCTCCTACTTTCTGCCTGAGAATCTTTTTCCAAAAGGAATTAATTTCAATTCATTATGTGTAAATGCCTGTAATCGTATTAACAAGTATAAATAAATTCCTGCGCCAACTGTGGAAAGGAATAAAACCGTGAACAATAACGCTAGTCTAGAGAGTGATTCAGTAGGGAGAATAACATCAACAACCATTAGAAACCCTATCATTCCAAGGGTGGCTAGGGAAAATGCCCCCCAATGAATATGTAACTTCTTATCTGTATGTTTTTTTAATTTGACTACGGTTATGACAGTAAGACAAAACAAACTTAATACCGTTCCAATCGCACTACCAATAATCCCAAAGCTCGGCACTAATAGTATGTTCAATAACCACTTCAGTGCGAATGCTCCTAAAATAAAGATGGCTGTCCACTTAATATGTCCAAGTCCTTGTAAAATGGAAGTCGCTGTTATGACCATCGCACTTAATAATACAGCAATCATTAAAATCCTTAAGGCAACCTCACCTTGATTATCTTGATATAACAACCGGTTTACTTCTGGGAATAGCACAATTAATCCTATACATGCGCCCCATGCTAAATAAAAGCTTAGCTTCAGTGCGCTATTTAGATGCTCACTAATCTCCGACGAATAGGTACCGACAGACACCTTTGCTATATTTGGTAGTAGCGCTAATCCAAATGAAGAGCCCAGCACTGCTCCAACTTGAATAAGTGGCTGTCCACGGTCAAATATTCCTTTCGCCTCCATCGCTTCATACGGTGATAATCCAAAATCCATCAACCCTGGAACGACCGTGAATGCATCGGCAAATTGAATTATAAGTAATATCATATGATTCAGTGAAGCAACCAACCCAAAAACTAGGATAATCTTTGCATAATATAGCCAAGGAATCGGCTGTTGAATTTTTATCGTTGGTTTATTCTTCACGAAATAAGCAACAAGTATAATAAAGGCAACAAATGAACCCGTAATTGCTGCTATACCTGCAAAATTCCCTATCCAGTACACATCGAAACCATAAGTAGCAACACCATATGCAATAGCAATAATGACGACAACCCGTAATAGCTGCTCACCAATTTGAGAAAAGGCAGTTGGCTTCATATCTGTTTTCCCTTGAAACATTCCACGTAAAAGAGCGGTAAAAGGGATAACTAGTAATAATCCAGCAGCTATCTGATACGCTTGGGTAAGATGCTCATCGCCGACAAACCGCGCGATGTCATCGGCAAATACATATAACATGATCGCAAAAGCAAAACAAATGATAAATAAAATACTAAAAATCGGTGCCAGAAAATATTTGATAGAAATGTTTTCTTTCTCGGCTGTTAATTTAGAGATAGCAGCTGGAAAACCATATAACGCTAGAACAAGTACAATTCCAAGAATCGGGTAAATCTGTTGATAAACATAAAAACCAATATCACCAGTAAGGTTCTGTAATGGAATGCGATATCCCGCACTGAGCATCTTACTAATAATTCCTGCTAATGTAAGGACTAAAGCTCCCTTAACTAATTTGTTTGACTCCATATGTAACGCCCTTTGCAAGGAAAAATCCTCATTAAAATTCCACTACATTATACCATACTAGAAAGCGTAAAGCGCCTGGAGCTAGACTCCATAAAAAAAGGGCAAAAATTAGTGTAAGAGAACTAATTTTCACCCTAACGTTTATTCCATTTGCTTTGCTAAAAAGCTTGCTGCTGTTTCTAACGACTTTTGCTCCACTTCACTAAGCTTATCTCCTTCTCTTGCATACATGACGACACATCCAATAGGATCTCCATTAGCGATAATCGTACTGATACAGTAAGAGTTCACTTCTTCCTCTTTACCTGGCAGTATTTCTAATGTGGTGACGTCTGTTTCCAAGGTTTGGAGTCTACTCTCAATTGCCTTTTCTATTTTGGAACCAATGCTTTTATTTAAATAATCTTTTTTGGATTCACCAGCTACTGCAATAATCTCATCACGGTCACATATGAGAACTGGGTGATGAAGGGAATCGAACAGAGCTTGCGCGTATTCCGTTGCGAAGTTACCTAATTCATTAATTGGCGAGTATTTCTTTAAGATAACTTCTCCCTCGCGGTCGATAAATATCTCGAGTGGGTCTCCTTCACGGATTCGTAGCGTTCTTCTGATTTCTTTCGGGATGACTACTCTACCTAAATCATCAATCCGTCGTACAATTCCTGTTGCTTTCATGTATGAAGCCTCGCTTTCTTATGATGATTTTTGGGTGCCAAAATTTAGAAGCTAAGCCTTATTATGTGATTCATTTTTGGTTAGGATGCATAAGAACCGTAACCTAAGTACTTACACAACTTTATTTTCTTTATTTTTTTGTGTAAACTCCAGTTGTGTTTTAGTAGTATAAATCATCTTGGAAGAACTATACATGAAATACCATTTATTGTACTTACCGATTAATTTTATCCATTTTTCCAATAAAATCTTTTATCGTGTCATACCGTGTGAATTTCGTATCTCTAGAGAACCGGTAGACGACTTTTAGTTTCGTTTGCTCTGTTCCTAGCATAATATCTCTACCATATTCATTTGCTAATTCAAATATTTTCGCACCATCAATGATCTGACTTCTCTCCTCAGCTACGAGCAATTCAATCTTATTATTTTTTTCTGTAATGGATTCCACTCGTTCCCGTTTAGCAAGCCACCTTAGTTCTGAAACGATAAAGAGATTTTCAACCTCTGTAGGGAAATCACCAAAACGATCGAGTAGTTCATCTTGTAAATCTTGAATATCCTCTTTAGAAGTGATCGTTTGGAACTGTTTATACATATCGATTTTTTGTCGTTCATCTTCTATATACGAATCAGGAATATAGGCGTCAATGGAAAGATTAAGCTCTGGGTCAAATGGTTTAATCTCCTCAATTTCCTTACCTTGCTTCCTTGCTTCAATTGCTTCACTTAACATTTGGTTATACATATCAAATCCAACAGAATCAATAAATCCATGCTGTTGTGCTCCAAGCAGGTTACCAGCACCACGTATCGATAAGTCACGCATGGCAATTTTAAATCCAGACCCTAATTCCGTAAATTCTTTTATCGCCTGTAATCGTTTTTCAGCAACTTCATTTAACACTTTGTCTTTCTTGTACGTGAAGTAAGCGTAAGCAACCCGATTCGAGCGTCCAACTCTTCCTCGCAACTGATAGAGCTGACTTAGTCCCATACGGTCTGCATCATAGACAATTAACGTATTTACATTCGGAATATCCACGCCTGTCTCGATAATGGTCGTACTGACGAGGACATCGAATTCTCCTTCTAAAAATCCAAACATGACATTCTCTAGCTCTGATTCATTCATCTGACCATGTGCAAATGCGACACGAGCTTCTGGTACAAGCATACCAATATCCCGCGCCATTTTATCAATGTTCTCCACCCGGTTAAATAAGAAAAATACTTGCCCATCTCGAGCCATCTCCCGCTCAATGGCCTCACGAATTAATACTGGATTATATTCCAATACATACGTTTGTATCGGGAAACGATTCTCTGGTGGCGTTTCAATAACGGATAGATCACGGACTCCTAGCATCGACATATGAAGGGTACGTGGTATCGGTGTAGCAGTTAATGTTAATACATCAACATTAGACTTCATTTGCTTAATTTTTTCCTTATGTTTCACACCAAAACGCTGTTCCTCATCGACAATTAACAGGCCGAGATCAAGATATTCAACATCCTTAGATAGCACACGATGCGTACCAATAACGACATCGACTAATCCACGCTTTAATCCATCAATGGTTTCTTTTTGCTGCTTCGCTGTACGGAACCTACTCAACAACCCAATATTAATCGGATAATCTTGGAATCGTTCACGTACGGTTTCATAGTGTTGCTGCGCTAAGATCGTCGTCGGGACCAGAATGGCTACTTGCTTACCATCTGCTACTGCTTTAAATGCAGCACGAATAGCAACCTCTGTCTTGCCATATCCAACATCTCCACAAAGCAAGCGGTCCATTGGCCGTTCTTTTTCCATATCTTGTTTAATTTCTTCAATACAGCGCAGTTGGTCTTCTGTTTCCTGATAAGGGAACGATGCCTCAAATTCTTGCTGCATATCACTTTCTGGCGAGAAGGCGAATCCTTTACGAGACTCTCTTTCTGCATAAAGCTTGATTAAGTCATCGGCAATATCCTCAACAGAACTCTGGACTTTACGTTTGACCTTTGTCCAATCACTACCACCTAATTTATATAACTTTGGTTCCTTTCCTTCTGAACCAACATATTTTTTCACTAAATCAATTTGCTCAATCGGTACAAATAATTTGTCATCGCCTGAGTATTTAATAAGCATATAGTCTTTATGCTTCCCTTGTACCTCTAGGGTTTCGATGCCTAAATACCGACCGACCCCGTGATTCGTATGAACAACATAGTCGCCAACTTTTAATTCCTGGTAGTTTTGAATTCGTTCCGCATTCGATATATTTTGTTTCTTTCTTGTACGTTTCGTTCGTTTTTTAAATAATTCATTCTCTGTTATGATCGCGAGCTTATGCATTGGTAGTTCAATACCACTAGAAATATTACCAACAACAATAGTCGGTATTTCTACTGGAAACTGTATGTTATCCGCAAGAGCTGCTTCAATTTCATAATCTTCCAAAATAGAATGAACTTTTTCTGCCCTGTTTTTATTTGGGACAACAATGACGACAGAAAAGTCCCCCTTCTGCCACCGCTTTAACTCATTTTTAAACAGGTGCATTTGCCCATGGAAATCTTGCATCGCTCTTGATGAAAGATTGACGATGTTTTGTGGGCTTGTATTCGGAATATGACGTAAGAATACAGACATATAGATTCGGGTTGTATTCATTTGCCCCCAAACAGAATGCCAATCAAAAGAGAAACGGCTATCGATCACCATTTTGTTTCCTTCCAATAGGCTACTATACCATTCCGCTTCCTCTTGATCTAAATTGGTTGCCGTCTCCTGAATTCTACTCATTTCATCTAGTATCATTAAGCCATTAGCTGGTAAATAATCTAATAGACTAGCAGGATTATCATAATAAAACCCAATGTATTTATGCATTTCTGGATAATGCTCCAGGTTATTAAGGCGTTCGATATCGCCTTCAATGACTTCTACTAATGATTCCTTCGCTTCGTTTGATTTCAATTTTTTCAAAGATGCCGCTAATTTCTCCTCTAATCGATTGGCACCTCTTAAAATATCTTCATTTGTCAGTAATAATTCCGTTGCTGGTCCAACTGTTACTTCTTTTAATCGGTCTAAGGAACGTTGAGAATCCGCATCAAAATACCGGATGGAGTCAACCTCTTCGTCAAATAATTCAATACGAATTGGATGCGCTTCCGTGACCGGATAAATATCAATAATTCCTCCACGTCTACTGAATTCACCTGGGGCTGTTACCATCGAAGCATGTTCATATCCTGCATCTACTAATGCACTGAGATAGGAATCAATTTCTATTTCTTCCCCTTCTCTAAATACGAGTTGATACTTACTCCAATAATCTACTGGGGGTAATATGCGTTTTAATGCCGCGACAGGTGCAATTAGAATACCCGACTTTTGATTGGACCATTTCGTTAGCGCATCGATTCTTCCACTTCGTAGCTCCGGACTGGACACCGCTATTTCCGAGGCAATTAATTCATTCACTGGATATAGATGAACAAATTCCTCATCTAAGAAAGCAGTTAAATCATCATATAACTGCTGCGCTTGTACTAATTGATATGTAACTAATAGAATTGGGCGATCCGTAGCCTGCTCAATAGCAGAAACTAGCATACTTCTAGCAGATCCTGATAATCCAGCAACGAGCTGTTCTTTCAAGCCACCGTCAATTCCATCTATAATCGTTTGAACGTCTTTCTGTGATCCTAAATATTGATTAAACGCTTCCACAACAAAACCCCCATTATGACTTCCCCTTCAAGCAATATATAATACTAAATTGATTTTTTAATCTCTCGCTAACTTCGTAAACTTGATGTGACACCTAGTCCGCAGCCAGTATACACTTCGCTTTCCGCGGGCGGCTGGTAAGCCTCCTCGTGCTGGCGCACTGCGGGGTCTCACCTATGCCTTTTCTCCCGCAGGAGTCTACGTGTATACTGGCTGCTCTGCGGGTGTACCCAATGCGAATTTCTTTTAAAAAACAATAATCTTTTAAAATACATTCAAAATCTATTAGAAAAACTCATACATTCCCATATTTTTACGAAGTATGTTAGTTTTCATAATCAGTGAAGAAGAATTTAATCTTCCTGTCTAGAAAAAGTGAAAAAACGCCTTGGTTTAGAACCAAAGCTTTTTATCTATTGTATGAAATAATCTAATTCATGATATTCGGGATGGGTTCCTAGTGTCTCCTCGCAATTCTCGCATATTGCTTGGATTTCGACATCACCATTTGATTTATATTGTATCATTTCCCGTTTTTCCTCATCTGTTAGCTTATTCCAACCTAGTAACGTGGTATCGACAACAATATCTTTTATTTCGCCGATTTCCTTCCCACAATGTCTACATGAATAGACGATGGACATAGAAAAACCTCCTCGGATAAACTCGGTTTATTAGTTAATAGGTTTATCCGAAAAGTTATATTTTATACGATGTAGTCCAATTTGTTTATCTTCTGCTTTATGCATTAAATTCATTCATGACTTCTACAAACGGCTTTTCTAACCATCGTTCGCAGGCATCGGCAGCTTTCTCGATGCTTTCTTGAACTAAGTCCTGCTCTTCTTTTGGAAAAGCTCCTAATACATAATCTACTACTGGAATAGGGTTCGTTGGACGTCCTACACCAAGGCGTACTCGTTTAAAGTCTTTTGTACCTAGGTGGTCAATGATGGAGCGAATGCCGTTATGGCCGCCATGGCCACCTTTTTGGCGTAGTCTTATTTTACCTGTTGGTAGGTCTAAGTCATCGTAAATCACGGCCACGTCTTCTATATCAACATCGTAATAGTCCATTAATGGTCTAAGAGATTCTCCTGATAGGTTCATATAGGTTTGTGGTTCAAGAAGTATGACTTTTTCGTTGTTAATGGTGCCGAGGGCATAGTTGCCTTTGAATTTGTCTTTATTTAGATCTAAGTTGTGTCGTTTGCTTAGTTCGTCTATTACCATAAAACCGATGTTATGGCGGGTGTGTTGATATTTCTTCCCCGGGTTTCCTAGTCCTACAATACATTTCATTTTCTTTCTTCCTTTGTTTTTATGTAGTTAGCTATATACGTGACCCGCGGTACGAATACACTCCGCTTTCCGCGGGCGGCTGGTGAGCCTCCTCAGAGCTAACGCTCTTGCGGGGTCTCACCGATGCCTTTCCTCCCGCAGGAGTCTCCGTGTATTCGTACCGCTCAGAGCATCTACTCCAAAATCACATTTAATACAATAAAGTCAATAAACAAATACAACAATCCCTCCATTATAAATAGATTTATATGGAGGGTTGTGGTTTTTATTCTTGAAATTTGGGTTGTTGGTTAATCTTCGTTTCTGTCTGTTTGGGCTTCTCCTGTGAATTCTGGCTCTTCACCGGTTTCTTGTTGACCTTCCATGTCTGCATTTGTGTTTGGTGCTAGGACGCTAGCCACAACTGTTTCTGGATCATCAACCACTTCATAGGAGCCTGTACTACCAATCTCAGCTACTGTTATAATATCCCCGATACTCTTATTCGAGATGTCGACTGTTATTTCATTCGGGAAATTATTCGGGGTAGCTCGTACGTTCACCTCATATAGAGGTTGTTGAACAACACCATTTTCAGGTTCTCCAACTAAACGTACAGGTACTGTCGTTTCCATTTCTTGTGTCATATTCACCATATAAAAGTCTGCATGTAATATGTGATCTTTTATATTATCTGTTTGGTAATCATGCAACATGACATTGACTGGAGATTCCCCTTGAACTTGTAGAGAGATAATGGCATTTTTACCTTCATCTCTTACTGTTTTAAGTAGTTCAATACTATCTACTGAAATCGATTTAGACTCTTTTTCACTACCGTAGACAACTGCTGGGATTTTCCCACTATTTCTAAGTAGTTTTGTTGCCGACTTTGCATGATCTTCTCGTTTCATTGCAGTTAATGTTACTGGCATACGTATCATCCTTCCAATTGTAAACTCTAGTATCATCCAAGTTTTAAGACAACTTTCTCGTATATAGCTTGTCTATCTAAATCTGCTTACATAATATAGTATGTTCCCCTTAATTCAGCTCGATTAAACATTAATCAAATAAAATACTAACAGACTGTTCTTCGTGTACACGGATAATCGCTTCCCCAATAAGTGGAGCAACGGAGAGCTGTGTAATCTTGTCAATCATCTTGTCCTCAGGTAGTGGAATTGAATTCGTAATGACTAACTCTTTAATTTTTGAGTTTTGAATTCGTTCAATTGCAGGACCTGATAATACAGGATGTGTACAGCATGCATACACTTCTTTTGCACCATTTTCAATTAGTGCATTGGCAGCTAATGTGATGGTACCAGCTGTATCGATAATATCATCGATTAAGATTGCTGTTTTTCCTTCGATATTACCAACAATATTCATAACCTCTGCAACATTTGGACGAGGTCTTCTCTTATCAATAATACCAATTGGTGCTTTTAGACGGTCTGCCATTTTTCTAGCTCTCGTTACACCACCATGGTCAGGAGAGACGATGATAATATCATCAATATTCTTTGCTTCGAAGTAATCAGATAGTAATGGTACACCTTGTAAATGGTCAATAGGGCCGTCAAAGAACCCTTGAATTTGTGGAGCATGTAAATCAAGTGTAATCACTCGATCTGCCCCTGCTGCTTCAATTAAGTCAGCAACAAGTTTTGCGGTAATTGGTTCTCTAGCACGTGCTTTACGATCTTGTCTAGCATAACCATAGTACGGCATAACAACATTGATTGTTTTAGCAGAAGCTCGCTTTAATGCATCAAGCATAATTAATAGTTCCATTAGATGTTGGTTCACCGGTGAACTTGTCGATTGTACAACATAGACATCAGAGCCACGAACACTTTCCTCAATGTTGATTTGTATCTCTCCATCACTGAAAGTTGTTACCGTACACTTTCCAAGAGAAATTCCAATATGATCGACAATTTCCTGTGCTAGCTTTCGGTTCGAATTAAGTGAAAATACTTTTATGTTTGAATTCTGGTATTGAGACATGTTATGACCCCTCCGTTAATTTTTATCCTGTAATCTGTTTTTTAGTTTAGACGCATACCCTTCTTTATTCGATTGTCTTGCTCGAGCGACAGACAATGCGTCAGAAGGTACATCTTTCGTGATGGTCGAACCTGCAGCAACATAGGATCCTTTTCCGATTATTACTGGAGCAATTAAATTCGAATTACAGCCAATAAAGGCATCATCTTCAATTGTAGTTAGGTGTTTATTTTTACCATCATAGTTCACTGTAATTGTACCACAACCGATATTAACATTGCTTCCAACTTGTGCATCACCAATGTAACTTAAATGGGATACTTTACTTCCTTTGCCTAACTCGGCTTTTTTAATCTCCACAAAGTTTCCGACCTTCGCTTCGTCACCGATATTAGCATCTGGTCTAATATGAGCAAATGGGCCAATATTAACTCGTTTACCAATTTTACTATCCGTTGCTACACTTTGTTTAACGACAGAATCTTCACCGATTTCACAGTTCTGAATTTCTGTATTAGGTCCAATAATGGCATTTTCACGGATGATAGAATTGCCACCAATGGTCGTACCAGGGTAAATGACTACATCCGGTTCAATGACAACGTCTGCGTGAATATACGTGTTTTCCGGGTCCATTATCGTTACACCGTTACGCATATGTTGCTCATTAATACGTAGCTTCATGACTTTTTCTGCTTGTGATAGTGCAACACGGTCATTTACACCAAGTGTCTCATCAACGTTTAGGATTTGAAAACCACTAACTTTTTCTGACTTGTTTTTTAAGATTTCAATGACGTCAGGTAGATAATATTCTCCTTGTGAATTATTATTGGAAACACCTTTTAATGCTTCAAATAATGCTTCGTTGTCAAAGCAATACGTACCGGTATTAATTTCATCCACTAATTGTTCCTCAGGACTTGCATCCTTCTGTTCTACAATTCGTTCTACTTCATTCTTGTCATTACGGATCACGCGTCCATATCCAAATGGATTCGGTGCCTTAGCTGTAAGGATCGTAGCTTTAGCCCCTTCTTGCTCATGGTGCTCAAAGAGCTTCTCGAAAGTTTCCTGCGTAATTAATGGGGTGTCACCACAAACGACGATTGTTGTACCTTTTTTATCCTTCATTAATTCTTCTGCTTGCATAACTGCGTGTCCCGTACCGAGTTGTTCTTCTTGCAGTACAAATTTCGTATTGTCACCTAGAAGATCCTTTACTTGATCCGAACCAAAACCAACAACCGTTACAACATCCTCTAAGTCAACAGCCTTTACCTGTTCTAGCACATGCTGTACCATTGGTTTGCCCAATACAGGATGAAGTACTTTATATAGCTTCGATTTCATTCGCGTACCTTGCCCAGCAGCAAGAATAATAGCATATCGTTTTTTCATGAGGATACCCTCCACTATTTAAGATAATTTCTTTATTATCGTTACTTTATAAATATCCATTATGACTATATCCTAAAAAACGGCTGATTTCAACCAATTGGAAGCAAAAGAAAGCGTGGCAATTTAGTGACTTTGTACGATACGGAGTGGGATTTGGAGGGATGGAGGAATTTACAAATTAGTCTATGAAATTGAATTGCTGGGCAAATGATGGAAAGGCACAAAAAAAGAAGGCTAATCTTTGTTAGATTAGACCTCTAGTTGTAAAGGGTTTCATTTTTAGGATGCTCCAGCTTCCTCAAATTCTACTTCTTCACCTGCACGGCGATATTCTTCTAATACTGCATCTTGTATCTTAGCTCTTGTATTAGAGTTTATCGGATGTGCGATATCTCTGAATTCACCATCAGGAGTGCGTTTAGATGGCATTGCTACGAATAATCCATTGTTTCCGTCAATAACTCGGATATCATGAACTACAAATTCCTGATCTAACGTAATAGATGCGATTGCACGCATTCTACCTTCCGTGTTTACACGGCGTAATCTAACGTCAGTTACTTCCATGCTGATTCACCACCTTTGTACTTATGAGTTATTTAATTAAATTCTACAAATATTTCTAAAATCCTTCTTAAATTTGAAAAAAATTTAATAATTTACACAAAAAGGTAATTTTGATAGTTTTTTGATTAAAAAAATAAGACCTTTTCTAGTGAAAAGGTCTTAGCTTTCTGGCCGGATCCGTGTCCAGAATACACTTCGCTTTCCGCGGGCGGCTGGTAAGCCAGGCTACTACTTGAGTATACTTCTTCGCTGCCTTGCACCGAGGAAGCCTGCTTCGTAGCGATGCTAGTAGACGCAGGTGCATCACCGGGGTCTTACCTAGGCCTGTCCTCCCGCAGGAGTCTACGTGTATTCTGGACACTCAGAGCGTAAATTTTTTTCAATACTTTTTTATCCATTTCATACAGAAATAGTTTTATATTAAATAAAATTACCTCGTTGTACAGAAATAAAGTTTTGTTTGATGTCTACATCTGAAATTTTTACTAGTGATGTGTAGTTGTTGACTACTCGTTCTTCTTCTTCGTCGTCTGCTTCTGCTAGTACGCCGATTGCTTTTACGTTGGCGTTGAATTCTTGTAGTAGGCTAACGATGCCGTTAATGGTTCCTCCGGCTTTCATGAAGTCGTCAATGATACATACGTTGGAACCTTCCGCTAGGTTACGCTTTGGTAGTACCATGGTTTGTATTTTTTTGGACGAACCGGAAACGTAATTAATACTTACCGATGAGCCTTCTGTTACTTTTGGATCTCTCCGCACAATGATTACTGGAACATTTAAGAACGATGCCACTGCGTATGCGAGTGGAATCCCTTTTGTAGCAACAGTTACAACGACATCGATATCTAACTTCGCAAAGTTAGATGCGAAGATTCTACCAATCTCACGTACTGTATTTGGTTCACCTAAAATATCACTCATATATAAATAGCCACCAGGAAGAATACGATTTGGGTCCTTAAGACGTTCACACAGCTGATCTACAAATTCCATTCCCTTTTCCATGGATGACTCCGGAATATACATAACACCGCCAGCAGAACCTGCAATACGTTTTAAATATCCTAATCCTTCTTCTCGGAACATCTCATCAATAATATCTAAGTCCTCACTGATGGAGGCCTTTGCTGCATTATACTTGTCCGCAAATGATGGTAAGTTTTTGTGAACTCTAGGGTTTTCTAGAAAAAAGTTTGTTAATGCAACTAACCGTCCACTTCTTTTCATGCTTTCACCTCAAAAACCGAATTATTTTATCTAAACATACCACCATCATACGAGTTTATCAAGTAACTAGCCAATTAAACGGACCAAATATACTTCTTGGCAAAAGCCTTTCATCCCGTTGTATATTCGTTGTGCCTTACTTTGCTGTTCGACTAATCCATATACGGTTGGGCCGCTGCCACTCATTAACACACCACTTGCACCAGCTTGTCTCATTTTTTCTTTGATTCGCAGTACTTCTGGATGAAGTGAGGCGGTAATTGCTTCTAACGAATTACCGATATTATCACAAAGCTTGTCAAAGTCCTTTTCATACAAAGCCTCAATCACCGCGTTTGTATTAGGATGAGCAATTTCATCCATTTTTACGCGCTGAAAAATAGTCCTAGTGGACACGCCGATATCCGGCTTCGCTAGAACAACCCAAAAAGGCGGTGGCGAAGGTAATTTTTCCACGATCTCACCGAATCCTTTTGCAATTCCCGTAGAGCCGTATACACAAAATGGAATATCTGAACCTAAGGTTGACCCGAGTTCTGCAAGTTCGTCTAGAGGAATATTCATATTCCACAATTGATTTAGACCTCGTAAAACTGCTGCTGCATCCGTACTACCGCCACCTAAACCAGCAGAAACAGGAATAACCTTTTCGATTTTAATGTGTACACCTTTTGTTATATTATATTTCTGTTTAAAGGCTATCGCTGCCTTATATGCTAAATTCCTCTCATCATTGGGAACATATCTACTCCATAATGAAACCTCAACTCTGTCTTCCTCTAAGGTATTTAACTCAATTCGGTCTGCTAAATCAACCGTCGTCATTATCATTTCCACATCATGATAACCATCATGTCGTTTTCTTAAAACATCAAGAGATAGATTGATTTTCGCAGGCGCTTTCTCAAAGTGAGTCATCTCCGTCACCTACTTTTTTCATGTATGGAAATTGTAACACATATTAAAAGCAGACGCGACTTGAAATATTAGTTCTCGTACTTGTGACCGCAGTCCGTATACACTTCGCTTTCACTTCCAGTACAGGGGCGACATCTGCTCGAAAGTACCATCGCAGTGTCTACCTTGCCGCCGGGCGGCTGGTAAGCCTCCTCAGAGCTAACGCTCTTGCGGGGTCTCACCTAGGCCTATCCTCCCGCAGGACAAGGAAGACTTCGACAGCGATACATCGCACGCAGAAAAAAGCGATTTTCTTTTTCAAGGAGTCTACGTGTATACGGACTGCTAAGTGATAGAACCAATATTGTTCCCCTTTAAAAATTCACTTATAAAAACAAAAAAAGAGCAGACCGGTTATGATCTGCTCTGCATATTTTGCTCGGCTATTTCAATGGCTCGCTTTACCATGTTCCCGGCATCCCTTGCCTTTATTCCGCCCCAGCCTTCTTTTTGCACGGTGTCGTAAAAGCCTAACTCCTTTGCAATTTCTTCTTTCAGTTGGTCGGACATAATCCCACGTCTACCCAAAGAAGAACAACCCCTTTCGTGTTAACACTTGTTACGACATTCTTAGTCTTTACCTTAATCTCGGGCGTAAACGAGTTATATCTAGGGAATTAAGGAAAAATATTGCTAAAACTGGTATTCCTTTAAGACAGATTCTAATTTAAGTGCTAAACCAATATTGCCATCCACTTTTAGTTTTCCAGTCATAAATGCGGTCATACTATTTAGATTACCTGCTAAAAATTTTCTAAAAGTAGCGTTTTTCATTTTTAGTGTGCAATCTGGTTTTTCTGTTTCACTAGCCAAAATAGAGAAGGTGCCATTTTCAAAACGTAACTGATAGCTAGCCTCTTCGTCGGTAATCTGAATTTCATATGTAGCTTTCATTGTTGCATAGGGATTTGGATTCTCTGATAATTTGACTTCTATTTCTTTCCATATTTCTTCCATTGTGCCGTTTGCTAGTAAGTCCATGGTCTTCCCCCTAAAATTTAGCTTATTTCTTATCTTAAAATAGTTGTTAAGCCAAGTCCGCAGCCAGAATACACTCCGCTTTCCGCGGGCGGCTGGTGAGCCAGGCTACTACTTGAATATGCTTCTTTGTAGCCTTGCACCGAGGAAGCCTGCTTCGTAGCAATACTTGCAGACGCAGGTGCATCAACGGGGTCTCACCGATGCCTATCCTCCCGCTGGAGTCTCCGTGTATACTGGCTGCTTAATGGTCACAACGAATTTTCCACTTTTTCATAAACACAACAAAATCACCAGAAATAGCTAAAAGTTATAATTATCAAATAATTATAAACAAAAAAATAAAGATCAGTAAACCATTATGGTTACTGATCTATGAACATTGCGGTTCGTTCGTCGCTGTTGAAGTTTAGTTCTACTGTTTCTGTTAGTACGTCTGCATAGCTGTATGAAACACGTTCGAAAGCATTTTCATCTTGGTCAAGTTCAACAATAAATACAGAGGGATACGTTTCTGCTAGTACTCCGGTTCTTTCTATCGTTTTCCTTCTGCCACCGTTAGCTTTTAGAGTTAATCGCTTGCCAATCTGACACTCAAGACCTTGCTTAATTTCTATTAATGTTTTAGCCAATACACTCCACCTCACTGTAGTTAAACTATAACATATGCTTGTTTAAAAGTCAAATAAAATCTTATATTATAACAAGATACGTTTTTTGCTGTCAACAACTAAATTCTACTTATAAGGGTTATTATTACAAAATGTTGACATAATATGTATTTTTTTTTACTTTTATTAAAACAAGACCCGACCCATGAGATGGATGAGTCGAGTTCATCATCATTCATTCCACATTTGTAGACTCACTAGATTCCTCATCATCTTCGGTTAAATAAGGCAATCCAGTTCGAAGTAATCCTTTCGTTTCTACGCCACCCATTCCTTTTTCACCAGTCATCGTATTTCGCAATGCATCCCACACATTAACCTTTTCCATAAACGGCGTATAAGCGATTTTTGCGGCAATATATACTGGATCCAGCGCATGGATATTAATTCGATGTGGTGAGCTTGCAAAGTTAGCTCCCGCACGTATTAATGATTCAAAATGAGATTGGCAGGCTCCTGCAAAAATGACTAGCTGATCAAGATGAGGCACTAGTTTCCTAGCCTCTCTAACCGTTTCACCAAAATACTTCGAATGGCGGTATGCTCGTATATCGTTTTTTGTTCCTTTACTTTTTGAAAAAGCATCATGGCCGGTAATTACAATAATATCAGGTTGGATCTTTTCAATAAGCGAGCTTATATGAAAAGGCATCTCTTTCTCGTTTAAATGAACACCATGAACTTGCAAGCCTAATCGTTGATAGAGTGAGATACATTTTCGTAAGTATGTTGGATCACCATCAAGATGCAGCACCTTTGCGGGGATTTGAAAATAATCTGCATATTGATACCCATCGGTTGATTGATAATCTCGCTTCTCTTTCATTAGTTGATAATCCTGGCGAAAAAGACGATAAGAAAACTCCTCTTGCTCCTTTTCCTTTTTCCTTCGCTTTTCCAGATCCCTTTCTTCTACGGTTACTAAGTCTTTCAACGGCGCATCTGCTTCTAAACGAATATCCTCACCATGTAAAATGGCTCTATCCTGCTTAATGGATGAAATCCGAAATAATAAATCATGATGATATGAGATCCTTGTTACTAGTTCGCCAATAGCTCTACGTTCCATATACACACCTCACAGCCTTCATCAGACATGAAAGCAATCTCCTCTATAGACTATGAGTAAAACGCCTTATACGTGCTTTAAAACAACATAAAAAGGATGCCCTTTAAAAGGACATCCTGCTAGTTATGTTGTAATTCATAAAATGCATTTGCTAAAATACTAAATTCTTCCATATCTAATGATTCACCACGTCTAGTGCCATCAATACCAATCGATTCTAGTTGTTCATTGATCACATCTTTATCGTAAACACCTTTAAAGTGACTAGTTAGGTTATTGCGTAATGTTTTTCTTCTTTGTGCAAAACAAGCTTGGACGATGGTGAAAAAGTAATCCTCATCCGTAACATGAACAGGTGGCTCACTTCGGTTCACAAGCTTCAAAATACTAGAGTCTACATTTGGCTGTGGCATGAATACTGTTTTTGGAACATTCATCACAACCTTAGCCTCTGTATAATACTGCACCGCAATTGTCAACGAACCATAACTCTTCGTATTCGGCTTTGCTGCCATACGATCTGCAACTTCCTTTTGAATCATGACTGTAATGCTACCAACAGGCAACCGTTCACGTAATAGTTTCATCAAGATTGGAGTCGTAATATAGTACGGGAGATTGGCAACAATGTGTATCGGTTGATCATCTTTAAAATTTTCTTCAATAACTTGATGGACATTCGCTTTTAATATATCTTCATGGACAATACGAATATTGTCATATTCCGATAAGGTGTCCTCCAAAATCGGTAAAAGACGTCCGTCAATTTCAAAAGCTACGACCTTCTCAGAATGAATTGCAAGCTGTTCGGTTAGTGCACCAATTCCAGGGCCGATTTCAATCGTTCCTGATTCCTCATTAATCCCTGCATGACCAATGATGTTTTTGAGCACATTCGCATCAATTAGAAAATTTTGTCCCAGACTTTTTTTGAATGTAAAATGATATTTTTTTAGTATTTCTTTTGTTCGCATTGGTGTAGCGATATATTTCTTATCCATGAATGTCCTCCTGCTCAATCTTCTGCATCGTCTCTTCTAATTGTGCTTTTGAAATTTGAAACATCGTTAGTCTCTTCAAAAGTTGCTTTCCGTTCGTGTGGCCAATTTGCAGTAGCTCACCAAGACGTTCCCGCTTTTTACTAGCGCTAGATGTGCCGATTAGCTGATAATTGATTAAATCTTCTTGTGTAATATCAGTTTGCACGACATCCGCTACTTCATATACGTCTTTTAACGCCTTTCTAATCGCTTCTACCGATGCATGCTCTATTCCTAGGCTTTTGTTGTTAGAATGCTTTGCACGGGCGTTATCTCTCGTTAAAAAGGCATGTTTGCAGCCTGGTACTGCTTGGTCGATAATATGTCTAATCCGATCGCCTGGATAATCTGGGTCAGTAAATATGATGACTCCGCGTTTTTCTTTGGCGTGTTTAATTTGCTGTAGGGTTTTTTTATTTATAGCAGATCCGTTCGTTTCGATTGTGTCAGCGTCAACTGCTAATTTTATCTTTACGGTGTCGTCTTTTCCTTCTACAACGATTACTTCTTTTATTTTCAATGATTGTTCCTCGCTTTATACAAGAATATTACTTTATGATAGCCGGTGAGTTAGTGAGTGGTGGTTTATTGTTCATTTTGGAACGTTATTCTTACCGAATTGAAGTTTGGCGGTCTTCTATTATTCATTTTGGACCATTAACCTTATCAATTTGATGATTGGTTGCCTTCTATTCTTCATTTTGGCATATTAACCTTATCAATTTGGTGATTAGCAGCCTTCTATTATTCATTTCAGCACATAATCGTTATCAAAATGTAGATTGGTGGCCTTTCATTCTTCATTTTGGCATATTAACCTTATCAATTTGGTGATTAGCAGCCTTCTATTATTCATTTCAGCACATAATCGTTATCAAAATGTAGATTGGTGGCCTTTCATTCTTCATCATCTCTGGACTCTCTATGTATTCTACCCGCTCACTTCGATAATTGGAGGGGTGAACTATAAAATTAACTTCACTAAACAAAATATGCTCTTACCACTATACCATGGTAAGAGCATTGATTTCATTAATCTAAAATTTTCACTCTAACTTTTCTTACGCCCCATTTGTATGCGTCGGCTTTTGTTGGGACGTGGATGTCGATACGGTTTCCTTTTATTGCGCCACCTGTATCTCCAGCGATTGCTTCTCCATAGCCTTCTACCCATACTCTGGTACCAAGAGGTATAACATTTGGGTCTACTGCGATGACTTTCATGTCTGGATTAGCTTTTAGATTGATCCCTGTTGTTGTATAACCAGAACACCCACTACAATAAGCCGTGAAAGCACTAGCTGTCATTGTAAATTCTTTGCCACTGCCAGCTGATAATGTAACAAGATTTTGGGGTTCCTTTGTACCAACTGCTACAATACGGTTTTTACTTTCTTTCGTTACTTCTTCTTTTACTAATTCTCGGTTAACTTCTTCACCGTTTTCATATGTAACTTCATATGTTTTTACAACGGTTCCTTCTTCGCCATTAGCGATAACTTGCTGCTTACCCTTAGCAAGTGAGCTATCTTCCCTTGTTTCTGTTTGGAAAGCAACAGAATCGGTTACGTCTTCTGTTTTCTTCTCAACTCGAACGATGGAGACTTTTGTATCCTCGGTAATTGTTTCATCAAGAGCTGGTTCTATCTTATCAAGCTCTGTGAGACTGATACTGCGAGAATCCAATAATTCTTGAACAGAACCACCTGTTGTCCACGCCTTCACTTCTTTTCCACCATCAGCTATCGTTACCTGGAAAGCTTGCTTGATCGAAACGTTCAGGCCATCTTTGATTGACTCATCTAGTTGATGGGACAACTCGTCATGCTCAGAGACGGTTAGACTTTTTTCTTTTAGGAAATCTCCTACTGTATCTGCAACTGTATAGTATTCTTTTTCTTCATCGCCAATTGTTACAACAATTTTACTAGCTTTTTTATAATTTATTTTCATACCGTCTGCAATCTCTGCACTTAAGTCATGTGATAATGCATCATGCACTCCGACTTTAATTCCTACTTCTTCTAGTAGCTCTGCTACCGTATTAGCATGTGTATCAATTGTTCTATCTTCGCCATTCTCAGCAAAAACTACTTCTTTTTGTGTTGCTTGAAATAGTATTACACTGGTAAATGCTAATAGCGCAATTATACCAATACTTGAAATAACCAGCATCCGTTTCGAGGCCGGCAATAGCTTTGAAAGAATTCGCATGCATCTTGCCTCCTTATTCGAATTGATTATATAGACACTATTATGTAAATGTAAATATTTATAGGATTACGGTTCCTTTACAATTTCATTACAAAGTAGATAATAGAATGTTTCATTCATTTAATGGAAGTAGGTTAAAGCCTTGCTACTACAATCTTTCAATCCAAAAAAATAGACTAGAATTATTCTAGTCTATTTGGTCTAAAACTTTGAACAAATTATGATTTTTATAGTTAATTTTAACTAATTTAACCATTTATTCGAAAAATGTTAAAAGCATTTTCCGTTGTTTTTGCGCTTAATTCATCTAATGACATTTCTCTTATTTCTGCTATTTTTTCTGCTACTAACTTTACAAATGCTGGTTCATTTCGCTTGCCACGGTTAGGATGTGGTGCAAGATAGGGGGCATCAGTTTCTATAAGGAGTCGATCCATAGGGACTTCTGCAGCAACCTCTTTCGGTAAGTGTGCATTTTTAAATGTAACAGGTCCCCCTAGAGAAATATAAAAATTCATATCGAGACAAGCTGGCACGTATTCCATGGAGTCATTATAACAATGCATGATTCCTCCTACTTCGCTAGCATTCTCTTCCTGAAGAATCTCTATAATATCTTTTGTTGCTTCTCGGTTATGGATAATAATTGGCATCTTAACTTTCTTCGCTAATCGTAATTGCTTACGAAAGACTTCTTTTTGAACATCTTTGGGTGATTTATCCCAATGATAATCTAGGCCCATTTCGCCGATTGCCACAACCTTGGGGTGCTGTGATAATTCCTCGATCCATGCTAAGTCTTCATCGGTCATGTCGATTGCGTCTACAGGGTGCCAGCCAACTGCTGCGTATATCGTTTCGTATTCCTCTGCTATTTCGATTGCTAGTGGAATGGTTTCTCGGTCAAATCCGACGACGACCATATATTTTACGCCGGTGTCGAATGCTCGTTGGATGACTTCTTCTCGGTCTTCTAGGAATTGTCTGGCGTTCATGTGAACATGTGTGTCAAATAACATGCTATCGTCCTTTCTATGAGAAAAGGCCAACTGCTACAGATGTAGTATGCTGACCTCTTTTGTTTCTAATTGTTCGCCTCCAACTATAGCCCGCAGGCAGAATACACTTCGCTTTCCGCGGGCGGCTGGTAAGCCTCCTCGTGCTTACGCACTGCGGGGTCTTACCTATGCCTATCCTCCCGCTGGAGTCTCCGTGTATTCTGCCTGCTCAGTGCAATAATTGTCTGTAATTTCATCTACCAATAGTTATAATCTATAAACAATCTCTACTTCACAACTGACCCATTCGGTAATGATTGTTCTACGGTTGCTAGGGATAGTTTGCCGTCTTGGTCTTCTCCGGAGAGGATCATTCCTTCTGACATTTCGCCGCGAAGTTTGACAGGTTTTAGGTTTGTTACACAGATTACTTTTTTACCTATCATTTCTTCTGGTGAATAATGCTCGGCGATTCCTGAGATGACTTGGCGTTTTTCATTTCCTAGATCTAGTTGCAGTTTTAGTAGTTTATCTGCTTTTTTCATTTTTTCTGCATGGATAACTTCTGCCACTCGCATATCTAGTTTCATGAAATCATCATAAATGATCTCAGCTTTTTTATCCGCTTCTTTTGTTTCTTCTTTTTCCTCTACTGCTGGACCTTGCATCATTGCCTTGATAGCCGCTACTTCTTCTTCAACCTCTAATCGAGGGAATATTGGAGCACCTTTTTCTACCTTTGTGCCAGCTTTTATTTGTCCAAGTTCATAGATACTTTCCCACTCTTTTAGTGCCTCATCTTGAACACCTAATTGTTTAAAGATTTCATTAGGTGATTTGGTTAAGAATGGTTGTAGCATGACCCCAACAATACGAAGAGAATCTGCTAGATGAGCCATAACATTACCTAGTCTAGCTTTTTTCTCCTCATCCTTCGCTAGAACCCAAGGAGTCGTTTCGTCAATATATTTATTCGTTCTACTAATTAGCTGCCAAATAGAAGATAACGCAACAGAGAACTGCATATTTTCTAAAGCATCTTCTACATTTTTAATCGTTTCCTTCGTCATTGATTCTAGTGATTCATCTACTTCTGTTTCCGCAAGACGATATGCAGGAAGCTCACCATCGAAGTATTTTTCAATCATTGCTACCGTACGATTTAGAAGATTTCCTAAATCATTAGCTAGGTCGAAGTTCGTACGCTCGACAAATCCCTCTGGTGTAAATACACCATCAGAGCCAAATGGAACTTCACGTAGTAAATAATAACGTAATGCGTCTAGACCATAACGATCGATTAGGCTTACTGGGTCGACAACATTCCCTTTTGATTTCGACATTTTACCGTCTTTCATCAAAATCCAACCATGAGCAAATACCTTCTTCGGTAATGGTAAATCTAGTGCCATTAGCATAATTGGCCAATAAATCGTATGGAAACGGACAATTTCTTTACTCATTAAATGCACATCTGCCGGCCAATACTTCTTATACTTCTCATCATTATCTGTACCGTAACCAAGCGCCGTAATATAGTTACTTAACGCGTCAATCCATACATAAATAACATGCTTTGGATCCCCTGGTACTTTTACTCCCCAGTCAAAAGTCGTTCTGGAAACAGCCAAATCTTCTAGTCCTGGCTTAATGAAATTATTTAGCATTTCATTTTTACGACTTTCTGGTTGGATAAACTCCGGATGCTCATCATAGTACTGAACAAGACGATCGACATACTTACTCATCTTAAAGAAGTATGACTCCTCTTTTACCATCTCTACTTTTCCGCCACAATCTGGACAATGACCATCTTCTAGTTGACGCTCCGTAAAGAAGGACTCATCAGACGTACAATACCAGCCTTCGTACTGGTCCAAGTAAATATCGCCTTGTTTTACTAACTGATCAAAAATCTTGGCTACAATTTTCTTATGACGTTCTTGTGTCGTACGAATAAAATCATCATTCGTAATTTCTAATCGTTTCCACAAGTCTTGAATGCCACTTACAATGTCATCCACATATGCTTGTGGGGTAACACCTTGTTCTTCTGCTTTTCGTTGAATCTTTTGTCCATGTTCATCTGTACCTGTTAAATACATTACATCATAGCCACGCATACGTTTATAACGGGAAATAGCATCCCCAGCAACAGTGGAATAAGCATGTCCAATATGTAATTTACCACTTGGGTAATAAATAGGTGTTGTTATATAAAATGTTTTCTTTTCACTCATCAGATGGCCTCCTCACAACCTTTTATGATTCTTCTATTGTATCGATTTTAACAATAGATTTCCATTTTTTCATATCCAAAGTATAACTCCTATGTTGAATTATTAGCGTTATATCGATGTTTTAGACAAAAACAAGCTAGACAACCTTACTTTTTATCACTTTAATGGAATTATTTTAAAGTTTTTTTCAAAATTTTGGTTTAGCCCTCCAAAGGAATGGGTAATAAAGGAAGGAATATTAATTCGTAAAATTTTCCTATTATTACGTCAACAAGATTGACATCAATAGGAATCGTTTGCTAATATAGCAAAGAAAAGTGTCGAAATATGACGAAATTGGGCCTGATAGGAGGAGGGGAAGTTTAATGAAATCTACTGGTATAGTTAGAAAAGTAGATGAACTTGGAAGAGTAGTAATTCCAATTGAACTGCGCAGAACATTAGATATTAATATTAAAGATCCACTTGAAATCTATGTGGATAATGACAAAGTAGTATTAAAAAAGTATCAGCCAAATATGGCATGCCAAATTACTGGGGAATCCTCTGACGAAAATATCTCTCTAGCAAATGGAAAGATAGTCTTGAGCCCAGAAGGAGCAAAACAACTCATAGAGGAAATTCAATCACAGTTTAAATAAGTAGTAGGATTAAAAAAGAGCCGCAACACCAGGTACCGACTCCCACATGTTGAGCTCTTTTTTATTTCATTCAATATGGTAGGCTTGATATACTTCTCGCTTCGGAAGGTCTCTATCTTTTGCAACCTGTTTGATAGCATCTTTACTTGAAAGACCATCCTGAACGTAATGCTCCACATGGTCAGCAAGTTCTAATTCTTCCCACCAAGAGGCGGTTTCTATCTCCAGCGTCTCGGAACGTCCTTCCACTACAATACAAAACTCACCCTTCGGTTCGTTTTCTTTCGACCATTCTACTAGCTCATCCACTGTTCCACGTACGTATTCTTCAAAACGCTTCGTTAATTCACGGGCAATGGCAATATTGCGGTTACCCAGTTGTTTTTGAATCGTCTTCAACGTGTCTTTAATGCGGTATGGTGACTCATAAAATAGTAGTGTTGCTTGTAGTCTTCCTAACCGTTCTAATTCCGCTTCCTTATCTTTTTGCTTTCGAGGGAGGAAGCCATAAAATAAAAACTCTTCATTCGGTAGCCCTGATCCGACTAATGCACATAATGCCGCATTTGCGCCTGGTAGAACGACAACCGGGAACTCTTTTTCGGTAGCTGCTTTAACGATTTCATATCCAGGGTCAGATATTGCTGGCATTCCTGCATCACTAACTAATGCAATCGATTCTCCATTTGCCAACTTTTCTAGTAGCTGGTCTTCGCGTCCTATTTTGTTATGTTCATGATAGCTAATAAGTGGTGTTGAAATCTCAAAATGGTTTAATAGCTTAATGGTATTTCTCGTATCCTCTGCAGCAATGACCGATACAGACTTTAATATTGAAAGCGCTCGGTAAGTAATATCTTCTAGATTCCCAATAGGGGTTGGAACCACATATATCGATCCTACTTCACGAGTTTCAAAGCTCTTTTGAATGATCATTCTGCATAACCTCTTTCAATTTATCCCGAATTAATTCGAATTTACCTTTTCGGGTTAATTGCTTAATCTCATACTCTCGTTTCATGGCCGCTTCTTTCGTAGAAAACTTTTCAACAAACATCACTTGAAATGGCCCGCGACCTCGCGTATATTTGGCACCTTTACCCGATTCATGTACGTTAAGCCGATTTTCTAAATCATTCGTATAGCCAGTATATAGTGAACCATCACCACATTTTAAAATATAAACAATATGTTCTTCTTCAGTCATAAATAATCTCACTCGCTTCCTCTGTATATGTACCATCTTCATTATAAATATATAACGGGGGTAAAATATGTAAATCTGCTTTTCCGTCACGGATACCTTCTACGAGCAACATATTCGCCTCTCGCCCTTTTTTAGGATAGACCAGTCGTAATCGTTTTGGTTCTAGTTTATATGCACGAAATGTCGCTAGGATATCAACTAGTCTTCCCGGCCGATGCACCATCGCTACTTTTCCACCAGGTCTGACATGTAATTTACATGCTTTAACAGCATCATCTAATGTACAGAGAACCTCGTGTCTGGCAATAGTTAAATGTTCATTTTGATTATGCTCCGTACTAGAAGGTGTTTTAAAATATGGTGGGTTACAGGTCACGACATCAAAGCTAGAATGGCCTAACTCCCCTTTTAGATTACGAAGATCACCATGTATCATCCTAATTTGATCCGTCAGTTGGTTAAGCTCCACACTCCGCTCGGCCATATTGAAAATACGATCCTGTATCTCAACACCAACAATATTGCCCTTCGTTTTCCTGGAAAGCAAAAGCGGAATAACCCCATTCCCACTACACAAATCCAAAATACTCCCCCTCTTAATCGGTATAGACGCAAAATTAGCTAATAATACCGCATCCAACGAAAAAGAAAAAGCACTCGGACTCTGAATAATCTGCAACCCCTCATCCATCGTCAAATAATCAAGTCTCTCGTCATCATATAATTGAATCATTTCCATAAATCCTTTCTATATGAAAGATTATATAATTGTTACATTGGGAAAGTGAATTTATTGGTTTATTGCACTGAGCAGCCCGTATACACGAAGACTCCTGCGGGAGGACAGGCCTAGGTGAGACCCCGCAAGAGCGTTAGCTCTGAGGAGGCTCACCAGCCGCCCGCGGAAAGCGAAGTGTATACGGGCTGCGGGTCAGGCAAGAAAATTAAATAAAGAAAAGCTGTCTGGGCTTAATCTACACCAGACAGCTATATTATATGTTATTTCTTTTTACTAAGAAAATCTAGACAAAACATACAATCCTCGTTTCTTCTTGGACTACCAAATTCTAAATTACAAATATGAAAGCCTTCTTCATATAACCGCGCCAAGTTATCATAACCCTCACTTGGTAACTTAGTAAATTCCTCACCAGTTGATTCTTGGTCTGGCTCCCAACCATCCAGTCGGTTACGCAAATGATGATTCTCCATGGAAAGACGGTGATTTTCCTCTAACAAATCACTCAGCTTCCCTTTTAAATCACCTAGCTGTTCATATAATTCTCCAATTTGTTTTTCCATGTCAGATACTTGGTCAAATATTTTTCTCTTCTGCAATTTCGACTCACTCCATTATTCTTGGCCCTGAGCTGTCACAATTCCTTCTTCGATGAGTTCATCCAAGGTATATTCGATTACACGTTCTTTAGCTGGAATATCAATTTGAATCACGCGATCAAGAATATTTAGACCAACAACATGCCCTGCTCCATGTGGAGTTTTCACATGTTGACCTAGATCTGGAAGCTCTCGCTTAGCTTCTTCATATTCATCATTTTCATATTTTAAGCAACACATTAATCTTCCACATAAACCAGATATTTTAGCCGGATTTAGTGATAAATTTTGATCTTTTGCCATTTTAATAGAAACAGGTTCAAAATCTCCTAAAAAAGTAGAACAACATAACATTCTACCACAAGGTCCTATTCCACCAAGCATCTTCGCTTCATCGCGGACACCAATTTGTCTCAGCTCAATACGTGTTTTAAACATTGCTGCTAAATCTTTTACTAACTCACGGAAGTCAACACGACCATCCGCGGTAAAATAAAAAATAATCTTATTGCGATCAAATGTATATTCTACATCAACCAAACTCATATCAAGATTATGCTCGATAATTTTATCTGTACAAGCTGTAAATGCTTGTTCCGCATATTCCTTATTTTGCATAACAGTAAGTTTATCATTCTCCGTTGCAACACGAAGAACCTTCTTCAATGGAAGCACGACGTCTTCCTCGTCTACTGTTTTATTTGCGATCACAACTTTACCAAACTCAATTCCCCTTACCGTTTCAACAATAACATAGCTATCTAATTCTATATCATGTTCGGCTGGGTCAAAATAATATATTTTACCCGCTTTTTTAAAACGGACTCCTATTACCCCTATCATGCTTTCACCTCTCTATTTGAAGTGTTACCTGTTCCATCACAAGTGTCGGATGGACATTTTGCTTTAATTTCCGTTTGGCGCCTAGTAAATCATGTAGTATAGTTACTAGTTTCTCCTGTGAGAAAGCCATTCCTAAGCGTTCCAACCGTTCATCAACTTGGAAGAAGACAAATGACTCTTCATTTCCAAGGTGATAATAAAGTATATCCTTAAATGCTAGAAGCAATAGATCGAATCCTTGTTCTAGCTGGTTTCTCTCTTTAAAATGCGGTAACCAATGATTATGTATAAACAAATACACATCATTTGAATTATCTGTAAATGCTTCAATTAATTGTACCACTAACTTTCTCGCTTCGGCAAACCACTCATCTTGACTCCACTCAATTGCTTCATCCAGATTATTCGTAAGCCCACTCATTAATCGTGCCGTGGCATCATCTAACCCCGCTTCGACTAGTCTTTGCTGAAAATGTAGGGGATTTAATGGTTGTAAATCAATGATTTGGCACCGAGACCGAATCGTAGGCAAAATCGACTGACTATTCTCCGTCAGCATAATCGCCGTTGTTTGCTTACTTGGTTCCTCTAAGAACTTAAGAATTCGATTCGCAGCATTCGCTGTTAAAGTTTCGGCACCTTTTATTATATAAACTTTCTGGTCTGATTCTAGGCCAGAATAAGTAAATTCCTTTTGTAAGTTTTTAATCTGCTCAATCTTAATCGATTGACCATCCGGTTCAATCCAATGGACATCCGGATGATTTCGTGAATCAATTCGTTTACAGTCCACGCAGGTTAAACAAGGATTAACACCAGACTTTTGCTTACAAAACAAAACCTTAGCAACCAAAACAGCAATAGCCTCTTTCCCCGTCCCACGTGCACCCTGAATCAAATACGCATGTGAAATACGATCCTTCATAATACTATTCGTAATAACCTTACTAGCCAACGGCTGTATCCCACCAACATCAATCCAAGTCTTCATAAAAACCTTCCTCATTAAAAATAATGCATGTCCACCTTGCTCACCTACCGAGTCCGCGGGTCGAATACACTCCGCTTTCCGCGGGCGGCTGGTGAGCCTCCTCGTGCTAACGCACTGCGGGGTCTCACCTAGGCCTATCCTCCCGCAGGAGTCTCCGTGTATTCGACCCGCTCAGAGCATAGATTATTTTTATCTAAATGATTATCCAACACATATAATCTCAAGTATATAAATTAACCAGCAGACCTTTAATCTCACCAATAAGACCTAATAAATCCACTGTCTTTTTTTCCTGATTCATAATCTCTTCCGTTAATTCCATCAACTTCTCATCTATCTCTTTAACTAACGTCATATTCCGACTACTTCCTGTATAACTAAAACTCAATGACTGCTGTAAATCCAATCCATTCGATACAGATTCCTCTAAAAATCGTTTAATTAGCCGCTTAAATTTTACTAAGTCCTTAAACGATCGATACCGTGCTAAACGGTCACCTTGCAGTGAAATATCACTCATTAATCTTTGTAGCTCGGATGTGTTCATCTTTTGGGCTTGGGACTGAACAATTGACGCAAAGGATGGTTGATTTTGCTTGGTTGTACGATTGTTTTGCTGCGACGTATCGATTTGCTTAAGTATATCTTGGCTTATCTTCATCTGCTCAGCCCCTTTCCAAGGTTTTAATTAAAATTGGAAAAATGATTCGATTGGTAATACGAAGACCGTTGCTCCACCAACCTCAACCTTAACAGGTCTTGGAATATACGAATCGGCATTTCCGCCCATCGGAGAAATTGGGGCAACCATTTGCTCACGTTGCGAACAATTTTCTTTAATGATTTGCATTACATCATTCACTTGCTCGTCTTCACAGCCGATAATCAACGTCGTATTACCTTCTTTTAAGAATCCACCCGTTGTTGCCAGCTTTGTAGACTTATAGTTGTTTTTTCCAAGTGCATCCGTTAATCGATTGGAATCCTTATCCTGAATAACTGCCATAACTAGTTTCATACGCTAACCCCCTTTACTCTATTGTATTTAGATATTGGGTTATTAATGATAGGCTGTCTTCTTCAACTCTCTCGATTGTCTGATCTGCATTAATAACGTTAATTCTTTCAGGGAACCGCTTCACTAAAAGCTGATATGCTTCATAGACCTTCTCATGAAAATCTAGATTTTCTAAATCGAGGCGATTTCTTTCTCGATCTTTATTCACAGCAATTCGCTCTAAACCTTTTCGAGGCTCAATATCAAAAAATAACGTTAAATCCGGCATCGCATTCTGAATGGCGAATTGATTTATTGTGAAGACTTCATCAATGCCAAGTTCTCTTGCATAACCTTGGTAGGCAAGACTACTATCAATAAAGCGATCACATAGTACAATTTTTCCCTGTTCTAATGCAGGAAAAACCTTTTCTACTAAATGTTGTCTTCTTGCTGCGGCATAGAGTAGTGCTTCTGTTCTTCCATCCATTGCTGTATGTAATGGATTAAGGATAATATTGCGGATCTTTTCTGCAATATCAATGCCACCTGGTTCGCGTGTTGTTATGACATCAAACCCTTGTTTTTCAAGCTTCTTTGCGATGGAATGAAGAATCGAAGTTTTACCTGCTCCTTCCCCACCTTCAAACGTTATAAAATAACCACTCACGTATTATTCTCCTTTAGAAAAACCTGGATGCCTTGTTCGATATCCTGGTGCTGAATTGTTGCCCCTTGCTGTATTAAATGCTGAATTAGCTTTGTTTGTTCATCGGTAATCCGTTCTCCCTTTAATATAATCGGAATTCCAGGTGGATAAGGGATGATGGCTTCAGCAGCAATCAAGCCGATAGCCTGATTAATCTGAACTTTCTTCTTCGGTAAATAAAGCATTTCATGATAGCTAACAGCTAGTTCCTGTATGGGCTCCTTAAATAGTTTACTTATCTCTATTGTAGCATGATTTGACTTATATTTATATTGTTCATTGATGGATTTTACTATTTTCTCCACAAGTGAAAACTCTTGAAAAACGTGAAGTCCATGAATGAATAAGACTTGTTTTTCCGTTGCTAGCTCTGGGTAAACGTGATGCTTCTCAAAATGCTTTGCTACCTCATATCCAGATAGTCCGTCTACTACATGTAACGTAATCTTTAACGGGTCATCTCCCTGCAATACTCTCCAATGCATTCCTAATTGAAAGGTTTGCTTAAGTTTCGTAGTACTTTCGGATATAGCATTCAATTCTTCATTAGATAGATTTGCTAGATAATGCCTTGCCACATCCAGTGAAGCCATTAATGGATAGGATGGACTGCTTGATTGGATGAGTTGTAGATAATGTGCAATAGAATCCTTCGATATTAGGTCTGACTGGATATGCAAGAGTGAAGCCATTGTCATCGCCGGTGCCATCTTATGTGCAGACTGTACGACAACGTCTGCTCCAAGTGCTAGTGCCGATTTTGGTAAAGGATCTCCAAGAGAAAAATGTACGCCATGCGCTTCATCCACTAAAACAGGGATTTGGTGTTGATGGGAAAAGTCAATAATCTGTTTGATATCATATGTATTTCCAAAGTAATCCGGATAAGTCAACACTAATCCTTTTGCTTCAGGGTGATTGCATATTGCTTGTTGGATAGTTTGAAAACTAGGTGCCGTATAACGATGAACGCTACTATCGTATTCTGGACTAATAAAAATAGGCTTTGCACCACTTAACTCCAAGCCATTCATAATCGACTTATGACTATTACGCTGAACGATAATTTTATCTCCCGGTTTGCAAGCCGCTAGTATCATGGCAAGATTACCTGCCGTACTTCCGCCAACTAAGAAAAAGGTATGCGCTGCTCCGAAATAATCGGCTGCGAGATCTTGAGCATCTTTGATAACTCCTTGTGGAGCATGCAAATCATCTAGCCCCGTTATCTCTGTTAAATCTATCGGTAATATGGACTTGAAATAAGGTTTAGCCACTTCAGAAAAGATTTCTCCACTTTTATGTCCCGGGACATGAAAAGAAACTGGCTTATGATTTTTTACATCGACTAACTGCTGCAGTAGAGGCATTGCTTGATGATTCATGTTCATTTCCCTTTCAAGACTGATACCAATATCATAACAACAAAAAAGGCCTTTGCAAGAAAATATGCAAAGACCATGTCTGAATCTATGAAAACAATGTCGGTTGATTAATATTTTTTAATTTTTGTAGATAATAATTATATTTTTCCTCACGGGGTTCGGTATGAATCATGTTGTACTCGCACTCCGTACAGATAAACATATGGTATAAATGAATACCTCTGTGCTTCTTTTCCTCACATATTCCACAATGATTTAATTCTATTACTCTTTCTTCCATTTTCCCCACCTCCGTTAAACTAATAACTAGTTTGTCCACGTTTAACGAAAGGTATACTATAAATCTTTGAAACTTTTAACTATGGAAGAATAATCATATGAATCGCTGCAAGAGAAGCGACACCAAATAGCCCTAAAAATCCAGAAACAACGGCAGTAAATAAATTGATTGGAATATGTAACCCAAACGAACCACCGATGACATTAAAAAAGAATAAAAATAAAATACCAATGCCTAACTTGACTGTTCCATTAACAAGAAAACGCATTGGTTTAAATGATGTCCCAACAAATAGTAGCAGCACAATAACAGCAACCATAATAGAAATAACGATAGTAGGATCCAACTAAAATCAACTCCTTTAAACTTGTCCCTTATAAGTAATTATGCTTTGGGAGGTAGAAAAAGAACTGATTTTAATTAATAATCGGATTCTCAATCACATCCCTAAGTCTGGAGGAAATTTCATGATAATTTTGATCTGATTTGTTTATTATAGAAAAATAAAATTATTCAGATTGATATGTTAGGATATATATTAGGATAGTAGAAGTGTACTTAAATTAACGAGGCAATAGAGTTGAAGAGCAACAAGCGAATAATATTACTTTTGAAACCCATTAACATAATTTGCCGTATTACTAATAGGGGGACTTTAGATGAAAAAAACAACGCATAAATTATTAGCAATCGTTTTATTCGCTTCACTTATTCTTTTGATAGCAGGTTGTACTGATAATACAGAACAGGAAACACAGGATGAAAACATAAAGACAATGGAATCTGTTTTACAGAATGCACTTTCGGGTCCAAATGATGAATTAAAGGAAATAATTAATAAGGAAGGATCTATTATCGATGATCTACTCCAATATGAAAGGGAACATTTTGAAGATTATTTTGCAAATGAAACAGCCTTTGAGGAATTTGTAATGAGCAATCAAAGTTCAAGAATATTGATTGAAGCAATCAAAAAAGATTACAACTTTAAGATAAAAAATATCGAATTTGACAAAACAGAATCGGAAGAAATTATTTATGATTTCACCGTAGAATTACAGTATCAAAATGAAGGCAGTGAAAAATCAGAAGTTGAACTAGTAACTGGAGAAGCAAACTTAAATGAAGAACATAAAGTAGAAGTTATGTTAATACGTATTGGTGATTTTTTAGGTTCCTTGTAATAACAGCGATTCATTAACGGGGGTGAAAACAATGGGTTCTTTCAGTGGATTTGGTATTTTGGCATCACTAATCACAGTACTATTGCCATTTGTGATAGGGATTCTAGTTTTAATATGGGTGAGCCAAATTAAAAACAATAGTGAAATTCAAGTTAAACAGAACAAAAGAATTATAGAGCTATTAGAACAATCAAATGAAAAAGGACAATAAGTTGTAATTTCACTGACAGTGCGTTAATTCAAGTAGGATTAGCGCTATTTTTGCAGAACTTATTGTACTAAAGGGGAAAAAGAGTTTAATAAGGATTATTAGGTACAATTGGGGTTAGGGGGGAAATAGCAGTGAATATCTTTATCGCAATAGTGTTAGTAGTGTTTTTATACGATTTTACGGCAATTAGAAAGCAAAATAATACTATTATAAAACAAAATGAAAAAGTAATTTCTTTATTAGAAGAAATCAAGGATAAATAAAATACTCTTTATCCAATTTGTGCAATAACAAGATAAGGGAAGTAGCGTTAGATTGATACTAACAATTAAAGGCAGTTTAATTCAATAAGATCCAGAAGTTATTTATTTATTTTAGGAGGATGAGCGGTGAAATCTATATCAAGAGATAGTATCAACCTCGGTTTTAGTTTTGTCCTGTTATTTGGAATTACATTTGTTGCTGGATTTTATTATTGGATATTGTTTATTTTTTCAGGAATCTTTCTGCTATCCTATATCATCTTGGATAAGAAGAAGTTACGTTGTCCTGAATGCGGTGGATATGAAAACCTTGATCGACTAATGTATGCAAAAAATCATGTATATCATTGTAAACAATGTGGTGAAAGGCTAATCATTCGTATAACGCTTAATGAGCTAAAAGGCGGTGATTGAAATAAAGGATTTAAAAGTTGGTCATGGTTTAGACGCTAATGGGTTTATTGTTAGTGATGTTAGCAGAGACAAAATTGATGAAGTTTATGTTCCATGCATTCAAGATTCTGTTGAAAGTCTTAAAATCTTGTTTCCTGAACAACTACATAGTGTTTACTTGTATGGAAGCGTAGCTAGAGGAGATGCGATTGTAAAGAAATCGGATCTAGACCTTATTGCTATGTTTCACACCCAACTCAGTACGGAAGAGTTAGCCGAGTTAAAAAAACTTGCTAGTGAGCTGTCACTAAAGTATTGTTCGCTTGTTAGTGATGTTGGTATAGCTGTAGCAGATTACAACTATACGACCGCCCCTTCAAATTATTACGAAAATGCATTTCTTAAGGAAATCAGCGTTTGTATATATGGAGAAGATTTAGGAGAACGATTTGGTCCGTATAAACTCACCTCAGAAATAGCAATTAGTTTTAATGGTGATATTCATGAAGTTCTTACTAGAACATTGAAAAGGTTAGAAACAGCTTCTGCGGAAGATTTTAAAAAAATCACACAAGGCTTTGCTCGTAAACTTATTCGAACCTATTATTCAATGGTAATGGCACGTTCTCAAATTTGGACGACGCGACTTCATGAGCAGTCTGAAGTCTTTATCCACTACTTCCCAGATAAAGAATCGACTATTCGGACACTACTTCATTGGATAGATGAACCGCCGACTGACCGTGAGACTGTGTACAGTTTGTTTAAGAGTAATGGGGAATGGGCTAGTACCAATTTCTTAGACGAAGCCAAAATTGCTAAATAGAAAACGGGGTAGTTTAGTGAAAAAGAAGGGTTTACTTCTAGTCTGTAAATTTGAATAGTCGAGGTGAATATATCTTGAATATTATAGTGAAAATCCTTTCACCGATCCTTAGTGCTATTGTTTTAGGCATACTTTTAACTTCAGGTTCCGAGTACTTTTTATCCGCATTATGGGTTTCGTTACCTGTTTTTATCGTTATAGGAACTTTGTTTTCCGTTACAATTGATTACAAATTAGATAAAAGAAAGCTGAATAACAAATTTAATAAGTATCTTATTTCATTCGGTTTGTACGGACTTGGTGGGATGGTTATCATCACTGTATTTTCACTAATTCAAGGAAGCATTTCAGAAATCTCACTTCTTCCTATTCTTTTACTTGGAGCCGTCCCTGGGTTGATATATTTTCATATCAGTTTGTTATTAACTACTTTATTGAAGCGAATTGCTAATTAGATGTCAGTAAAATTGTTATTGAACAAACGTGTTCGTTACTTAAAAAGTCGATCAGGGGGGAGAGAAATTGGATAAATCTATTGTATCTAAAGGTGCAGAGAGATTTGATGCTGATAGATTGGATTTAAAACTACTTGGTGGATTTTCAAATAATGTATTTGAATGCAATAGAAATGGTGAGAGTTTTATACTTAAGTTTTATCCTAGTTCGGTTTATAGTAAAAACTCTATTATTGCAGAACTGGATTGGATAAGATATCTACATTCGTCAGGAGTTAATGTAACGCCACCTCTCTTATCTCGTAATGGTAAGCATATAGAGACTATTAATTTAGATGACGAAAAAGCGTGCTATGTCTTAGCCTTTGAGAAAGCAAAAGGTACCTTCATTAATGTTACCGATACTGAAACTTGGAATAAGGATTTATTTTATAAGTTGGGACAAACACTTGGCAAAATACATGGTTTATCGAAAAGATACGTTCCCCTAGATAATACAATAAAACAGCAAGATTGGAATATGGGATTACTATTTAGAGGTGATTTAAATGAAGTTAGTGAAGTAGTAGTTAAAAAATGGAATACATTTGTTGGTGAACTTAGTAAACTACCAAAGGATAAAAATAGTTATGGCATAATACATAATGACCTACATCAAGGAAACTTTTATCTACATAAAGATGAAATAATCCTATTTGATTTTGGTGATTGCGAATACAACTGGTTTATATATGATATTGCAATTGTTATATATCATGCTGTCCAATCTATTGATGAAAATGACAACAAAGGAAGAGAAGAATTTGCCCAACTATTCATTAAGACATTTTTAGATGGCTATTCAACTGAGAATAATATTGATTCCTATTGGCTTACTAAATTGCAGTTTTTCTTAAATTACAGACGCATTTACTCCTATATTTATTTTTCTAATTTCCTATCAAAAGAACAAAAAAACAATAGAAAAGTTAAAGAAAAACTTAATAATATGAAGAATAAAATTGAGAGAGATGTACCCTACTTAGAAATTAATTAATGACTTCTATATAAAGATCTAAGGAGATGATGGTAAATGTTAAGTTCAAATAGGCTTCTGCTTCGGAAAATGGAGGAAAGGGACATTGAAACATATCACTCCTGGAGAAATGATCTAGATGTAATGAAAACAACAAATCTATCTTTAGATTTATATACGCTTAATGAAACAAGAAATTTTGTCGATAATATTATACTTAATTCAACCTCTTCTAAGAGTTACATTATTGAACAGAGGGATAGGAATATTCCAATTGGTGTAACGTCACTAATAAATATCGATACAAAAAATAGAAACGCTGAATGTATTATCGATATTGGTGAGAAGGAATATTGGGGTATGGGATACGGTACAGAAGCTCTAAAATTGTTACTAGATTATGCGTTTTTAGAATTAAATTTACATCGTGTTTCACTTAGGGTCTTCTCTCTCAATGAAAGAGCTATACATATCTATAAGAAACTTGGATTTGTGCAAGAGGGAGTAATAAGAGAAGGTCTATATAGAAATGGAAAATGGCAAGACATCATTACCATGGGAATTCTTAAAGGTGAGTACTTGAATGCGCAGTAAGAAATGTTAGTTACTACCATTAAGACTGCGTTAGTTTAACAGAACAAATCTTAATTTAGGGGGTAAAATCTGTGCAAAAACCATTCCACCATCTAGCAAGAGGGCTCTTTATTAGTGATAATAAAGTGTTACTTGCACAAGCAAAAAGCTATACCAATACTTTTTTACCAGGTGGTCATATTGAATTTGGTGAGAGTGCAAAAGATACACTAAAACGAGAAATGAAAGAGGAGATAGGCATAAACTGTAAAGTTGGAAGATTCCTAGGATTAGTTGAACACAAGTGGGAGAAAAATGGCGTCCTTAATTGTGAAATCAATCAGGTCTTTGAAGTAACAAGTAATGAGATTGAGAGCAGTGCTAATCCAAAATCAGTTGAATCACACCTTGAGTTTTTTTGGTGTAACGGACGGGATTTAGATGATAATAACCTACAACCTTATCCGTTCAGAGATCTAATTAACAATTACTTAAATGGAAATAACGATGTTTGGTGGGAGAGTACTTTAAACTTAGAAATTGATGATTCGAACAGAAACTAATTTTTTTTTGCTCAACAAACGAGTGCAGCTTACTTGAACAAAAAGGGGATTTTTTTATGGAGTTCAAAATAAATAATAACTATCTAAAAAAGGCTATAGCAGAAGTAAGTAGTGTGGTATCGCTTAAAACTGCATTACCCATCTTAACAGGAATTAAAATAGTCGCAAAAACTGATCGTTTAACACTAATAGGAAGTAATACAGATTTTGTTATAGAAAGAACAATTCCTATCGCTAATGATGAGTTAACTAGGTTAGAGATTCTGAAGACAGGCAGTATCGTGCTTTCTGCTAAGTATTTAAGTGAAATAATAAAAAAATTACCCAATGATATTCATGTTAAAGCTGATGATAATCAAACCGTAACTATACAATCTGAAGGAATAGTCACGAAAATGAATGGCCTTCATACAACAGAATACCCATCTCTTCCAACGGTTAATTCCAATAATGTAGTTACATTATCAAGTAAAGATTTGATAGAAATTATTAAGCAAACACTCTTCGCTGCTTCTAAACAGGAAACAAACCCAGTGCTCACTGGGGTTAGTTTTTCATTTAAAACGAATCTTCTTACTTGTGTCGCATCGAATTCACATAGATTATCTTTAAAAAAGCATGAAGTTAAGTCAGATTTAAATGAATCATTTATCGTTCCAAGCTCATCTTTAACTGAACTAATAAAGTTATTCGGTACTTATACAACTGAAATTGATATATTTGCAACGAAAACAAATATAGTTTTCAAATCGGATAAGATATCCTTTTACTCAAGATTAATTGAAGGGAATTATCCTAGTGTATCAGGGTTAGTTTCACAACAAGCCAATACTATTATTACATTGGATACGAAGCAATTGTTAGAAGGTATTGAAAGAGCTAGTGTATTTGCAAGTGAATGGAGAAATAACAATATAAGATTAGAAATAAACGACAACTCCAAAATAGTAATTTCCTCGAAATCATCTGAAATGGGACAAATAAAAGAAGAACAGTACATTAAAGATATATCTGGAGAAGAAGAGCTAAGTGTTACTATTAATGGCAATTTTATGATAGAAGCCTTAAAAGTAATCAAAGAAAATGAAGTTAAATTATGTTTTAATGGTTCAATGAGACCAATCTTAATTTTCCCAATTGGAGATGAATCTCATGTACAGCTTATCTCTCCTGTTAGGACTTATTAAGCTTTCTTAAAAGGCTACGTGGATTTAGTCCCAAGTAAACATAAGAACGGTTATCAATTTATTTTCTGGGAGGAATTATGTTGCAAAATGGTATGTATGTATTGGCTTTATTATTTTTAACATTTATTGTGTTTGCTATTGGTACAATTCTATTTGACGGTTCGAATAACCCTTATACCGATTTTATGTTAACGTTTATCGCAGTATATCTTGTGACTTCAAAAATAAAATTTGTACATAAAGAATAAAGCTGATGAATTTATGCAAAAAAGCACCTACAATATTGTAAGTGCTTTTTCACTATTTACTATATCTCACCGCACTAATCTTACGGTGTCTTGCTTCCCTCAGTAAAAATAAATATTTAGATTGAGCAAGTTTCTCTGTGCTACTTCCCTCAAATGTCGGTTCAATTGACCTACCGATGAGTGATTTTATTTGTTTCCACTCATGTTCGATGGAAAAGATAGCATCCAGTAAAAGCTCATCGACCTCTCGCTTTTGCTTTCTTTTCTTTCTTCCCACTTATGTCACCTGACTTTACAGTTCTCTCCTACCCTCTAGCGCTTTCGATAATGTAACTTCATCTGCATATTCTAAATCGCCACCAACTGGTAAACCATGTGCAATTCTTGTTGTTCGGATACCAGATGGCTTTACTAAACGCGAAATGTACATGGCAGTTGCTTCTCCCTCGATATTAGGGTTTGTCGCTAAAATGATTTCATTCACTTCTTCGTCTTTTAAACGATTTAACAAATCTGGAACATTTATGTCTTCTGGACCAATTCCATCCATTGGCGAAATTGCGCCATGAAGGACATGATACTTCCCGCGAAATTCCCTCATTTTCTCCATCGCAATAACATCTTTTGGATCTTGAACAACACAGATCACTGAGTTATCCCTGGACGTATCCGAACAAATGGAACATGGATCCTGGTCGGTAATGTGACCACAGACCGAGCAATGTGTCAGTTCACGTTTGGCATTGACAAGTGAATTTGCAAATTGCAGTACATCATCGTCTCTCATATTTAACACAAAAAAAGCCAGACGAACAGCCGTCTTTGGCCCAATACCTGGCAATTTTGTAAAGCTATCAATTAGCTTGGAAATCGGTTCTGGATAATACATGGTGTTTCCCCCTTAGAAAAGCGTAAGGCGCCCGCTTAGCGACGTATGGAGTGGACTGAGCCGTAGGAGATAAAGGAAACACGACGACCGGAGGAAGTCGATGTTGACTTATCGTACGGAGGTGAAGGAAGTCCACTAGTCGCTGGCGCCTGAAGCTAGACAATTAGAACATTCCTGGCATGTTTAACCCTTTCGTAAATTGACCCATTGTTTCGTTGGTTTTATCGTCAATTTGTTTTAGGACGTCGTTTGTTGCTGCAAGGATCAAGTCTTGTAGCATGTCGATATCGTCTGGATCGACTACTTCTTCTTTAATTTCTACGTCGGTAATTTCTTTTTTACCGTTTGCTTTGATGGTTACCATTCCGCCACCTGCAGATGCTTCGAATACCATTTCGTGTAGTTCGTCTTGTGCTTGCATCATTTTCTTTTGCATTTTTTGCATTTGTTTCATCATATTGCCCATATTTCCCATACCTTTCATGGAAAACGCCTCCTTTTAATATTCATTTTAGAATTTAGTTGTTCTTACCAAGTCCGTGGCTAGAATACACTTCGCTTTCCGCGGGCGGCTGGTGAGCCTCCTCAGAGCTAACGCTCTTGCGGGGTCTCACCGATGCCTTTCCTCCCGCAGGAGTCTCCGTGTATTCTAGCCACTCAGTGCGATTTTGTTAATTACAAAATATGATTCCTTTAGAAACTAACCTTATTATTAATCATGTATCTCAATCAAATCATCGCCGAAGAGTTTTTTTGCTTCGTCTACGATTGGGTCGCTTTTTTGCTCTTCTGGGTTGGATGGTTCTTGATTTTTTAGGTATTCATTTCTTAGTTCTTGCCACGCATTATCCGGAATTGGAATAATGGTTAGGGATTTATTTAGTACACTCGTTAATACGGATTCCACTAGTTCGCGGTTATCTAAGAAAAGGGAACAGTGGATTTCATATTTGAATGATACAACTAAAGCCGAATCGGATGCTGCGGCTGGCTTTGAATCTTGGATTGTTGCATGTGCTGGGGCACTTGTTGTTTTTAGTTTGTTTAGGAAGTTGGCCCAGACGGATTGAACTTCTTTTAATGCTGGTTTTTCTGCTTCTTTCAGTACATGACGAATTCGTTCATATGGAATCTTGTAGCTATTCTTCGATTTACTTGGTTGTGTTCTACGTTTTTCAGGCTGTGCTGCCACATTTGTTTGTTGTGGTGCTTCTTTTAAGTTGGTAATTTCTTTCTCCAACTGTGCTAATTTCTGTGTTAGCTGCATCACTGCATCTGAAGACACGGAATTCGTTGTCTCTGCAGACTCCTGATATCGATTAGAGATGGTAATGATCGCAATCTCTATAAACACTTTCGGATTGTTTGACCATTTCATTTCTTGTTGTGTTTGATTTAGTTGCATGATGGCATGTTGAATCCATGATTCTGGTACATGCTGAGATAATTGTTTAAAATCATCATCCACTAACGCACGTTCCAAGATTCCTTCTAGGGAAGGCGCACTCTTATACAGCAATAAATCACGCAAGAAATAGATGACATCATAGACGAATCGTGCTGGGTCTTTTCCGTTCTGAATCAGTTGGTCAAGCATTCTTAGAGCGGATTGGACATCCTTCTCATGCATCGCAGCTACGATGTCGGTGAGTATTTTTTGCGATACGCCACCGGTAACGGCAAGCACGTCCTCTAATTCTACCTGTTCCTCGCTATACGAAATGGCTTGGTCTAGTATGCTAAGTGCATCACGCATTCCACCTTCTGCAGCTAATGCTACCGCATCTAAGGCTTCTTTTGCTACACTAACCTCTTCAGCAGTTAGAATCGTTTGCATACGCTCCACGATAGCTTGATTTGAGATTGGTTTAAAATCAAATCGCTGACATCTTGAAATAATCGTCAGTGGAATTTTATGTGGTTCCGTCGTAGCTAATATAAACACAACATGCTTTGGAGGTTCCTCTAATGTTTTCAGTAATGCGTTAAAGGCATTAACTGAGATCATATGTACCTCGTCAATAATATAAACTTTGTATGGAACAACACTAGATGCATATTTGACGTTATCTCGTATTTCACGGATATCATCTACACTTGTATTGGAAGCAGCATCAATCTCAATAACATCCGAGATGGAACCATCCTGGATGCCACGACATGCCGCACATTCATTACAAGGCTCTTTCACTGGAGCATGCTCACAGTTAATTGTTTTTGCAAAAATTTTCGCTGCACTTGTTTTACCAGTTCCACGAGGGCCTGTAAACAAATAAGCATGTGAAAATTTCTCCTGAACAATGGCATTTTGTAGTGTTCTTGTTATATGACTTTGGCCTACTACGTCTTCAAACGTTCTTGGACGCCAGACGCGATACAATGCTTGATAGCTCATAACAGATTCCCCTCTATGATTTCTACCTAATTATAACGATTTTGAGTTCGAATGTGAATGATAATGAAAAGAAAAATTGATAATGGAGTTATAATGAAGAGGATTTTTAATGAGGTACGAGAAAACCTCTTGTAAAATACAAGAGGTTTATGCACAATATGTATGCCGTGCACCCATCGTTGATGAGATAACCCCATGCGTTACTCAAGTTCATGGCTCGGTCTAGGTGACCCTACGGCACACAGGAATGACCACTTACTGCTGCTTCCTTCCGGACCTGACAGGGTTCGTGGGTTCCTGTTGCGCAGGACCTAAACGTCAACACCAATCCCTTGAGGCAGCCACACGGTCATCCACCTCAGATGGGAATTCAGCCTCGCTACAGCGGATTGCGAGTACAGGGCACCGCTACCTCCCCGCCTAGCACGGTAATACCCATTATAACATGTTGAGAGAAAAAATCAATGGACTCGCTGTTTGAGTTTCCGCAAAAATATTAGAAAGTGACATAAAAGAAGAGATAAAGTGAAAATCCAGTTCAGAAAGTAATGAAAAGTGGCAATTTTAGGGGAAAACAAGGAAAAACCCACCAAGGTTTAGTATAATTTTAGTAGACAGCCAAAAAGATACTAAACAAATCTATAGGAGGGTTTTTCATGTTTAATTCTACCACAGATGTGTACGCTACGAAACGGGAAGTTGTTAATTTTTCAAAAGGTTTGGTGCCAGGTAATCGTCGGGTTGAATCCAAGTTTGTAACCCAATCAATTTACGGTATATTAAGGTCCGGAAGTACAATCCTTAAGAATATAGCTACAGCTTTAAATGAGCCAATCCGCATTAAAAATACCATTGATCGGCTCAGTCAAAACCTTGGGCGTACGCTATCTCCAGAAATCCAAGAAAACTATACACAAAAGGTCACAAAGGCTTTAGGGGAGCACCCAGTAATTCTAGTGGATGATTCCGATGTGATTAAACCCCATGGTGAAAAGTTTGAAGCCCTTGGTGAAGTGCGAGACGGTTCTTCAAAAGACAATAAAATTGAAAAGGGCTACCTAGTAACGGAAATGGTCGGATTGACGACTAAGAAGAAGCAACCTGTCAGTTTGTTTTCCCATATTCATTCATCGAAAGAAAAAGATTATAAATCTACAAATGAAGTACTATTTGAAGGTTTAAATCAAGTCATTTCCAGTTTGAAATCAAGAGCTACATTCGTATTTGACCGCGGTTATGATATGAATGCACTGTTTCATTTCATGCATAAACAAAAACAAGACTTCATTATCCGTTTGAAGGAAAATCGAAAATTGTTTTGGAAAGGAAAATGGTTTAAAGCCGCTGTACTTAGGGATTCACGGAAAGGGAAAATTAAAACTACCTTACTGTTTAGTGAAGATGGAAAACAGAAAAAAGAGACGGTGTACATTAGCCATTTGAATATAAAAGTCACTGCCAGTAAAAATCCAATTAGTCTTATCCTCGTTTATGGGCTTGGGAAAACGCCAATGATGTTAGCTACGAACAAGGTAATCCAAAGTAAAGAAGATGCCATTCACATCGTAAGGACCTACATGTCGAGATGGCGTATTGAAGAATATTTCCGTTTTAAGAAACAACATTTTGGATTTGAAGATTTCCGCGTCAGGAGTTTGACATCCATTAATAATCTCAATCAATTATTAACATATGCGATTGGTTTATTAGGCCTTCTTGCCGATAAAATGAGCACCAGCAGGCTATCACGTCAGCTTATTGAAAATGCCAAAGCACTCCGTAAAGATATTCAATTTTATTATTATCAGCTTGCAGAGGGTATTTTGTCGACATTGGCCTATGCCAGGGAAGGAGTTCAGGGTTGGTTTCGAATACGCCATAACTTTCCTCGTCAGTTAGAATTAAAATTGGTTAGCTAAAAAGACCCTAAAAACTAAATTTTTAAAAGAGCCTTGGATAGGCTCTCTTTGAGGACGCCAAAATTCCTTTTTTTGGCTAAATACTTTAGACTCTTCTGTATTTTTGTCGTAGTTCATAATCAAAGGTTGATTTTTTTACGTTTTGCGGAAACTCAAA
>NZ_LDUE01000068.1 GCF_001038485.1 Ornithinibacillus californiensis
ATCGAACCCACGACCTCACGGGTATGAACCGTACGCTCTCGCCAGCTGAGCTACGCCGCCATTTTAAGATTGGCTCCACAGGTAGGATTCGAACCTACGACCGATCGGTTAACAGCCGATTGCTCTACCACTGAGCTACTGTGGAATAATGTTGATTTTAATTGTTACGTATGTTTTTGAAAGCTTATTCCAAGAAGTTGGACACCTGCATCTTCTAGCCTATTCAAGGTAGTATATGCTTCGGTGTTACTCGTAGCATATTCGGTGGATGTCTTGCTTGTTGCTCTACCACTGAGCTACTGTGGAATAATGTTAGTTTAATTTGTTACATGTTTTTTGAAGCTTGCTTGTCTTTCTAATTAAGTGGCACGAGATATAATTTATCATATTCAGCAGTTCGTGTCAATCACTTTTTTTTAAAAGAGTTATGTATCAAAAACGACAATATTTACTATATCACCTTTAATTATAAATATCAATCAAAAAATCATAAAAAACAAAATTAATTTTAAGTTTCCTCCTCTACTTTATAATAAACTCGCACAGTAAAGTTAATTACTGTGCGAGAACAAATTACTAATATTATTAATAAACGATTTATGAGTGATCATCTAAGACAGCTTCAGCTATATTAACTGCATGGTCTCCAATACGCTCTAGGTTTGAAATAATATCCACAAACACAATTCCTGCTGAAACACTACAATCCCCTTCATTCATTCGAATGATATGTTTCTTACGGTAATTGCGTTCCATTTTATCAATTTGGTCTTCTTTCTGAACAACAGCAAGAGCTTCTTCGCGATCATCTTTTTCCAATGCTTTGATCGCTTGCTTCACAGTTGACATGGTTAAATCAAACATATTGTTCAGATCTTCTTGGGCTTTCTCTGTAATGAGTACTTTATTAGAAATTTTATAATCAATTAATTCAATTATATTCTCAAAATGATCACCAATTCTCTCAATGTCACGAACCGTGTCCATTAATACAGTATGCTTAGCACTTTCAAACTCAGACAATGAACCTGAAGATATCTTTATTAGATAATCCGTAATACTTCGATCTAGACTGTTTAATGCACCTTCAATTTGCATGGCCATGTCGGAATGTTTCATCTGATTTGTTGATAAATATAAATTTGTTTCTTCTAATCCTTGGTGTGCATACTCACCCATGCGAACAATTTCGCTCTTCGCCTGATCTAATGCAAGAGCTGAAGATTGCTGAATGAAAATAGGATCTAGATGCTTAGGTTTATACTCAATCGTTGTATCCTTTCCAGGAATGATCTTCGTAACCATCCATGCAAGTGCGCCAATAAATGGAAACTGTACAACGGTATTAAAAATGTTAAAGCTTCCATGAGCAAATGCAATAGTCATCTCTTCATTTAGAGAAAGTGAAGACTGCAAGAATACTACAAATTTAGTGAAAACTGGCAGTAGTAACAGGAATATCGTTGTACCTACTAAATTAAATGTCACGTGAACTGCAGCTGCGCGTCTAGCCGCAATAGTAGCACCAAGGGAGGCTAATACAGCTGTAATGGTGGTACCGATATTATCCCCGAATAATACAGGTAATGCCGCATCAAGTGTTATAGCACCTTCTGAGAACAATCCTTGCAATATTCCTATGGTTGCACTAGAGCTTTGCACAATTACGGTAAATAGTGTACCTATCACTACACCAAGTACAGCATGTTCACTCATACTTAGTGTTAACTCCTGGAACGCCTCTAGAGAACGTAAAGGCTTCATACCACTACTCATTAATTCTAAACCTAAGAATAAAGCACCAAATCCAAACACTGCTTGTCCTACCGCAGTAACCTTTTGATGTTTAAAGAAGAAAATTAAAAACGCACCTGCAGCTACAATCGGTAAGGCATATTCTCCTATATCAATCCCAATGATAAATGCAGTAACAGTCGTACCAATATTGGCACCCATAATTACCCCAATTGCCTGTCTCAGGGTCATAAAACCTGCATTAACAAGTCCAACGGTCAATACAGTTGTACCTGAACTACTTTGGATTAAGATCGTTACTACGATACCAGCCAGAACTCCAAGGAATGGATTACTTGTAAATCTATCTAAAATGTCGCGTAAACGATCTCCAGCTGATTTTTGTAATCCATCACCCATATATTTAATACCTAATAGAAAAATACCTAAACCACCGATGAATTCAAAAATCAATTTCTGTACGTCTAGTTCCAATGGATATTCGCCCCTTTTAAGTTATCTTATGTATTCTTGTTAAGACACACCCTAACCATTATTGAAAAAAGAACACGTTTTGTAAAGCAATTATTAAAAACTTTACATAAAATTTACAAAAGAAGAATTAACTATCTATAAAACTATTGTGTGTAATTACAAAAAAAAAATTCCTAAGGTGGGCCCTTAAGAATTATTTATCTGTTCTACTAATATCTTCGTACCATCAACTTGAGTTACGACCACCCGAGTACCTTTAGGTATCCATTGACCATTAGATACTGCACTATAATCTTTATTTCCCACCCTTATTGTTCCTACGGGGCGTAAATCATTAAGCGTTATAGCTTCTTGACTTAATAAGGATTTATATTCAGCATTTAAAGAATTATAGCCTGCTTCACTTGTTAATTTATCTTTTAGTGTAATTTTATTCCACATATCTCGATGCTTAAATACCTTAAGGAAGAACATGGACCCCATTGCACCTAATAATACACCCAGTACAGCATATGTTCCTGTAGCAAAATTTGGTGCTGGTAATGCTACAGCTACGAGCATACTCGCAGTACCAATTACAGCCAATGTTCCATCATTCAGTACTTTACCATCAATAATAATTAGGACAATTCCTACAAAATAAATGATAAGCATAAGAATAAGGGAGTTAGTCTCTAAATATACTGAGAAATAAACAGTAATAAATCCGATACCTAATAAAGCAAATATCCCCCTCATATTAACTAACACTTCACCGATTAGAAATAAAGTTGCCAACCCTGTAATTACTATTGCAATCCATTCCTGAGAAAATATTTCCATATGCTTCTCCCTCTCTTAGGTAATCTTTCTTTATATACGTATAACGAATAAAAAGGGTTTCATAATAAGGAGTAAATTATGAAAAAGTTAATTGTTAATATTTTCATTATACTATTTCTCATCAGTATCTATAAAGACTTATATTCTGGAACAGACTTATCTAACCCTTATAAGGAAAAAACTACCAATGAGGTTACTTCCAGTCCGGACTCCGAATATGATGTAGTAAAAATCAAAATCGTACCAGGTGATACTGTAATATCAATTATCGAAAGACTCAACCCGACCTTGAATAATTTTAATATTGATGAAATAATTACCGATTTTTCAACACTAAATCCTAACACCGAACCGAATAATCTTCAGAACAATCGCTTTTATTTTTTTCCAAAATATACAAATGGAAAATGAGGCTAGGTCATTGACCTAGCCTCATCGTTTATACAAATGGCAATATAAACAGTGTAATTAAAATGGAGATTGCTCCAGCAGCAATTGCAATATTACCTAGTGTATTGGCATGGCGATTTCGTGCGATGAACCCTACTATAATCCCTGCACCACCTAGAAGGATAGGTGCCCAGAAGAATGATGCAATTGATAATGCCAGGGCAATCCAACCTATAGAAGTATTGGCCTCTGTTTGATCATTATTAACTGTAACATTTCTGCGGTAATCATCTGCGGTTAACTCGGCAGCCGTTTCTTCATCACGACTACTGTAGATTCCATCTGTATGACGTGCAGTATAATCCTCTTCACCATGCTTTGGAGCATTCTCAACATCATTTGTACGATTGTAATCGTCCATATAATTGACCTCCTTCTTTAATGATGAGGTGCAGTTCTAGTTTATGAAGAAACAAGGATTTCTATCATGTTACTTTTTGCCATGGAAATTAACCCATTTCGGAACAAACTTTATAAAACAAGTTGAAAATTAACTTCCCTAAGCATATAGTGATAAGCAGAAGGAGGTATTAATATGTCCATCTTTATTAAGCAAATAATTCTAAGTAAAATGAAACAAATTAGCCCTAGTGATGTATTCCATTACTCTCAGGAATATGGATTTACAATTTCAAGACAACAAGCACAAGAAATATCGAATTATGTACGTAGAAATCGAGTGAACCCTTTTGAAAGGAAAGAACGAGAAAAGATGCTTAAAGATTTAAGTGAGATTACGGATCGTGAAACAGCAATAAAAGCTAATCAACTTTTTCAAGAACTGATAAAATCGTATGGGTTAGAGCACTTATTTAATTAAAAAAGCTACCTTTTAAAGGTTTATATACACCTTTAAGGTAGCCTTTTTATTTATTGATTTAGAATTACTTCTTGAAGCTCCGGTTTGAATGATCCATTACGTATCATTTCAATTTCGAATTTATATGGAGGTTTTTTATCTTTTTTATCCAGGCCAACATATGGTGTTTCTAATATTTTTGGTAGTTCAGCTAACTGCGGATGATGAACGATGTAATGTAATGCATCAAACCCAATATGGCCAAATCCGATATTTTCATGTCGGTCTTTCTGTGCTCCACGCACATTTTTAGAATCATTAACGTGAACCACTTTTATACGATCGACGCCAATAATTTTATCAAATTGTTCGAGAACACCATCAAAATCATTCACTATGTCATAACCAGCATCATGAATATGACAAGTATCAAGGCATACCGATAGCTTATCATTATGGGTTACTCCATCGATTATCTGGGCTAATTCTTCAAAGTTTCTACCAATTTCCGAACCTTTTCCAGCCATCGTTTCTAATGCAATTTGAACTTTATCATTTTTATCCAATACTTCATTTAAACCTTCAATGATTCTTTTTATTCCTTCTTCTGGACCAGCACCTACGTGAGCACCAGGATGAAGAACAATTTGCTTTGCACCAATTGCTTCTGTTCGGTCAATTTCACTTCTTAGGAAATTAACACCTAGTTCAAAGGTTTCTGGCTTTGTCGTATTTCCGATATTGATGATATACGGTGCATGTACAACTATATTATCAATACCATTATCAGCCATGTGTTTAATTCCTTCTTCAATGTTTAATTCTTCAATAGGTTTTCTTCTCGTATTTTGAGGTGCTCCAGTGTAAATCATAAAAGTATTTGCCCCGTATGAAACAGCTTCCTCACTAGAAGCTAGGAGCATTTTCTTCCCACTCATTGATACATGTGATCCGATTTTTAGCATTACGATTTCTCTCTCCCCATTATCTCTTTCTATTTTTAGATTTAATAATATTTTTCTTGATGGACTCTTGCTGTTTTTTCATCTTTTTCTTGTAGCCTGGTTTTACCTTTTTCGGTTTACGAACATGTTTCCAAGCTTCTTTTTCTACATTGGTAGTTGTTTTAAGTCGAAGGTTACGTTCGTTCCAAGACTTTGCATCTTTCCATTCACCATTTCTAACATCATAAAAAATAAATTCAAGTCCCTTTTGTTCCAGTTTATCAATTAACTTCAGGTCATCTTCTCTGTACAAGCTTATAGCCGTACCTTCCATGCCTGCTCTAGCAGTTCTTCCTACGCGATGGATGTAAAACTCCTCTTCTTTCGGAAGTTGAGCATTAATAACGTGACTTACTCCTTTAATATCAATCCCTCTGGATGCTAAATCTGTTGCAACGATATATTGATATTTGAGGCTTTGTACTTCCTTTAATACTCTTTTACGTTCGCGAGGGGTTAATCCCCCGTGTATCATTCCCACATTTAAACCTTTATCTAATAATTTTTCATGTAACTTATTAGCATTTTCTTTACCATTTGTAAAAATGATAGCGAGGTAAGGATTAATCGCCTTCGAAATCTCAAAAATTATGTCATCTTCTTCACGATGCTTTATGGCGATTAATCGGTGCTCCATTGTTTCTGGAGACAATTCATTTGCTATCTTTACATGTAATGGGTTTTCTAAATATTTTTTAAAGAAGTGTTCTAATCGTTGTGGAATAGTTGCAGAAAATACCATTAATTGAATATTTTGTTTACAGCGAACTAATAATTGATCTACATCATCAATAAAGCCTAAATCAAGCATTAAATCTGCTTCATCAATAACAAATGAATTAGCAGAGTAAATAGAAATAGCTTCCTCTTTTACTAGGTCCAGAATTCGTCCAGGCGTACCAACGATGATGTGTGGTGGTTCTTTTAATTTATCCATCATCTTTTGCTTATCAGTTCCACCAACTAACAGTTTTGCTTTCCAAACTTCTTCTTTTCCTGCAAGCTTAATTATCTTTTTTACTTCATCATATAGCTGTGATGCGAGTTCTCTTGTCGGAGCAGTGATAATACTTTGAACTTCTTTTTGTTCTTCTACCAACTTGTTAAAAATTGGAAGAAGAAATGAGTGTGTTTTACCTGATCCTGTATGGGATTGTCCAATAACACTTTTCCCTTTTTTAATAGCTGGAATAACCTTTTCCTGAATCTCCGTTGGTTGATGGAATTCAAGCTTTTCTATGACCTCCATCATGACTGGATTAAATGATAACGTTTTAAATGTTTTATTCATGAGAAATTCTCCTTTAATACCTTCCAAAACTATAAACTATCTGTATTGAAACGGGTCCGTATTCTTTTTGGATACCATAATTTCAATCGATTTGTCCAAAGTTGCTTCTTGGCTTATCTTCTCTTCTAAATACTTTTTTGTACCTTGTTTCATCACTTGTTCTATATAATGCCCAGCATCGATAACAGAAATTCCCATTTCAATTGCTTCTTGTGCAAAATGAAAAGTCATATCGCCAGTAATATACACATCGGCTTTTTTATGTAAAGCTGCGTGCATATATTTTTCTCCACTGCCACCTAAAATAGCTACTCTTTTTACCTTACTATCTAGGTTGCCTGAGACTCTAACCTTATCTACTTCAAATACTTTTTTCACGTGTTCTATAAATTCTTTAAGGCTAATTACTTCTTTAACAGTCCCTATTCGCCCTAATCCATAAGATTCCCCTTTGTTATTTAAAGGGTATACATCGTATGCAACTTCTTCATACGGATGTGCATTAATGACGGCAGTTAGCGTATTCGATAAATTTGAATTCTTAACAATTGATTCAACCTTAACTTCTTGTACACTTTCAATCTTATCTAGTTCTCCAATAAAGGGATTCGAACCACTTAATGGCTGAAATGTACCTGTCCCATTCGTTTGAAATGTACAATCGCTATAATTACCAATATGCCCTGCTCCTTCGTTAGATAGCGCATTGGTAATTGCACTTACATGTGTTTCGGGCACATAAATAGCTATTTTATATAGGGATTCCTGATTAGTTTCCACTAATATGTCTTTGTTCTCTAGTCCCAATAAATCAGCTAACATATCATTAACACCACCTGTAGCAACATCAAGATTAGTATGTGCTGCAAAGACTGTGATATCATGGTCAATCAATTTCTTAATTAGTCTTCCACGCCAATGGTCCAGGTTAATTTGTTTTAGCGGCTTAAAAAATAAAGGGTGATGAGCAATGATTAGATCTACCTCATTCTCAATCGCTTCATCTACTACCGTTTCAAGAACATCTAACGTAACCATAATTTTTTTTACAGGTTTAGTATGAGAACCTATTTGCAACCCTATATTATCCCAATCATAAGCAAACGATGTCGGTGCCCAAGCGTCTATTATTTTGAAAATATCGGAATTAGTTGTTTGGGCCATCTTCCAATACCTCCCTAATCCATTCTAATTGCTCTTGAAATTTATTGATTTTCGAAATATCTTGCACCTTAGCATTTTTCATCTGATTAATAATTCGACCCAGTTTCTCATATTCAGAATGCCATTTTTTATAGAATAAAGGATTTCGCTCCTCTAACAGAATTGGGCCGAAAAGAAGTTCTCGTTCAGTCAACTGATTTGAATCTGGTCTTCTTTTACCTACAACGATTTCATAAATATGCCCATTCTCTTCTAAAATAGCTTCATCGTATATACTAAAACCGTTTTCTACGTACCAACTTCTCACATTCTTTTCGTCAATGTTTGGTTGCGCAATAATTAAATTTACTTTTCCAAGCTTTTCTTTGCCACTTTCCAAGATGGAGCGAATTAACGATCCGCCCATTCCAGCGATTACTACCTGATTAACTTCGTCTTGTTGTAATACAGATAATCCATCGCCAAGTCTCGCATCAACTACTTTATCTAAGCTATACAAATTAATGGTCTCTCTAGCACTAGCTAATGGACCTTCATTGACTTCCCCTGCAATTGCCCGAGCTTCAGGGTCCTTCTTGCAAATATAACATGGAAGATAAGCGTGATCGGAACCTATATCAGCAAAATTTGCTCCCGTTGGTAGATAAGATGCAACCTTTAACAGCCGTTTTGACAGTTTAATATCCTCCGCCATGAGTAACCTCCAATATAGTTAGAAATATAAAAGAAAAGCTTTCTGTATATAGCAGAAAGCTTTCCCCCGCAACTAATTATTTTTTCTCGCTTAACCATTCAGAAATAATAGCAATTTCTTGTTCAGCAAGCTTTCCATTAAATGAAGGCATTCCATTATCTGTACCATTGGTAATTATTTCTTTAATTTCATCTAAAGATAATTCAGCACCAATAGCAGATAAAGCTGGGCCTCCCCCACCTGCTAGATCAGCCCCATGACACATTAGACAGTTAGCTTCATAGATAGCTGTTGGATCTTCCACAATTTCCTCTTCTGCTTGTCCGTGGTCATCACCAGCAAGTTCTGCACGTTGGTTGATGCCGACAAAAGCGATTACAATTACTACTAGTATCCCAGTTATAGCAATTAATGCATATGGGATTAATGGGTTTCGTTTCATTAGTATTTCCTCCTTATGTATCCCCGGAATATAAAAATTATTCCACAAAGCTATATCTATTCTATATGAAAATCTCTTTAGTTAAAAGAAAAAAGATGTGAAAAATTTACGAACAAAAAAATAATGATAGCTACAATACTAGAAATTAATAAATAATTATACTTTAATTTACGACTTAAGACAAACCAGCCTAAAAAGTTAAGAGAAAACATAAAAATTGTCACGTATTGATTTAGTTGAAGTATGTTAGTAATAAGATCCGTTATCATTAATAACAAAACAAGTAAAACTATTATAGATAAATGTACGTAGTTTATCCTTCTCGTATATAAATAACGTGACGTCCAAATTGCATATCCCGAAAAAAGAACTAAAATACTAAGTTGCAAAATGATATCAAATTGAGTAAAATAAACTACAAGAAATGAAAACGGTACCATCAATGTTAATAAAATCAATTGGATATAAAGAAAAGTATTCTTTTTGTTATCCGCGGATTCATTGTTATCTTCACCCTGCGTATATAAAGCCAATAAAAAATCACATTGTGTTTCCGGAAGTAATCTATGTTCCTTCCAATACTTTATCTCTTTAACGATAGTATTGGTGCGGTCATCTGCCAATTTTCATCACCCCAATGCAGATAAAAAGCTACATAACAGCTAAAAAAAGAAGGAAAGTCATTGCCCGTAATAGTGACCAATGACCTACCTTAATTAATCTAGAAAGTCTTTTAATCGTTTACTTCGACTTGGATGTCTTAACTTGCGGAGTGCTTTCGCTTCTATTTGACGAATTCTTTCTCGAGTTACACCAAATACTTTACCAACTTCTTCAAGCGTGCGTGTACGTCCGTCGTCAAGACCAAAACGAAGCCTAAGGACATTCTCTTCACGGTCAGTTAATGTATCTAATACATCTTCTAACTGTTCCTTTAATAATTCATATGCTGCATGGTCAGAAGGTGAGACAGCTTCTTGATCTTCAATGAAGTCACCTAAATGGGAATCGTCTTCTTCACCAATAGGTGTTTCTAATGAGACAGGTTCTTGAGCAATTTTCAAGATTTCCCGAACTTTGTCTGGAGTAAGGTCCATTTCTTCACCAATTTCTTCTGGTGTAGGTTCTCGCCCAAGGTCTTGTAATAATTGTCTCTGAACACGAATTAATTTATTTATCGTTTCAACCATATGGACCGGTATACGAATCGTTCTTGCTTGGTCCGCAATTGCACGGGTAATCGCTTGTCGGATCCACCAAGTGGCATACGTACTAAATTTAAAACCTTTACGATAATCAAACTTTTCAACTGCCTTGATTAAACCCATGTTACCTTCTTGTATAAGGTCTAGGAATAGCATTCCTCTACCTACATATCGCTTAGCAATACTTACTACTAGACGTAAATTGGCTTCCGCAAGTCTTTTCTTGGCTTCTTCATCACCTTTTTCAATGCGGGTTGCTAATTCGATTTCTTCTGTTGCGGATAGTAAATCTACTCGACCAATTTCTTTTAGGTACATTCTCACTGGGTCGTTTATTTTTATACCTAGTGGAACGCTTAAGTCATTGATATCAAACTCTTCTTCTTTCTCAATTTCTTTCATTTTGGGATCATCTTCAGATTCACCTATTACATCAATTCCTTGATCAGCAAGGTGCTCGTAAAATTCATCCATTTGATCGGGTTCGATTACAAAATGCGATAAACGATCGGCGATTACTTCATATGCAAGTTCACCGCTTTTCTTACCAATTTCAACAAGCTGTTCTTTGGCTTGTTCTAAAGTTAACTCAGGCTCATTTTCTTTCGTTTGTGAAGGTTTATTCTCAGCCATGAGTCCCCCTCCTTCCATACTACTTAAATCAATTTAAATGTTTTACTTGTCTTTGTAATTCTATAATTTTCAGCGCAATCTGAGCTGCTTTAATCGGGTCTTGCTGTTGTTCAGCTAGCCTCTGTTCCTCTTTTAGCTGTTTAATACTTACCCCAGTACTACTTTCATTCAGTATAGTTTGTATATAGTCATTTATTTCTTTATCACTAATATCTGTCTGAGTAGGAATCAATGCAAGCTCTATAACCAACTTTCTAATTTTTTCATCCGTAATGCGGTCAATAAAGATACTAACATCCTCAGGATTATCTTCTTCATAGTAAGCATACAGATGTGTGGCTATAATTTTATGATCATCAATATTAAATGATATTCCTACTTCCTCTTGGACTTTATCAGCAATTGATCGGTTCTGAAGCATATAAGCTAACAATTGTCTCTCTGCGTTATGGAAAGCTGGCAATAATTTACCACTTGACATTTTTACTTTATTAGTATATCTGTCTTTTTCCCTCTTATCCTTGTCAGAACCTGATTTTTGTCTATATTGGTTCACTTCTTCAAGTAAAGAATCTACTGAGATATTATATTCAGCACTTAATTCTTTAACGTAAAACTCTCTTTCTACAGAGCTTTCTAATTTGGCAAGTTCTTTAAGAACTTCCTCTAAATATTTTATGCGGTCCCCCTCAAGACTTAGGTTATACTCTCTCTTTAAGTACCGCATATAAAAACTCATAAATGTCTGGCTTGCTTCAATAATCTCTCGCTTGAAAGCTTCGCCACCAAATTCTTTTATAAAGCTATCTGGGTCGAGGTTGTTTTTGAGGTTGGCTATTTTAACCTGACACCCTAGTTGGAGTAACAACTTTGACGCTTTATATGTGGCTTCAATTCCAGCATTGTCACCGTCATAACAAATTATAACTGTTTCTGCATATCTTCTGAGTAGCTTTGCTTGTGTTTCAGTTAATGCAGTCCCCATTGTAGCTACTCCATTTGGGACACCTGCTTGATGGGAGGATATTACATCCATATACCCCTCAAATAAGACAACTTCATTTTGCTTTCGAATATGTTTCTTAGCTAAATCAAAGTTGTATAGAATCTTTCCTTTTTGAAACAGATCAGTTTCAGGACTATTTAAGTACTTTGGCTCCATACCTTCCATAGCTCTTGCACCAAATGCAACTGTCTTTCCTAAGTGATTTCTAATTGGGAAAATAACCCTCCCTCGAAATCGATCAGTTACAGTATCATCTTGGCTGCGGATTAACAAGCCATATTTTACAAGCATTTGTTCATGGAAGCCTTTTTTCTGTAGGAATGTTGCTATAAAATCCTTAGTATTTGGTGCAAATCCTAATTGAAACGTATCTATTGCCTCAATTGTAATGCCTCTATCCTGAAGATATTCAAAACCTGTCTTACCATCCTTCGTATAACGAATAAGATGGTGATAAAGCTTTGTTAGCCATTCATGAGCAGATAGTACCTGTTGACTTTCCTTGGAAAGGGTCGATTCTTGTTTCATAGCATTACTAGGTAGCTCAATACTAGAACGCTCTGCAAGGTGATTGATAGCTTCAAAAAAACTAAAGCTCTCCATTTCCATTAAGAAGGTTACAACATTTCCTCCCTTACCACAGCCAAAGCAATGAAATATTTGCTTTTCTTGCGTCACAGAGAAGGAAGGTGATTTTTCCCCGTGGAATGGACAAAGTCCAAAATAGTTTCTTCCTTGTTTCTTTAATTGAACATATTCTCCAATTACATCTACAATATCATTTGCATTTCGAATCTGTTCAATTAACTCTTCCGATATTTGGTTCGCCATATAAACCACCAGATTTTTTAGGATTTTATATAAATATTATAATTCGATATTCCCCTAATAAAATCCTTCATATTTCGACAAGTTTTTTAGGTTAGTCGAAAAAAATACCTTCTATTATGTAAATCTCTTAGAAGGATATTGAAGTAATCATGATTCACATTAAGGCTTTTCTCAATCCTTAACTCTTTTTGGACTAGTGTATATTTATTTAGTCTAATAATACTATTCTACAAAAAGTTCCAGATTCCTTCTTTAAAATGAATGTTTTATTTTTCAGAATATCTTATTTTGTGTATGTGTACTATTCTATACAATATCAACTATTTTTACACAAAATTTAATTATAATACATTTTCTCAAGAATTACTATTAAACAATTTAAAATATGCTTTGTTTTTTTAAAATATCACTAAAAACCAGTAATAAAGGAGCACCCCAATTGGCAATGCTCCTTTTAACTCTTAATTATTCAGTTATCAACCGTAAGATATGATTGGCTGTTTCTTCTACTGCTTTATTCGAAACATCAACAACTCTACAACCAATTCTACCCACTATTTTATCAAAATAATCCAATTCCTGATGAATTCGTTTGATATTTGCATAGGTAGCCTGGTCCCCTAGACCTAATGCTTTCAATCTTTCTTTCCGAATGTCATTGAGTTTAACTGGATCGATGCGTAAACCTATACATTTCTTCGGGTCTACCATGAACAACTCTTCAGGTGGCTCAACTTCAGGTACTATTGGGATGTTGGCAACCTTTATTCGTTTATGAGCAAGAAACTGAGATAAAGGTGTCTTAGAAGTTCTAGACACACCTATTAAAATGATATCCGCTCGAGAAATTCCTCTTGGGTCACGACCGTCATCATATTTTACCGCAAATTCGATTGCTTCTACTTTTTTAAAGTAATCCTCATCTAATTTGTGAACTAATCCTGGTTCTTGTCGAGGTCTCTTTCCATAGAACTTTTCCATTGATTCCATCATTGGACCCATAATATCTATTGCTTCAATTGATAAATCGGCGGCCCTTTTATTTAAATAACTCCGTAGAATTGGGTCAACTAATGTAAACCCAATAATTCCGTCTTCATCCTTAGCACGGTTTAATGCTTCATCTATCGTCTTTGTATCCTCAACATATGGAATTCGTTGAATCTCATAATTCTGCGTATACTGACTCAATCCAGCTTTTATTACTAATTCAGCTGTTTCCCCTACAGAATCCGATAAAATAAAAACTGGTTTATTCGTATTCATTCGCATCATCCCCCTAGGGTTAGATATGGTGATCTGTTATTAGTTCCACAAACACTTTTGTAATCGTCGTTTTCGTGACTCTTCCAACAACTTCTAATCCTTTTGGAGTATCTTTGACAACTGGTAGTCCATCAATTTGTTTGTTGATTAATTTCTTAGCCACGTCAATCAACAAATCCTCTCTCCTGCAGATCGTAATATTAGGCATTCTAGTCATAATGATATGAACTGGAAGAGCGTTTAAGTCTTGCTTTCCAATTGCTGCTCGTAACAAATCCTTACGAGAAACAACTCCTGTTAAACATGAATTTTCATCAACAATAAATAGTGTGCCTACATCTTCTAAGAACATTGTTGAAATCGCATCATAAACAGAAGAACTCTCTTGTACTACAATTGGTACAGATTGATACTCATATACTTTATATTTTTTAATTTTTTCCGTTAACAATTCCGATCCAGTTTTCCCGGTGTAGAAGTAGCCCACTCTTGGTCTTGCATCTAAAAATCCAGCCATAGTTAAAATAGCTAAATCAGGCCGTAATGTCGCGCGGGTTAAATTCAGTTTCTCTGCAATATGCTCACCTGTAATTGGACCGTTATTTTTTACTATCTCTATTATTTTCTCTTGTCGATTGGATAATTCCACCATTCCACACCACCCAACGGTTTAAAAAAAGACATACTGTTTAATAATATTATAGCCTATTTACACAGGAAAAGGAAATTAGGTTATCAATTATTAAAAATGCTGTTTCCATTCAATTGCTTGTAGATCAGCAAAGTTATTCAATAATATAGCAATTCGATTTAATAATGCTAAACGATTCGTTTTTAATTGTTCATCATCAGCCATTACCATGTTATTTTCAAAGAATTGGTGAATTGGCTGCGCTAATTTTTCTAACTCAGAAAAAGCTTTGTCATAATCTTCTTTATTACAGTACTTCTGATAATTATGACCAACCTCTTGGTAAGCATGAAATAGTTCTCGCTCTGATTCCGTTTCAAAATAAGCAGGATTTACTTCTGTTTCATTTGTCTTTTCTGCTAAATTTAAAACTCTAACTAATGCTTCTTGAATTGGTTTAAAGCTTTCATCATTTCGTTTTGCAGATAAAATACTAGCCTTTTTGAAGATCTCTGACATGACACCAATTTCATTATTTGTTATAGCTAGAATGATATCCTGTTCAATTCCTCTTTCCTTCAAAACGAAAGCTACTCTTTGCTGTACAAATTCATGTAGTTCCTGTGAAACTGATTCTTGATTGAAATGTTCAAGATTAAGTGATTTATACATTTCTACTACCATATCTAAAATCTCAGCTACTGGAATTTTCCACTCTCTTTCATTAACAATGCGTAGAATTCCGGTTGCTTGTCTGCGTAATCCATAAGGATCTTGAGAGCCAGTCGGCTTTAGTCCAACTCCGATACAGCCCACTATCGTATCAAGTTTTTCTGCAACACTAACAACTGAACCAACTAAAGTCTCTGGTAAATCACCACTAGCACTTGTAGGCATGTAATGCTCTCTAATAGCAGTTGCTACGGAAGAATCTTCACCAAAAATTTGAGCGTATTTTTCCCCCATGATACCCTGTAACTCGGTAAATTCATTAACCATATTCGTCACTAAATCGAATTTACTAATTTCAGCAGCTCGTTCAATATTAGCAGTAATAGTTGAGTCAAGATCCAATGCTTCTGCAATTCTCTTAGCTATACTCACAACACGAGTTACTTTTTCATGAATAGTACCGAGCTTCACTTGGAATACCACATTCTTTAACTTATCTTGGTAATAATCAATCGAGTTCTTTTGATCTTCTTCATAGAAGAACTGAGCATCTGACAATCTAGCTCTTAGAACCTTTTCATTTCCTTTAATCACTGTATCTATCGCTTCAGTATTTCCATTACGCACACCAACAAAATAAGGGAGAAGTTCTCCAGTATTTGATTTAACCGGGAAATATCGTTGGTGCTCTTTCATGGATGTAATTAATACTTCTTCTGGTAAATCTAGAAATTCTTTTTCGAAAGAACCAACAAAAGTAGTAGGGTATTCTACTAAATTTCGGACTTCATTCAGTAAATCTTCATCAATTGGAATATTGAAATTAGTTTGTTCTTCTATTTTTTGGATTCCGTCAAGTATCATTTTCTCTCGTTCAGCTGAATCGACAATTACAAAACTTTCTTTCATTTGTTGTTTGTATGCTAGCGGATTATTTAGTATCAACTTATTACCTAAGAACCGATGTCCGTAGGTTTCATTTCCAGTAGCGACAGTAGCAATTTCAAAAGGAATAATCTCATCCTCGTGTAGGGCAACTAGCCAACGGATTGGTCTAGCGTAACGCATTGTTTGTTTACCCCATCGCATATTTTTACCAAATTGAATGGACTCAATAATGGTTTTAAATTCTGGTAATATATCTTTTGTTTGTTTTCCCTCTATTATTTTATTAACAAAGATATAAGTTGTACCCTTAACCTCTTTCGTATAAATATCTTCAACGGTTTTACCTTGACCTTTTGTAAAACCAATCGCAGCTTTAGACCAATTGCCCGCTTCATCTTCTGCAATGTTAATAGCAGGTCCTTTTGCCTCTTCCTCTATAGTGGCTTGATTTTCATCCATATCATGAATCAGTATTGCTAATCTTCTTGGAGAAGAAAAAGTTTCCATATTTGTATATGAAATTCGCTGTTCTTTTAACCACTTTTTAGTCTTATCTTCCAATTGCTTTTCAGCATCATCAATAAACCTTGCTGGGAGTTCTTCTAATCCTATTTCAAAAAGTACATTTTTTCCCATTACTGTTCCTCCTTCTTCAGCATTGGAAATCCTAATCGTTCTCTTTCTTCTACATAGGCTTTTGCAATATTTCTTGCTAGGTTTCGGATTCTTGAGATATAACCAGTACGTTCTGTAACGGAGATTACGCCCCGTGCATCTAACAGATTAAATGTATGAGAACATTTCAGTACATAATCATAAGCAGGGAATATGAGCCCCTTTTCCATCGTTTTCTGTGCTTCTAATTCATACATCGTAAATAACTGAAATAGCATATCTACATCTGACTCTTCGAACGTGTATTTCGAATGCTCATATTCAGGTTGTTTAAATATATCTTTGATCGTAAAGCCATCTGTCCATACAAGATCAAACACATTCTCTTTGTCTTGAATATAGGATGCTAGGCGCTCTATACCGTACGTCAATTCTACAGTGACTGGATTTGCTTCTAGTCCCCCAATTTGTTGGAAATAAGTAAATTGCGTGATTTCCATTCCATCAAGCCATACTTCCCAACCTAGACCTGCTGCTCCAAGTGTTGGATTTTCCCAGTTATCTTCAACAAAACGAATATCATGTTCTAAAGGATTAATACCTAATGCTTTTAACGACTCTAGATACAGTTCTTGTATGTTGTCTGGAGATGGTTTAATAATAACTTGGAATTGATGATGCTGGTATAAACGATTTGGATTTTCACCATATCTACCATCTGCAGGTCTTCGCGAAGGCTCCACATAGGCAACCCTCCAAGGCTCCGGCCCCAAACTACGTAGTAATGTCATTGGTGACATTGTACCAGCACCTTTTTCTACGTCATATGCTTGCATTAATATACAATTCTGTTCAGACCAAAACTTCTGCAAGGTTAAAATCATATTCTGTATATTCATGTTAACTACCTCCGTATAAATTTAAATAATGAAAAACCCGTCCCTATGTCTATAAATGTATTATAGACATAGGGACGGGTTTAAGACCGCGGTTCCACCCTATTTGCTTTATTCTCTGAATAAAGCCACTTTATTTACTATGCTCCAGAGCGCCATTCCCAACTTTTCCAATGTCCAGCTTACACCAACCTGGACTCGCTTCCGATTGAAAATAGAAAGTACTCTTCTCTATCATCACATTTCCTTATCAAATATGTATCATATTACTTTATATTAACAGTATTTGTCAACTTTAAGATATTATTTAAGTTTATCGATCTGTTTTAAGAACTTTTGTGACTTTAAGTAATAACCGCCATACCGTTCATAATAAGCATCTATTAATCCTCTTAATAACAAACGATTCTCATCCTTAACTGAGACATTACCTACTCTCTCCAAGCCTACCGAGGAGAATAGAAACAATAGTTTAACTACAGCGTTTGGGAGTTCTATGGAATCAGGGTCAATATGTTGGCATTTCTGACATAATAGTCCACCTTCCACAATAGAAAAGCTGAATGGTGCCCCTTTCTCACCACAGTTAGTACATTGATGAACAGTAGGTGCAAAACCACCAGTGCGAAAAAGTTTCATTTCATACATCATAACAGGGATATCAACATCATCATTCTCGTTAATCCATTCCATCGTTTTAAATAATTGAGTATAAACTTCCATATTAGGGACATTTTCATCAAGTAATTTATCCGTTAATTCTACTAAATATGCTGCATGTGCAGTTTTGATAATGTCCTCTCTAATATTTCGAAACGAATCCAATATTTCTCCCTGTTGTATGGTACTTAACCCTTTGTTTATGTACACAAAAAATTGGCCATAAATGAATGGCTGCGTAACAGCAGCCATTCGACTTTTAGGTTTTTTTGCACCTCTAGCTATAGCAGAAAATTTCCCTATTTTTTTACTGAATATCGTGACGATTTTATGTGTTTCACCATAGTCTTTGGTTTTTATTATTATTCCGTCTATTTTTTCTAGCATACATTATTTCCCCTTTTTTTACTGCATGCTACATATTTGAATCTACCGGTAAGCTTTCCAGATTATTTACAGAGCCCATGTCTTCATCCAGCCCTTGAGGTTCACTTTCTAACTCTTTCATCAGTAAATAGGTCTCCACATTTCCTGTTTGACTAAATAATTTCCATACTAAGTCGATCACAAGAAAACACACCTTTCCTTATACTTTAAAAGTATCTTTTAGTTAGTTTGAACTCTTGTTTTACTAATCTAATCTGGATACACGTATTGCTCGATTCGGCAACCAATGTTCCGGATAACCTTATCTTTTCCACACAGTCAGAAACAATTAGTTAAAAAATTTTCCAACTCTAATATTCGTCCTCGCGGAAACCGTATTCAAATAATTGGGTTTGTTTATTTCTCCAGTCCTTTTGTACCTTAACCCATAGCTCCAAATACACTTTAGAACCTAGTAAAGCTTCTATATCCTTCCGAGCAGCTTTACCTACATTCTTAAGCATGCTTCCTTGTTTTCCAATTAGGATCCCTTTTTGTGATTTTCTTTCTGTAACAATGACAGCTTGAATAAATATTGCGTTGGATTCTCGCTTTTCGATATTTTCAATAACCACTGCAATCGAATGCGGAACTTCTTCTCGAGTAAGATGCAATACTTTTTCTCTTATTAATTCACTCATAACAAAACGTTCCGGATGGTCTGTTACTTGATCAGCCGGGTAAAATTGTGGACCTTCAGGTAAATGTGTTTTCAGCACTTCTAACAGATGATCAATATTGTTTCCTTGTAGTGCAGATATAGGAATGATTTCTTCAAAATCATATTTATCTTTATATTGCTCGATAAGTGGAAATAGCTTGTCCGGATGGACTAGATCAATTTTATTAACTACTAGAAATACAGGATTCTTGACCCGTTCTAGTCGATCCATAATAAATTGATCTCCTCTACCATATCCTTCATCAGCATTAATCATAAAAAGAACAGCATCTACTTCATTCAAGGTGTTTTCCGCAATTTTCACCATAAAATCACCTAAGCGATGTTTAGGTTTGTGGATACCAGGTGTGTCAATAAAAATAAATTGAGCATCGTTTTGAGTTAATACACCCTGTATTTTATTTCTAGTTGTTTGTGGCTTGTCACTCATAATAGCTATTTTTTGGCCAATTACTTTATTCATAAAGGTAGATTTTCCAACGTTTGGTCTACCAATAATAGATATAAAACCTGATTTATAATTAGTGTCCATGTAGTTCCTCCAAGAAGTTAGTTTCCATTATTTTCATTCTTTGTTTGGTCTATTATACTACAAAATCTTTCTTGTTTCATGTTATCGACAAAACCTTTAAAAAGAATGTATCCTTCGATAATTATCATCATAAATAATTGATATGGCAAGCTAGTAAAAAATAAAAAGAATGTACGAAAGGTTTATTTCCCTCGTGTACATTCTCTAGAATATCTTTGGAATAAAAATGATAAGTCCAACTATGAGAGCGGTTATAGACGCTGTAAATACTCCTGCAGCTGCAATGTCTTTGATTCTTTTCGCTGTAGGATGTATTTCTGGCTTTAAATAGTTAATAACTTCTTCTATTGCAGTATTTACGATTTCAGCCGTCATAACTAGCCCAATTACAATTACTATGGTAATCCATTCGACAGTATCAACACGAAAATAGATTCCGGCAATTATGACGATAATTGCCGAAATCAAGTGAAGGCGGAAGTTCCATTCAGACTTAATAACTTCTAATAAACCATTTATAGCATATGTAAAACCTATAGCTTTCTTTTTATCTTCCAAGATTATATTCCCCTAATATTTCTTCTTGTTTTTGAAACATTTTCTTCTCATCTTCTTCTGTCATATGATCATATCCTAATAAATGGAGAAAACCATGTACTGCCAGAAATCCTAACTCACGTTCAAAAGAGTGGTTATAGTCTTTCGCTTGTTCCTTCGCTTTTTCTACAGAGATAATTATATCTCCTAATGCTATAGGAACATCTTCACCCACAATGTCCATTTCTCCATCTACTTGTTCTTCTAACGCAAAGGAGATAACATCTGTTGGTTTGTCTATATTCCGATAGTCTCGATTGATTACTTGGATTTCTTCATTATTAACAAATGTCACAGAAACTTCTGCATGATTTGATACGTCCTCTTTCTTCGCTGTTAATTCTAGCAAACCTTTGATTAATTCAAAGTGACTCTCAGGTACCAAGTCTGTATTATCTTGAAAATCTATTTCCATTATTTAGCCTCCTTATTAGGGTATTGAATTCGTGAATGGAAGATACCTTTTAAAGCTTCGCATATCGTTTGATGAATAATCTTTACCTCTTTAATAGTAAGTGGACAATCGTCTAATTGACCATCCATTAAGCGGTCATTAACGATATTGGAGACAATTTCATCAATTTTTTCTTCGGTTGGTTCTTTCAACGATCTTACCGCCGCTTCTACAGAATCACAAATCGAAATGATTGCAGCCTCTTTCGTTTGTGGCTTTGGACCAGGATAACGGTAATCTTCTTCACTTACCATTTTATTAGTTTCTTTCTCTTTGTAATAAAAATACTTCAATAATGTAGTTCCATGATGTTGCATAGCGATATCGATAATTTCTTTTGGCATTTTATTCTTTTTAAGTAACTCTGCTCCGTCATACGGGTGTCTAATAATAATTTCAGCACTTTGTTCTGGTGAGATTACATCGTGTGGATTTTTAATAGACAATTGATTCTCGATAAAATAATGTGGTCTTACCGTCTTTCCAATGTCATGATAATAGGCAGCAACCCTAGCTAAAAGACCGTTTGCACCTATTGCATCACAAGCCGTTTCACTTAAATTAGCTACCATGATGGAATGATGATATGTTCCAGGCGCTTCTGTTAATATTTTCTTAAGTAGTGGTTGGTTTGGACTAGACAACTGCAGTAATTTAATATCTGAAAGTATTCCCAGACCTGTCTCGAAAAACGGAAGTAAACCTATAGTCAGAACAGCAGATAAAAATGCTGAGGCTAATCCAAAACTCGATAGGACGATTACATCACCTAATGAATATTTCTCAAAGGACAAGAATACAAATAATAGTATAGTGACAATATTAACAATAGACATGCCAATACCCGATCGAACAATGGAAAGGCGATCCTTAACATTCATTAAACATACTATTGCAGCAAATTGCGAGAAAAAGAAATATACAGTTGCTTCAATGTTAAGTGTACCAGGTATTTCACCGTTAAAAATAACACCACCGAGAATAGCATATAAAGCCGTTAACACGATTGCTAAACGCTCTGTAATTAGTTGTTTTACTAGCAATACACCCGTAGCTACAGGAACTATAAAGAATAGTTGGTTTGCCTGAGTAGTATAAAGACTTATTACCTTCATTAAGGATACGACAAAAAAGCTAATTAACAGAATGGAAGCAATCTTTCCTTTATCTAGACCTTTTCGATTATCAATCCGATTCATTTCATAAATCATGATTGATCCAATTAATAGAATTAAAATAGCTAAGCCAATGACCGGAAATACGTTTCGGTCATCATTTAATAAGCCGACTAATTGTAATTTCTCATAGAGCTCATGAGTTATCGTTTCTCCCTCTCTAACAATAACTTCCCCGGCATTTATTATAACTGGCTCTACATTACTAGCTGCCTGTTTTCTAGCTTCAGCAGTTTTCTCCTGATCGTAAAAAGAATTCTCAACGACAGCAAACTCGGTTAACTCCTGTAACGCATCTATAAAATTTTGTTCAAGCGTCGAATAGCGAATGTTTTCTTTAATACTAGATATTGCACTGTTAATATTATCCGTTCTTACGCCACTTTGATATTCATCCTGCAAATAAGAAATAAATAAATCCTTACCGTTTTCCCTATCCGCCTTCGATACGTCTATTAATCTTAAAAAAACACTATCTTCTACTTTATCAGTAATATTATTTGATATTAATTGTTTCAGTCGTTGAACTTTTTCACGATTATTAAGCTGAACTGGAAGCCCAGTAGAATCTTCTTTCATCTCGGATTCTGATTCCAATCGATCAATTGCGATAAATATTTCTTCTATGTAACCAATTTGTTCCTCTGAAATATCCTCAGATATACTAAATCGATCCTCCACAGCAATAGATGCTTCTCTTGTCTTTCTTTTGGTTTCGTCCTGATTTTCAATTGTAATGGGTGAGCGAATAGTCTCTCTAGCAGTTGTTAAAGGTTCAATATCGTAAGTTTCGGTGTAAACATTATTAAATGTTAGTAAGAAGTAATAAAGACCTAATGCTGATATAGGCATCAGGATTCGCAACCATTTTGACCGAAGCTTTAGAATAGATTCTAAAATATCTTTAAATGAATTCACCTTTTCTCTCCCCCGCTTTCGAAAAGTTAAACCGCTATCTTTTTAAATATTACGAAAAATAAAGAAATAAGACCCTATAGGGGTCTTTAGTGCTAGTCAATTTTGTTGCTCTTTTCATATGCATCGATAATTTTTTGGACTAAATGATGTCTTACTACATCCGTTTGCGTTAAGTAAATGATAGAAATACCCTTAATAGTGGATAATAGCTTATCTGCTACCTGCAATCCTGACTTAACTCCTTTTGGTAAGTCAACTTGCGTGATATCTCCAGTGATAACCATTTTAGATCCAAAGCCTAATCGAGTTAAGAACATTTTCATTTGCTCTGGTGTGGTGTTTTGTGCCTCATCTAAAATAACAAAAGCATCATCTAATGTTCTGCCACGCATATAGGCTAATGGTGCAATTTCAATCGTTTCTCGTTCAATTAATCGCAGAGTATGTTCTGCACCCAATACATCATTTAATGCATCGTATAAAGGTCTTAAATAAGGGTCTACCTTTTCTTTTAAATCACCCGGTAAAAAGCCTAAGCTTTCCCCAGCCTCAACAGCAGGTCTGGTTAAGATGATTCTCTTTACATGACCATTTTTTAAAGCCTGTACGGCCATAACCACCGCTAGATAAGTTTTCCCAGTTCCTGCAGGACCAATACCGAAAACTAAGTCATTCTTCTTAATAGCATCTACATAACTTTTTTGTCCCAACGTTTTAATACGTATAGATTTGCCTTTAACATTTTTTGCAATGACGTCCTCGAACAAGGTTTCGAATTGATTGATTTTACCCTGTTTTGCTAATTCAATTGCATACACGATATCACGCTCAGAAATGGTTATTCCTTTACGCACGACACTTAGCAGTGTTAACAGGACATCTTGCACAATTGCAATATCACTATCAGTTCCAGAAACGCTAACTTTTTCTCCCCTAGTTACAATGGAGACATTCAGTTTGTCTTCAATATGTTTTAAATATCTGTCATTATTACCAAAAAGCTCCAGAGCCTCTTCCGGACTAGTTAGTTCAATATCAATTGCGTTTAAATTTTCTGGCATGTTCAATCTCCTTGAGTTATAGGTTGTGCTTCTACTATATTCTCTTCAACTGTAATATATAATTCTAATTTAACTTTACCATTCTCAATCGTTTCATGCAAAACTTTTTCCGACACGATAGTTGCTTCTGATCCAAGCTGTAATTGTAGTTCTTCTTTGGCTTGTTTTATTCCTGCCTGTATTGCCTGCTCTTTTGTTCTATCGATTTCATGAAATTGTTTTTCACTGAGAGTTGTTTCAATTATTCTAAGTGGCAAATTCCATTTTATAAATTTAATAGGTGTCTCTAGAGTATCATGATGAACAGCCTCATATTCTGGTGATTTAAACCCCCAAATCGGAAACTTAAAATCCTTTATACCTAAGTAATATTTTTTCTCTTGTTGACCAGTAAGTAATTCATAATTCTGCTTAAGTGGAATGGTCACGTCAACCTCATACCAAGTACTCGCAATAATTTCTCCTTCAGCAGGTACTAAAACTGATTTCTTCTTTTCTTTTTTATTCTCTTTGTCATCATTTACTTGTGTATCTTGTACCTCATTTAGAACGCCAGAAACGAGAACTTGTCCCGGTTTTACATAATCATTAACTTCAACTTTAGGTAAGCCTTTAGACACATACATACGTTTAATAACCCCTTTTTTGGTGGCTATTAAATTTCTTGGACCTTCAACTTTTTCCTCTTTGATCACAATCTTTTCTACGCCTTCGAGTTGATAGGTTGTCCCTTTTTGACGCACACCAACCCAAAGTAATTCTGGAATATCATTCGTAAGCTTCTGTTGAATGACGCCAGGCGACTCAATGGTAAAGAGCCACGCACCTGGATGAACGCCATATTCATTCAATTGCTTCGATATTTTTTCTTCTATTTCAATAGGTAACTCCCCTGTCACTTCCACTTTCCATATAATATTAGACATGAATAATATCATTATAATGCTCATCACGAGAGACAGCACAAATTCTTTTCTTCTTAAGAAACGGTGAAATAAAAAAGGATACCCTCTCCGTTGGGTAAACGATATTTTATACTTCGTTTCTCGCCTTAACTTTTTTATTTCGGAAATATCTGCTAGTTTTACATTTCCACTACATGTTTTTTTTCCATCCCGTTTAATATTCCATACCGTTACACCTCTGTCTGTACACTCCTGAAAAAACAGTTCAGGCATATGACCAGTTACTTTTATCCGTACATACCCCTTTATATAAGATCCTTGAATCTGTTTCATAACATCCTCCCGATTACCATCTTTTATCTTGGAATAAATTTAACCTCAGTTATTTTCCCTTCCAATAATATTTCTTCAGGTAACATCATCTTTAGCACAAATGATGATCCTTTTATTTGAATATAACCCTTAGTTGTTTTAAGTCTTAGTTCATTATCCGTAAATACGGAAAGACCCTTATGATTCTCAATATAAACATGTAGTTGTCCGATTATGGTCATTCTAGGCAACTCCATAACAACATCAGAAGGCAATGCTAGATGTTTTACTAGCCATGGTCGTAATCGTTGATGTAGTTTTTTCACAAATGTGAGCCCCCTCTCACATACATATTTATGAAAAAATGAAACAGATAAGAACTAAAAAACCCAAAAGCATCAGTTAGATGCTTTTGGGTTTCATTATCGATTCCTATTTCTATTTCTTTCAGTAATAACATTCCGGTATGGTTTCCTAGCTCTAGGAGGACCAAGTACCTCAGACATAATAATCCCTTGAACTAATCCTTTTGAGTTTAGTCCGGTTTTTACGTCTTTCTTAAATTGCTCCATATTTTCATTGGTTGCATCTAAGGAATGGTTTTTAATCTCATCCTGTATCGCCGTTCCCAGTGATAGATCCTGTTGGCTAATATCTCCAACAGATACATTAACCTGAGTATTCATGCGGCTAGCAAGTTGCTCCATTTGTTTTCGTTGCTGTTCTTCAGCATAAACCTTAGAAGGATTAGACTCATAAACCGGTTGTTTAGGTTTAGACCTTCCTCCTGAAGGGGTAGGTGTTGGCTTTGGCACTTGATTGGGTCGGTCAGGTTTACGTTGCTGATCTTGTTCTGTCTTATTACCACTCAATGATTTTAAGATCCCAAAGATAATTACAGCGGCAAACCCAATAACTTCAATTAGACCATCCATCTATTTCCCCCTCTTCATTTTATAATAAAGAATATTACTTTTCATCGTCATTATCTTCTTTAGATAGTTTGCCAATAGAATCACGCATATCTGTATCAGCATTTATGTTTTCATAGTTTAGGTAATCCATAACACCTAATTTTCCAGTTCTCAATGCTTCAGCAAGAGCAAGTGGTACGTCCGCTTCTGCTTCAACAACCTTCGCGCGCATTTCTTGAACACGTGCAACCATTTCTTGTTCTTGAGCAACTGCCATAGCACGACGCTCTTCTGCTTTCGCCTGTGCAATCTTTTTGTCTGCCTCAGCTTGGTCAGTTTGTAGCATTGCACCAATGTTCTTACCGATATCAACATCTGCTATATCAATTGACAGGATTTCAAATGCTGTACCAGCATCTAATCCTTTAGCAAGTACAGTATGTGAAATCATATCTGGGTTTTCTAGTACTTTTGCATGTGTTTCTGAACTACCAATTGTACTAACAACACCTTCACCAACACGGGCAATGATTGTTTCTTCACCAGCCCCCCCGACTAAGCGGTCAATGTTAGCACGTACGGTGATTCTAGCTTTCGCTTTTACCTCGATACCATCCATCGCGATCCCTGCGATAAACGGTGTTTCAATTACTTCTGGGTTAACACTCATTTGTACAGCTTCAAGTACATCACGCCCCGCAAGGTCAATTGCAGCAGCACGTTCAAAAGTTAATTCAATATTTGCACGGTGTGCAGCGATTAAGGCATTAACAACTCTGTCTACGTTACCACCAGCTAAGTAATGGCTCTCCAGTTGGTTAGTAGTTACTGCAAGACCAGCTTTATGTGCTTTGATTAAAGGGTTAATCACGCGACTAGGTACTACTCGACGTAAACGCATCCCTACTAATTGTAAAATCCCAACTCTTACCCCTGCAGCTAATGCACTAATCCATAGCGTTACAGGAATGAATGTAAATAAGATTGCTACAGCAATCAAGATTACTGCGATTAGTATCACAGGCAAAATAATTTCTTCACTCATATATATCCTCCTAGAACAATTTTTTATATTATAGGTTAATAATTTAACCTTATAATTCTCTTACAATAACACGTACTCCTTCTACCTTTACTACTTTTACCTTAGTATCTTTCTGGATAAAACTACCTTCAGATACTACATCGACGCGTTCATTTCCAACAACAGCAACTCCAGAAGGCCTAAGGGCAGTTACCGTTATTCCAACCATTCCAATTAAGTCAAGACGATTTTCATTCGAAACATAACCTAACTCTGTTGTAGTACGGTCTCTAAGAATGACATGGCGGAACACACCTTTATCAAGACCTATTCTTCTAAATAATATTACAGCGGCAACAATTGCAACAATAAAGGCAATGGAAACACTCATCATCATATCTCCTACATTTGCTCCTGACATGAATAACGACCCAATAATTGCCCCTACACCTAATAAACCTAATATACCACCTGGTACAAAAAATTCCGCAATAATCAATGCTAGCCCTATTAAAAGAATAATAATAGCTTCCATTCCAGCAAGTCCAGCTACGACATGCCCATAGAAAAAGAGAACTAGAGATATAAGTCCAATACTTCCTGGCACACCAAATCCTGGTGAATAAAGTTCAACAATTAATCCAAGACCTGCTAATGATAGTAGAATAGATACCACAATTGGGTTTGTAATAAATCTTGCAATATTCTCTGCAAGTGTTGGATCAGTTTGAATAACCGTGCCTTTGGATAACCCTAATTCATAAAGCAATTCGGTTCTATCGGACACGATACCTTCTGTGTAACCAACCTCTAATGCTTCTTGTGGAGTTAAAGTTAAAAACTCCCCTTCTCCCGCATCAAGCTCAGGTAAATCAATACTCGAATCAGCCATGGCCGCAGCATAGAGAGGGTTTCTTCCACCGGATTCGGCAGCACTTGTCATTGCTTTTAACCAAGCAGATTGTGCTTTTTTATCTGCCGCAGTACCATCCGAATTGATAACACCACTAGCCCCCATCGTTGCCCGTGGAGTCATATAAATGTTATCTGTATGTAAGGCGATATACGATCCTGCTGACAATGCTTGGCTTATAATATAAGAGGTTGTAGGGATATCTAGATTGGCAATAATTGTTCCTATATTATCTGCAGCCTCGACACTTCCCCCAGGAGTATTAATTTCAAAGATAATATGATCTGCTCCTGCTTCAAGTGCTTCTTCTGTTGTTCTAGATAAGAAGGCTTCCAATCCCCGTTCAACATCATCCTCAATAGGAATAACATAGATTAGTTTTCCTCCGCCCTGGTCGTTAGCGTAGCTAAAACTAGAAGGCAAAAATAAAGATAGGATAATGAATAATGAACTATAAAATAGTAAATGTTTTTTCTGCAATTATTACACCCCCTTTTCATACATTAGTTTATACGTCTTATAGTTTACTTAGGTTTCAAAAAGTTAAAAAAGGACATGTTAATATACATAAATAGTACCATAGTTATCTATGTGAAAGGTAGGGAAATGAGATAAGTTAATGGGTAATATTATTTAAGTTGGGTAAATTAAAAACCCTTGCTTAAATAGCAAGGGTTTAAAGGGTATACTTAATTCAAATGTTCTTGAACTAATTTATTAATTTTAGAGCCGTCTGCCTTACCTTTTACTTTAGGCATAATCGCACTCATCACTTTACCCATATCTTTCTTTGAAGATGCACCAGTTTCTTGAATCGTTTCTTGAACAATCGCTGAAAGCTCTTCATCAGAAAGCTGTTCAGGCATATACGCTTGAATTATTTTGATTTCCGTTTCAAGTTTTTCAACAAGATCATCGCGTCCAGCTGATTTAAATTCTTGGAGGGAATCTTTTCTTTGTTTCAATTCTCTTGATAAAATTGTTATATCTTCATCTTCCGATAACTCATTCTTACCAAGTTTAATCGATTCATTTTGTAATGAAGCTTTAACCATTCGAATAACACTAAGTCTTTCTTTGTCTTTATTCTTCATCGCTTGCTTCATATCGTCGTTTAACTGTGATAGTAAAGACACTTCAGAGCACCTACTTTAGAATTTACGCTTTCTAGCAGCTTCAGATTTCTTTTTACGCTTAACGCTAGGTTTTTCATAGTGTTCACGCTTACGATATTCTTGTAGTGTCCCACTTTTTGCTACACTACGTTTAAAGCGACGAAGAGCATCCTCAAGAGACTCGTTTTTACGAACGCGAGTTGTATTTGACATGCTAATTTCCCTCCCTCCGAAGCAAAAAAACAGATTATAAAGGCATATGTACATATCACATGCCTTTTGTAATTATAATATAACTAGAAACATCGGTCAACTGATTATTTTAATTCTAGTAATACAATTGGTATTAATAATCTGACGTGCCTTTGTTTCCGTTAATAATATCCACTCCTGCGCTTGCACCAATTCTGGTTGCTCCTGCATTAATCATTGCTTCTGCACCAGCCAAATCTCTTACCCCTCCGGAAGCTTTTACTCCCATATCTGGTCCGACTGTTTTGCGCATTAACGTAATATCTTCTACAGTAGCTCCTCCACCGGAAAAACCAGTTGAAGTTTTTACGAAATCTGCACCAGCTTCTTTAGCAAGTTTACAAGCACGAACCTTCTCATCTTCTGTCAATAGTGACGTCTCAATGATTACTTTTGTTAAGGCTTGTCCTTTTGCTTCATTAACAACTGCCTGGATATCTTGTTTAACAAATTCATCATTACCTGTTTTTAGTTCGCCGACATTAATCACCATGTCGACCTCTGTTGCACCATCCGAAATGGCTTGTTTCGTTTCGAAAACTTTTGTTGGTGTAGAAGTTGCACCTAAAGGAAAACCAATTACCGTACAAACCTTAACAGAAGTATCTTTTAAATGATCATAGCATAATGAAACCCAGTGTGGATTTACACATACGGAAGCAAATTCATATTCCTTTGCTTCTTTAACAATTTTCAAAATACTTTCTTTTGTTGTATCTGGCTTTAAAAGTGTATGGTCAATATATTTTTCTAAATTAGTAATCATAATGATTCTTCCCTTCTTTAGTTGTACGTACCTCTTTGACAATCATAGCATCTTCCAAAATAAAAAGCTATCTATTATAAATTTTTTTAGTCGTTAAGTAAAATGCCCAGTCTTCCGACTAGGCATTCATTTTTATTTTACCGTGTGTTGCACTGTCCATGATACGTACAAATGTACCTTCATTATATGGATAGCCAGATTTATTAATTTTTACACGTACGATTTTACCAATCATATCTTGTGTACCTTCAAACCTCACTTTAAGATAGTTGTCCGTATATCCAACTAGCATATGTGGATTATCCTCATCAAGAACACGTTCTTCTGGTATAACTTCTAAAACTTCATCTTCATAACGAGAAGCATATTCTTTGGCAAGTTCTTCCGACAAGTCAATCATTTGTTGCACCCGCTCATTTTTGATATCCTCATCAACTTGGTCTTCCATTCTTGCAGCAGGAGTACCTGTTCTGCGTGAAAATGGAAATACATGTAATTCTGAATATCCGACTTTCTTAATAAAGTTATATGTTTCCATGAATTCTTCTTCTGTTTCACCTGGGAAACCTACAATCACATCAGAAGTTATTGCGAGATCAGGTAAAGCCTTTCGGATTTTTTCTACCTTTTGGTAATAATACTCAGTAGAATACTTCCTTCTCATTCGTTTTAATACCGTGTCTGAACCAGATTGTAATGGAATATGAAGGTGACGAACAATCTTCTCTGATTTGTCTAATACACTAATAACTTCATCGGTAATTTGACTTGCTTCGATAGATGAAATACGGATACGTTCCAGTCCATCAACTTTAGACTCGAGGTCTAATAGCAGTCTAGCAAAGTTATAATCATTTAAATCTTCACCATATCCTGCTGTGTGAATACCGGTTAGAACAACTTCTTTATAACCTGCTTCGACTAGTTTTTGAGCTTGACTAATTACACTTTCTGGATCTCTCGAGCGTAATAACCCTCTAGACCAAGGGATAATACAGAACGTACAAAAGTTATTACAACCTTCCTGAATTTTTAACGAGGCCCTCGTTCTATCAGAAAACTCAGGGACATCCATCTCTTCAAATACTCGGTTTTTCATTATGTTTGATACGCCATTAACCGGTTCTCTCGTTGTCTTATGGTTTTCAATGTATTTAATCATGTTCTTCCGGTCTTGGGTTCCGACAACTACGTCTACCCCAGGTATTTCAAGAATCTCACCAGGAGACGTTTGCGCGTAACAACCTGTAACACAAACTATCGCATCCGGATTTTTACGTACAGCTCTTCTTATTGTTTGTCTACTCTTCTTGTCACCAGAATTTGTTACTGTACATGTATTGATTACATAGACATCGGAATCATGGTCAAAATCCACACGTTCATACCCCTGTTCCATGAACATGCGCCAAATACCTTCTGTTTCATAATGATTTACTTTACAACCTAATGTGTGAAATGCAACTGTTGGCATTACAAGCCCTCCAATTCTTCCAAGTGATACGAAATACTAGCAAGTGCATATAGAGCCGCTGTTTCAGTCCTTAATATTCTTGGACCTAAACGGACTGGCAAAAAGCTATGTTCTTTTAATGAATCTACTTCTACGGGAGAGAAGCCACCTTCTGGCCCTATACATATAAGAATCTTATCTCCTGCTTTTAGTTTACTAACGATGTTTGCAAAAGACTGGAAAGATGCGGTTTTGGCTTCTTCCTCATACGCAATTAGCCGTACTTGATATGTAGTACTCTCTTCAATTAACTGTTTTAAACTCATTGCTGGTTTAATTTCTGGTAATTGGTTGCGATGGGTTTGCTCACTTGCTTCTTTTACAATTTTTGCATAGCGCATCAATTTTTTTTCTGCTTTTTTTGCGTCCCATTTAACAACAGAACGATCAGACTGAAAGGGAATAAATGCTGATGCACCCAGTTCAGTCCCTTTTTGCAAAATCCAATCCATCTTATCACCCTTAGGTAATCCTTGTGCAATAGTGACTTGAACTGGAAGCTCTGCATCCTTTTCCATCCATTCTACAACCTCAGCACTAACAGTGTCATTACCAATCTGTTTAATTTTACATATTGCTGCTTTAGAATGAGGTGGGTTACAAATAATTTTATCATCGATTTGCATTCGCATCACTCGTATAATGTGATGAGCATCGTCTCCATCAATAACTACCATATCATTATTCCAATTTTCCTCTGGGATAAAATATCTCTGCATCACATGCACCTACTTTTTCTTTGCTACTACAGAAACCCAATCTTCTAACTCATTGATTTCAATAATTTCAAAACCTTGTTCTTCAAGCTGATCTAATACAATTTGTTGTTTTGCTTGAATAATACCTGATGTAATGAAGTAGCCGCCGTCAACAAGATTTTCCCATGCTTCTTTAATAAATCGAACAATGATTTCTGCTAGAATATTGGAAACTATAATATCAGCTTTTATATCCACATTATTAAGTAAATTATTTTGTTTTGTGTGAATAGATGGATTGACTTTATTTACTTTAGCATTTAACTGTGTGCTCTTAACTGCTATTTCATCCAAATCATAGGCATATATTTCCTCTGCCCCGAGTAATGCTGATGCAATACTAAGAACTCCTGATCCACATCCAACATCAATTACCGTCTCCTGACCACTTATATACTTCTCTAATGCGCGAATACTTAAAACAGTGGTTGGATGAGTTCCCGTACCAAATGCCATACCAGGATCCAATTCAATAACGATTTCATTACTAGATTTAGGTGTGTATTCTTCCCAAGTTGGAGTTATAGTAATCTTATCCGAAATCTGTACTGGTTTATAATATTTTTTCCATGCTGTTGCCCAATCTTCTTCATTGACTTCACTTAAGGAAATTTGATTTGGCCCCAAATCAATATCAAACATGATTAAATTATTTATTGCTTGTTTAATTTCTTCTACAGTTTCACCAAGAAAACTGTTAAATGGCAAATAAGCCTTAATATAAACCCCTTCTTCAGGATAATCTTTGGCATCTAGTTCGAATATTTCTCCAAACATAGCATCCTTTTCAACTACCAAATCTAACGGGTCTTCAATAACAACACCACTAGCACCTAATTCATGTAGTATATTTGAAATCGGTTCAATCGCTTCATTAGTTGTATGAATACACATTTCTGACCATTTCAAATGAATCTCACTCTTTTCCATTTATGTTATTGTCTATTGTTCCTGATCGGATAATTAGTTATGTATTGGGAATTAGGTGTAACCCTTAATCCCCTTTAAATGCTCTTTTAAACTTCTGGAATAGAGAGTCATCTTGTTCTTCTGTTTTCTCATAACCAGCAATGTCATTAAATTCACGTAGCAATTCCTTTTGGCGGTCCGTTAACTTTGTTGGTGTTACAATACGAACTTTAATATGTTGATCGCCTTGACCATACCCTCTGACATTTGGTGCGCCTTTTCCTTTCAGGCGAAATACTTTTCCAGTTTGTGTTCCTGCAGGTATTTTAAGTTTAACTTTACCATGAACTGTCGGTACCTCTACTTCATCACCGAGAGCAGCCTGTGTAAAGTTTAGAGGCAATTCACAGAAGATGTGATCTCCTTCTCTAGTAAAGAACTCATGATTACGAACTTGAATGACAACATATAAGTCACCAGCAGGACCACCATTCTTACCTGGTTCACCTTTACCCGCAACACGAATTTGTTGACCTTCATCAATTCCAGCCGGAATATTGATATGGATTTTCTTATTCTTTTTAACGGTTCCTTTTCCACTACATGTTGTACATTTGTCTGTAATCATTTTTCCAGAACCACTACAGTAATGACAAACTCGACGGTTTACAACACGACCAAAAGGTGTGTTTTGTTCAGTATTTAATTGTCCCAAGCCATGGCAGTGTGTACATGTTTCTGGTTTAGTACCAGGCTTAGCTCCAGAGCCGTGACAAGTATTACACTCTTCATCTTTAGGTATCGTAATATCTGCTTCTTTACCGAAGATTGCTTCTTCAAAGTCAAGAACCATTGTATATTGTAGATCTGCACCTTGTTGTGGTGCGTTAGGGTCTCTTCTTCGACCACCTCCACCACCAAAGAACATATCAAATATATCACCAAAGCCACCGAAGTCTTGTGCTCCACCACCAAATCCTCCGAAACCTTGGCCACCATTCATTCCTGCATGACCAAATTGATCATATTGTGCCCGCTTTTGTTCATTGGATAGTGTTTCATAGGCTTCTTTTACTTCTTTAAATTTATCAGCTGCATCAGGCTCTTTATTTACATCTGGATGATATTCCCGAGCCAATTTGCGATATGCTTTTTTAACTTCTTCTTTGGATGCACCTTTATCGACACCCAAAACTTCATAATAATCTCGTTTCGACACTCTGTATCACTCTCCCGAATCACTTTCACATAGAGTAAATCATAACATTAACAATAATACACTGGCAAATGGTTCACCGTTGTTTTTCTTTTATAGAGAAAGGTTGATTTCTTAGATTTTGTTTTTAATAGTTAGTCCGCAGCCAGTATACACTTCGCTTTCCGCGGGCGGCTGGTGAGCCTCCTCGTGCAAACGCACTCCGGGGTCTCACCTATGCCTATCCTCCCGCAGGACAAGGAATGCTTCGAAAGCGACTCATCGCACGCAGAAAAAGTGGTTTTCTTTTTCAAGGAGTCTACGTGAATACTGGCTGCTCCGAGAAGATACCAGATTTGCTTTCTTCTACTGAGAACCACCAAGCCAAAAAGTCAAAGCCAAGAAGGTCCTGACTTTGACTTTTTTATTACCTATATTTACTTATTTTTTATCTTCGTCATCCACTTCTTGGTAATCTGCATCTACAACGTCTTCTGCTGAGTTTGGTTCAGCTTGTTCCTGACCAGCTTGATTCTGTTGTGCCATTTGCTCATAAAGTTTAACGGATAATTGTTGTACTTGTTCTTGTAGAGTTTCTTTTTTAGCCTTGATATCGTCAAGGTCAGTACCTTCTAATGATTTCTTCAACTCTTCTTTAGCTGCTTCTGCCTTTTGTTTTTCTTCATCAGACACTTTGTCAGCTAAATCTTTTAATGTTTTATCCGTAGTGAAGATTAGTTGGTCTGATTCATTGCGTAATTCTACTTCTTCACGGCGTTTTTTATCTGCATCTGCATTTTCTTCTGCTTCTTTTACCATGCGATCTACTTCTTCATCAGATAGACCAGAAGAAGATTTGATTGTAATTGATTGCTCTTTGTTCGTACCCATATCTTTCGCTCGTACGTTAACAATACCATTAGCGTCAATATCGAAAGAAACCTCAATTTGTGGTACTCCTCTTGGTGCTGGTGGGATATCAGCTAATTGGAAACGGCCAAGTGTCTTATTATCTTGTGCCATTTCACGTTCTCCTTGAAGTACATGAATATCCACTGCTGTCTGATTATCTGCAGCTGTAGAGAAAACTTGAGAATGACTAGTAGGGATAGTCGTATTTCTCTCAATTAGTTTTGTAAATACTCCGCCCATTGTTTCAATACCTAATGAAAGTGGTGTAACATCTAGTAAAACAACGTCTTTCACATCACCTTGTAATACTCCACCTTGGATAGCAGCGCCAAGTGCTACAACTTCATCAGGGTTTACACCTTTAGATGGGTCTTTACCAATTTCACGTTTAATTGCTTCTTGAACAGCAGGAATACGTGTGGATCCACCTACTAAAATAACTTTATCAATATCACTAGCAGTTAAATCTGCATCACGTAACGCCTTGCGAGTTGGTACCATCGTACGCTCTACTAGATCAGAAGATAGTTCTTCAAACTTAGCACGTGTTAAGTTCATTTCTAAATGTAATGGTCCAGCTTCTCCAGCCGTAATAAATGGTAACGACACTTGAGTTTGTGAAACACCTGATAAGTCTTTCTTCGCTTTCTCAGCGGCATCTTTTAGACGTTGCATCGCCATTTTATCCTTAGAAAGATCAATTCCATTTTCCTTTTTAAACTCTGCTACTAAATGTTCAATAATAACATCATCAAAGTCATCTCCACCTAGGCGATTATCACCAGCTGTTGAAATAACTTCAAATGTCCCATCGCCGATATCAAGGATGGATACGTCGAAAGTACCTCCACCAAGGTCATAAACTAAGATTGTTTGGTCTTCATTTGACTTTTCAATGCCGTATGCAAGTGCTGCAGCAGTAGGCTCGTTAATAATACGTTCTACTTCAAGACCTGCTATACGACCTGCGTCTTTTGTTGCTTGGCGTTCTGCATCATTAAAGTATGCAGGTACCGTAATTACCGCTTTTTCTACTTTTTCACCAATATAATCTTCAGCGTATGATTTTAGGTGTTGAAGAATAATAGCTGATACTTCTTGTGGAGTATAATCTTTATCTTCAATAGTCTCTTTGTAATCTGTACCCATATGACGCTTAATTGATTGGATCGTATTTGGGTTTGTAATCGCTTGACGCTTTGCTACTTCCCCAACTTGTCTTTCACCGTTTTTAAAAGCTACAACTGATGGCGTAGTGCGATTCCCCTCTGGATTAGGGATTACAACCGCTTCTCCACCTTCCATAACTGCAACACATGAGTTTGTTGTACCTAAGTCAATTCCAATTATTTTACTCATAGTTTTATTTCCTCCTTGAATCTACGTCTGTTTATTTATTTACTTTCACCATAGCTGGACGGATAACACGATCTTTAATCATATATCCTTTTTGCAATTCTTCTACAACAACATTTGCATCAAAATTATCATCTTCTACCTGCATTACTGCCTGATGAATATTAGGATCAAATTCTTGTCCAACAGATTCAATTGGCTCAACATGATGCGTTTTGAGTGCATCAACAATTTGTCTATAAACCATTGAAATCCCATCTAAAAGACCTTTGTTAGCATCTGTTGCCTCCACTTGTAAGGCACGCTCAAAGTTATCAATTGCAGGTAATAAGTCTGTCACTACATCTTGTGCTTTGTACTTACGTTCTGCTTCTCTTTCCTTTAGCGAACGCTTTTTGAAGTTATCAAATTCAGCTTGTGTCCTTAATAATCTCTGATATAACTCTTCTTTTTCCTTTTGTAGGCTATCCAATTCTGCCTCAATTTCATTGGTTACTTCAGATGTTTCTTCTTCGTTTACTTGATTAGAATCATTAGAACTTTCTTGAACATTATCCTGTTCTTCTTCTAAGATAACTTCTTCTTCGTTACCTGTAACGTCCTTTTCTTCCAAGTCGGGCACCTCCAAAATACATTACATGCATAAAGCTTTCCATTTTTTTACTATACTATCCGTTGTTTTTATACCATAAGTACAATGCATCTGTCATTTCATTTGATAAAGCATTCAGTAATGTAATAACTTTTCGATATTCCATACGAGTAGGTCCTAATAATGCAATTGTACCCATTTGTTCCGCGCCTAATTGATAAGACGCAGTAATTAGACTAAAGTCCTTTATCTCATCGAACTCATTCTCATTCCCAATCGTCACTTTTATACCATGTTGGGGTGTTTTAAGTAAGTTCACAACCCGGTCTTCATTCTCCATCATCTGATAGAATGAACGAACCTTGTTAATATCATTAAACTCCGGTTGTGCTAACAGGTTAGTCTTACCACCAATATATAACTTGACTGGTTGATCCTGAAAGAACGCCGATTGAAGATATTTAAAGGATTTTTCGAAATCTCGTACATAGATTCGCATTAAAGATATTACTTCTGTTGTGATTACTTCAGGAAGCTGGGCAAGGGAAACTCCTTTTAGTCGTTCATTTAGTATATTGACGATTTTTTCTAAATCGGAGGCACTAATCTCAGCTGGAATAGTGAATGAACGATGCTCCACATGACCTGAGTCTGTTACAAGGATTGCAACAGCTGAATACTCTGAAATTGACACAATTTGCAGTTGTTTTACTTTAGTCTCAAAAACCTCTGGACCTAAAATGATGGAAGTATAATTGGTTAAATCAGATAACACCTCAGCAGATTTTTGAACGAGCTTTTCAAAATCAACAAATTCATCCCGTATTAAATCTTTCATAAGATATAGATTGCTTTTCCCAACTGTCGGTGCAATGACATTATCTACGTAATAACGATAACCTTTCTCTGAAGGTACACGACCTGAAGAAGAATGAGTTTTCTCGATATAACCCATTTCTTCTAGGTCAGACATCACATTACGTATGGATGCAGCACTAAGAGATATTTCATCTTTTTTTGAAATAGCACGTGATCCAACTGGGTGAGCCGATTCAATAAAATCATCAATTATAACTTGCAAAATCATTAATTGCCTATCTGATAACATTTAATGATCACCTCTGTTAGCACTCTCATTACTTGAGTGCTAATTCTAATAATAAATTATCAAATCCTTATTTTTTTGTCAATGCAATTGCCTCTAAATCGTTGTCTTCTAAAAGAAAATATTCAAATGCTTCATTTCCAAAGAGGATACCTTCCTCAGTCAGATGAATTGTTTCAACATCTTCTATTAACCATCCTTTTTGCTTAAGATGCATTATCTCATTTGAATAGAGTAAATCATGAGAAAATCCAAATTTGGATTGAAAGTCATTTTTGTTTATCCCACTAAGTTTACGTAATCCTAAAAATAATTCTTCCTCAATTTTCTCTTTTAATCCTATTGTGTCGATTCTTAATACTGGTTTTCCATCATCCATTGCCTGTTTGATATAGGCTGGTAATGGTCGGATATTTTGTGTTCTTTTTCCAGGTAGGTATCCACTCGCCCCAGCACCAAATCCATAGTAATAATCATTGTTCCAATAGGTTAAATTATGCTTACTTTCAAATCCAGGCTTAGCAAAATTACTAATTTCATATTGTTTCAAACCGGCTTGTTTCATATTCTTCTTTAAGATCTCATACATTTTAACTTCTTCTTCTTGTGCAGGACGGTGGAGTTTCCCCTTTTTATATCGGTTATAGAAAATTGTTTTAGGTTCGATTTGCAAGGAGTACGCCGAATAATGAGGTAAATCAAAAGAAAGTGCTTCTTTCACTGTACGCTCAAAGTGTTCCGCAGTTTGGTTTGGTAAAGAATAAATCATGTCCAAACTAATATTATTTAGTCCTTGTTGTTTTAATAGGTCAACAGTTTTATATACATCCTCTATTCGATGTGCTCTGCCTAACTCCTTTAACATTACATCATCAAAGACTTGTACACCTAACGAGACACGATTAATACCATATTCTCTTAATAGCTTAGCCTTCTCTTCATCGAAGTCACCTGGGTTCGCTTCGATTGTGTATTCCTCGCAATTCCACACATCAAATTTATCCGAAATTAAAGAAAGGAGCTTTTTTAATTGTAAATGCGTTAAGGCTGTTGGCGTACCTCCTCCAATAAAAATTGTCTTCACAGGATTCTTTTCCCCTGAAACCTGCACATTGACCTCATTGGATAACGCCTCTAAATACTCCGTAGCCAACTGCTCATTATAAAAGAACTTCGTAAAATCACAATAATGACAAATATGCTGGCAAAACGGAATATGAATATATACAGACTGAATCATAAGTCGTATCTCCTAACTAATACTTTAATAGTATGCCTTCTAATTGTTTTTCTTAAGTAAGTCATAAACTTTGTTATATTGGTTGAAATGAAAGTGGCTGTGGATCGTGATAGAACCCATTTCTAAAAAAGAAAAGGAAAAACTTCTAAAAAGTTCTTCCGTTCTCCTTCACTATTCATCATCCATTTTCAACACTGCCATGAATGCTTCTTGCGGAACTTCAACAGATCCAACCATTTTCATCCGCTTCTTACCTTCTTTTTGTTTCTCAAGTAGTTTTCTTTTACGTGAAATATCTCCACCATAACATTTCGCTAGAACATTTTTACGCATTGCTTTAATTGTAGATCTAGCTACAATTTTATTACCAATAGCTGCTTGTATCGGCACCTCAAATTGTTGTCTAGGAATTAATTCTTTTAGCTTTTCTACGATTTGTTTTCCACGTTCATAAGCAAAATCCCTATGTACGATGAATGATAAAGCATCAATTGTCTCAGCATTAAGTAAAATATCCATTTTCACAAGCTTAGATGGTCGGTAACCTAGTAATTCATAATCGAAGGAGGCATAACCTTTTGTATTTGATTTTAATTGGTCAAAGAAGTCATATACAATTTCAGATAATGGAATATGATAGATTACATTTACACGTATGTCATCCAAGTATTCCATATCAATGAATTGTCCACGTTTCTTCTGGGCAATTTCCATTACTGCTCCAACGTACTCATTCGGCACCATAATCGTTGCTTTTACAAATGGTTCACGAACCTCTTGTATCTTTTGAGGATCGGGCATCATCGACGGGTTATCGATAATGATTGCTTCTCCATCTGTTTGTTCTACTTCATAAATTACACTAGGTGCAGTTGTGATTAAATCAATCTTAAATTCACGCTCAATCCGTTCTTGGATTATTTCCATATGTAACAGACCTAAAAAGCCACAGCGGAATCCAAATCCTAATGCCTGTGAAGTTTCTGCTTCATATTGTAAAGCTGAATCATTCAATTCTAACCGTTCTAGTGCTTCACGTAAATCATTATATTTATTAGAGTCGACTGGATAAAGACCACAATATACCATCGGATTTAATCTTCTATAGCCTGGCAGTGGTTCAACCGCTGGATTATTAGCTAGGGTTATCGTGTCTCCTACACTTGTATCACCAACATTTTTAATCGATGCGGTTATATATCCAACATCTCCTACATTTAACTCTTTAAGCGGTAATGGCTTTGGAGTAAATACGCCAACTTCATTAACCTCAAACTCTTTACCATTGGCCATCATTTTAATCCTATCGCCAACCTTAACAGAGCCTTCCTTAATGCAGACATATGCAATTACGCCACGGTACGAATCATATAATGAATCAAAGATCAATGCCTTTAACGGTTCATCGGGGTTACCTACAGGTGGAGGGACAGCCTCTGTTATTCTTTCTAGGATATCTTCAATACCTATATTCGCTTTAGCTGATGCTAATATAACATCATCCGGATTAATGCCGATAACTTCTTCTAATTCTTTTTTCACTCGCTCTGGATCAGCACTAGGTAAATCAATCTTATTAATAACAGGTATGATTTCCAAATCATTATCTAATGCCAAATAAACGTTAGCTAAAGTTTGTGCCTCAATTCCTTGTGCTGCATCTACAACTAAAATAGCACCTTCACAAGCTGCAAGACTTCTAGATACTTCATATGTAAAATCGACATGTCCTGGTGTATCGATTAAGTGAAATGTATAATCCTCTCCACTTTTACTCTTATAATGTAGCTGTACTGCGTTTAATTTAATTGTAATTCCGCGTTCTCTTTCTAAATCCATTGCATCAAGCAATTGTTCTTTCATTTCACGTTTTGTAACAGTTTGTGTATTTTCCAAAATACGGTCAGCCAGCGTAGACTTACCGTGGTCAATATGGGCTATGATAGAAAAATTACGTACATTTTCTTGTTTTCTTGCCATACGTGGTGTTCACTCCTATTGCCTTTACCATTAAACAGTAAAAGTACAAATTTAATACTTACTATAGTAAAAATTCGATGATTGCTAGGATGATTATAGCAATTGGAACCTATAGTTTCAAGAAAGAGTTGTTCATACGAGGCATAAAAATAAAATCATCGCTCAAATCTGAGTATCTTCAATTAAAATTTAGAGACTGGGACAAAAGTAATTCTATTAAGGTTAAATCCGAACATCATTATTAGTGCACATACCCCGCCCCGGAAATATACTGCGCTTTCCGTGGGCGGCTGGTGAGCCTCCTCAGAGCTATCGCTCTTGCGGGGTCTCACCGATGCCTATCCTCCCACAGGAGTCTCCGTATATTTCCGGGGCTAATATGGTGATTGTTCTCATTTTTAATTCATTTGATTTTAGTTATGTCCCAACCCCCTCATTTGTTAGAAAAACAATTGAGAAATTTGATATAGAATTTGAACTATTAGATCATAAAACCCTTGTACGATTACTTCCAGAAAGGATGCTGTTTTTTGGCTTAAGTGATCCGGATTAGAATTGGAAAGTTCTTGTGCAACTACTTGTTGATTTACAACCTCAGGTTCTTGTACAGTTTCATTAACCGTTTGTTGAACCTGTGCTTGCGTTTCCGTTACTTCTTGTATGGCAGTAGGTTTTATAGATTCCACGGCCTTACCATTATAGTCAATCCCTACGATTGCCCCAACTAAGAAACATATAACTAACAGCAGCATCACAGATACAAATTTAAACATTTCTAGAACCTCCCTTTAATCGGAACTTACCTTTTCGGCATCCCAGTAAAACTCACTAAATACTTCTGCCAAGGCTTCCGCTGAACGATATAATTCCTCAAGATTATTATCAACACCACCAATTTCAACTGTTAGGGCATTTTCATGTAAATCTTGGTTAAATACCCCATCTGTACCCGTTCCTTTCTTAGGTGGTAGTACACCCCTGCTTAGGCCTGGGTATTTTTCCTGCATGAATTTATGAAGCTTGCTGGCTATTTCGAGGTTTTTTTCATAATTTTTATTTTCTCCACCAATAACAAAAGCAATTTTTGCGTATGATTTACCTTCAATAACTTTAGTAGTTATAGATTTTCTTTGTGAATCCCTATGAAAATCAAATACATATTGAATATTATTATTATTTGAAAATACTTCTTGAACATTATTACGAATCGCATCGTAGGATTGCCAATATTCCATGTTCTTTTCATCAAGCAACTTCATAGTATCTGTCTTATCAAGCACGTTACCAATACCATATTGATCCAACGTCTTGGAGAAGCGCTCACTAACCAACGAAATATTAACTTCACTATGTTGAGCAAGATTGGGATTAGTTACATCCGGGAGATGTGGTAAAAACGACTCGTAGTTATGAGTGTTATAGACAAACACAACTTTTTTATCTCCTGTAGAAGGCATGTCTTCATCTGGTGTTTTTGATTCATCCTTGTCAACTTCTTCATCTACTACTGCCTCACGCTCTTTTAGCACTTCTTCAAGTGGTGGTGAAGATTCTATCGGCAGATTTGTGTAATTTGTTCCCTCACCAGCTATAAAAATTTCACTATCATAAATCGAGAAGCCTGGTAGTTCATTACCCAATAAACTTCTAGGATCATCCGGTTTAATACTTGTAGCAATTTGAAAAAGCGTTGAAGACAATTTAGGCATTTCTGTATCTGGCGGAAGTCCTTCCATAAATACACGGTTTTCCAACCCTAACAAATACATAAATGTCGAACTCTCTATTTCACTAGTCCAGTTCGTCAATGTGTTAGACGATAGGCGCAGAGCGGGTGATATTGAAGTGAAAATTCCAATGAATAAAAATAATAATAGAATACTTATTAAATATAAGGCACTTTTCTTCAATAAAAAATAAATGCGTTTATTCTTATAATGATGAGGTCCGACCATAATGTTCCACCTTCCTAGTTCGTCTATAGTAAAATCTATGACGAATTATCGGAAGGTAGAACCGATACTCTCATTTTTCACAAAATTTAATAGATTTATTCCTTAGTTATCTGGAGTACGAAGCAAAATTATCTACATCTACTGCTTCGTGTAATGCAGCATTAATGCCATTCGCTAGTACATGTGACATATCTACCATAAAACCATCTACTTCCTTTGGTGTAACCATCATATTATAGCCGGTAGGGGTCAACACCTCCGAAATAAGCTTTCTTTTTTCCTCATCTGATAGATTACCTACTATACCTAAGAATGTTTGTCTCTTTTCGGCATCCGGCATGTCTTCCTCCGTATATTTCTTCCCACCAAAATTCATATTTGCCGGGGCTAATGCTTTCGAAGGACGGTCCTTTTCACGCCATTCCCTACCGAAATGTTTAAGAATATAATCAATGGTATCGCTTGTTATTGTTACAGCATCTACTACAGTTGGTACACCGATAGCAAGAACAGGTACACCAAGGGATTCTTTACTTAGTTCCTTACGCTTATTTCCAACACCTGAACCAGGGTGAATTCCCGAATCTGAAAGTTGAATCGTTTCATTAACTCTTTCAATCGACCTCGAAGCTAAAGCATCAATTGCAATGACAAAATCAGGCTTAAACTTTTCCACAATTCCAAAGATAATATTGCTCGTTTCAATCCCCGTGACACCCATTACGCCAGGAGTTACCGCTCCCACTGGTCTATATCCTTCAGACACAGATTGATGTTCAAGCTTAAACAAGTGACTAGTTACCAATACCTTCTCAACTGTCATAGGCCCAAGGGCATCTGGTGTCACATTCCAATTTCCAAGGCCAACAACAAGTCCAGTTGCATCCTTCTTAATATTATTTTTCTCTAATAAGTTCTCTATTTCCCGCGCTAAAATTTTCGCGGCATTTTCTTGGCGCTTTGTATCTTGTTTTTTCACACCATCAGCATAGATGGTTACATAAGATCCTGGTTTTTTACCTAATAATTCTGCACCTTCCTGATCGATTTCAACATAAGAGATCTTGATTCCATCTTCCTCTCGATCCTTGAGCTGTACACCTTTTATTTGATCTTCAGGTGGTGTTTCTTTTTCAACATACATATCTTTTGCTTCTACGGCTAAATCAGTACGAACCTGCAATTGGTTCTCGTTCATTTCCTTCATATCCAAAATAAAACGCATCCTTTCTGGCATCTTAAAATCTCACAAATCTATAGCATTAGCCTTAACATTTTCAGTAAAAACATACAATATTACATAAAAAGAGCATTCACTACATTAGTCATTTCTTTAATAGATAAGGAAAGTAATGTAAATTTTTCTATTAGCTCAAAATAATTTTCTTATTGAAAACAAGCGCTAACTTTGGTACAATGTCTCTTGTTCAGTGTAATGAACGTTTGTGTTTCTAGGAGGTGAAATAATGGCTAATATTAAATCCGCAATTAAACGTGTTGATGTAAACAATAAAAAGCGTGCTCAAAACCAATCAGACAAATCTGAAATGCGTTCACAAATAAAGCTAGTTGAAAAATTTGTTGAAGCAAATGATGTTGAAAATGCAAAAACTGCATTAACTGCTACGATCAAGAAAATTGATAAAGCTGTACAAAAAGGTCTTATCCATAAAAATGCAGGTACTCGTCAAAAGAGTCGTTTAACTAAAAGAGTTAACGGACTTGGTGCCTAATTGAAAAAACGATCCCTTTAACAGGATCGTTTTTTTATTGCTTTATTAGATTAAAAAGTAGTAACTCAAATGCCAATTCTTTTTCCATTTTCCCCTGCTTAATCATCGCATCCGTTTCCGTAAGTTGATCCATAATATATTCCAATCTCTTAACGGGAAGCTTTATTTCACGACTTAACGCAATCTTAATAACATACGGGTGAACACCTAATTGTTTTTGCATTTGACCAGAACTATAACCTTTTTGCTTCAGTAACTTGACACGTAAGATAGTTCGGAATTGAAAAGCTAACAGCCCAATCAATGCTATTGGTTCTTCCTTCATTTTCTCTAAATCCTTATAGATAGAAATAGCTTTTGCCAAGTCACCATCCATCACTGCATCCACTAATCTAATGCCCGAACTACTAATCGTATGAGATACCAACTCTTCAGCAACCTGTCTTGTTACAGTACCGCCTTCTCCAACATAAAAAGATATTTTCTCTAACTCACTTTCAATAATCTTTAGATCTGTGGAAAGTTCATTCTCGAATATAGGAAAAGCCTCATCTGCAATTGAAATGTTCAGCTGCTTTGCTAAATTCATAATCCAATTCTTCAGTTCGTATTCTTTAACTGGATTACATTCCGCTACAAGCCCTTTTTCTTTCAGTTGCTTACTGATTTTTTTTCGATCATCAATCTTTTCGTACGGCGCAATAAGAACAAGAACCGTATAATCTACAGGTTTTTGCAAGTATTGCTCTAATACAGGCAGTTGATGTTCAAATGACAACTTGTCTGATTTAGCTTTTAGAAAGACTGCATTTGTAGCAATCACTAACTTCCTTTCACCAAAGAAAGGATACGTCTCTACATCTGCGATTACTTCTTGGATAGACGTTTCCGTTAAATCATATGTAGATAAGTTCTCTTCCTCGTCTAAAACATTTTTAACCAATAAATCCTTGATTTTCTGGATAAAATAATTTTCAGAACCATATAATAAAATGACTTCTGGGATATTTTTCTTTAATTGTTTTACTGCCTCTGTATAAATCATGCTCTTCACTCCACAATAGGTATATATTTTATGGTAATCCGTTGTTGAGTGAATAGCAAGAAAAACCGAGAGGGAAATTTGGGATAAGAATTTCCCTCCCTATCTATATGAACGTTTAACATAATGCCCTAGGAACAATATGTTAAGCGATGTTTTCCTTTATTTATAGCATGACCCTTCTAGCCAAAAGTATAGTTGTCAAGTCTTTCTAATTTTGGTTATGCATAATCTATTTATGACATTTTTGTATCATTGGTGGATTTTTTTATGTATTTAATTTATACTAAAGGTTGATATGGGAGGGTTAGCTATGAATGAATTTGAAAAGAATCCGCAATCAAAAAATAACGATGTTGTAGACTCCATTAAAGGGTTCGGATTTTCTTTAGTTTTCTTTCTTTTAATATTCTTTATAGGTGTAACAATTAGTGTAATTGGTTCTTAAGTACATAAGTGTGGTGCAGGCAAAAGAGACTGGTAAAATTTCCGGTCTCTTTTGCTTTTTTACTAGGTCTATTTATAGACTATGGCTTGAATAAATAAAAAGTTCCACTATTTTTAGTAAATCGATATGTAATTGCTCCTGACTCATCTGTTCTCAACGTTTTAACTTTTTGTTTTTTCAATAATTCCAGTACATCAGTTGAGGGATGACCATACCGATTATTTTTGCCAACAGAAATTAAAGCATAGTTTGGTTGAGTTTTTGAGATAAATAATGAATCTGAGGATGTGTTACTTCCATGATGCGCAACCTTCAAGATGTCAATGTTTAATTCGGGGAACGTTTGAAGAATTTGACGCTCTGTCTCTTTATCGATATCACCTGTAAATAACCAATTCTGTTTCCCAAACTCCGAAAGAAAAACAAGTGAATTTTCGTTACTGCCCTTTTTATCTACCCGGGGAGAAAGAATAGTAAACCTCTTTCCTTTTATATCAAGGGTTTGTCCTGCTTTTACCCTTATTAATTTACTCTTAGTATTCGCATGTAACAAATCTTCATCAAGTTGGAAATACTCACTTACAACTATATTTTCCACAAAAAAATCTTCCAAGATGTGATGCACACTTCCAGCATGATCACCATCCTCATGACTAATGAATATCGCGTCAATCTTCTGTATACCCTTATATTGGAGAAAAGGTTTGATAATTCTTCTATAATTAGCATCTGATAACTCCTGCTCTCCAAATCCTACCTTAGCACCCGCATCAACCAAAAATACCCCTTTTCGAAATGGCAGCTCAATTACTATGGCATCTCCTTGTCCTATATCGAGCATAGTTACACTGCCATAGCTTGATAAATATGGCCTTATCACTAATATCAGTAACAACAGAGTTATGGAAATACCATATATAAAAGCTTGTCTTAATCTTCCATTCTGAATCATCCCCATCATGGCTATTAATAAAGCATAATAGATGATGATAGTTAGGAGGGGAAAGCTACCGGTATACCAGGGAAAATAGGCTATTTGATCCACTATTTCAATAAAACCAACAAAAATATTCTCATGGATGACAGAAAAAAGTATGTCCAAAGGTTCTTGTATGAATCGTAATGGTGCAATAATTACTAAAACAAACATGAGTGGGATAACAAAAAATGTAAAATACGGTACAACAATAACATTGAGGAGAACCGATAGTGGGTTTAGATGATAAAAATAGAGGAATTGTAATGGCATGATCATAAACTGTGAAATAAAACTTAACTTTAACATTTGTGTAAGTAGATTTCCTTCCAAAAGCCATTGTTTAGATAAAATAATCCCAAACGTTACAATAAATGATAATTGAAACCCTATCTGATAAATAATATAAGGATCTGCCATTATTAGAGCTAAGCAAGTAATACTGATTATGTCTGTTACGGTTAGCTTAACTTTTAATTTCTGGATTAGAATTACAATTATCACCATTAAGCTCGCTCGCCAGACGGATGGAGCACCGCCAGCAAGAACCGCATACACCGGTAAGAACATGAGAATTAATAACTGAGCCTTTTCTTTAGTAAATAATCCAATCCTAACAGTTGATAAATAGAGAAGCCCAACAACTAGCCCGATATGAAGACCCGAAATTGCTAATAAATGTGACAATCCCCACCTCTGAAATAATTCTGTTGTTTGATCATCAATCTGGCTATCATCCCCTAGTACTAATGCATTAATCCACCCGCTAGTTACCAAAGAAATTTGTTCAGAAATATGACCTTTGATCAATCCTCTCACCTGATAAATCCAGTTTATCTTGTTTTCTTCTGAACAAGTAATCTCATCCAAAGTAGAAATCATTTCGTAATAAATCCCCATTGAAGCTAAGTACTTTTGATAATCAAACTGTCCTGGATTTCCACTTCCGTCAGGTATCGTTATTTCCCCCTGGAAATTACACATTGCACCAGATTGAATAGTTGTAAGCGCAGAATGACTGTTGTTTGGGCTAAACACGGATACTCGGATTTTATGCTTAGTTTCAACCTCTTGAATATCAAACCGTAATAGGGTTTCGGATAAAGAAATAGGACTTATTATTTCACCTATTAGATTCATTTCTTGAGGGGCATGATTAATATTTAGTAGTTGGATGGGAGGGATATATAGAAGAAAAAATAGATAAGAGGCTAGAGAAATAAGGATAACTAACTTCTCTAACCGTCTAGATTTATATAAATAACTGAGCCAACATACTAAAACAACAAAAAACAAAATGGAATCAAATACAATCGTTAATCCACTGCAAACTACAGAGAGAGCAGGAATATACCAGTAGCCTTTCATTGTTTGGCCTCTATAATTTAAATAGTTCAGTAGCCTTCTCTTTGAGAGAAGTGAATTCTCTTGAATCGTTCTCATCTACCATTTCTAATAGTTCCTTAATTAATTGAGATTTTTCTTTATAATTTAAATCAAATGATAAATAATCTAATTCCACTTTTTCTGTCCTTACTCCCGCTTCTTTAAATAACTGGACAGCATATGGGTGATTTTTATAATCCTCTGCATAATAGACATTCTTTATGCCACTTTGAATTAGTTGCTTGGTACATTGTAAACAAGGATAATGCGTTACATAAACATCGGCGTTTTCCGTTGGCACTCCAAACTTAGCACATTGGAGGAGAGCATTTGCCTCTGCATGAACAGTACGTACACAGTGACCATCAATAACATAACATTCATCATCGATACAATGAACACTCCCCGATACACTACCATTATAGCCACCTGCAATAATACGCTTATCACGGACGATTGTTGCTCCGACCATAAGTCTTGTACATGTACTTCGTAGGGCTAAAAGCTGACTTTGCGCCATAAAATATTGATTCCATGATATTCTTTCCATTATCTTAACTCCCCTCTCTTTAAACCTAGTTTACCTTTCTATTAAATATATCGTCAATTACTTAAGGAACTTGTATTTCTTCTTTAAGTGCCTCTAATGTTTTCTCACCTATTCCAGAAACCTCCAGTAAATCTTCTACTTTTTTAAAATACCCATTTTCTTCACGATATTCTACAATAGCATTCGCTTTAGAGGGACCTATACCAGGTAACTTCTGAATCTCTTCAACAGTTGCATAATTAATCCTTATTTTACTAGTTTGTGCCTGTGTCGCACTCTGCGAACCTTCCTGGCCCATTTTAGGTACGATGATAATCATTTCATCAAAAACTTTTTGAGCAAGGTTAATCTGGTTTTGATCAGCTTCCTTTGTAAAGCCACCCGCCAACAACACGACATCCTGAACGCGAGCGTTGTCATCCATTTCATAAACACCTGGTTGTTTCACTTCGCCTTTTATATCAACTAGTATTTTGCTTACCTTTACATCAGACATACTATTTATTTCAATGGCATTATCCGCTTCAACAGGGATTAAGGTTGCTGTCTGTTCATGATTATCTTCCCGAACTATAAGAAAGATAACGATGGCAGCAATAATTATTAATCCAATAATAATATTTTTCTTTATTATTTCCTGCAAAACGAACACACCTCATTTCCCTTTTGTTCTACATCATACCTAAAAGAAAAAATCCTGGCAAAAAAAGAATAGGACAAGATAAGTTAATTATCTCGTCCTTTTTTGTGCAATAATAAAGATTCGTTCTGCGTTACTTTCAGAAAAATTATTTTCTAATAAAAAATCTGCATGAATATTTAATATTTCTAAACCAGCATTATTTAACAATTCTTTATATACGTGAACAGCAAAAGTTTGTTGATGATGAGTCTCGTCAAACCTAGAATAACTTTCCCCATTCTTTTGGAAGAAAGTCAGCTCATGGAACATCTCACCTTCATGGTCTCCAGGAAAGCAATTCCAAATATAAGCACTACTTTCTGTTACATCAGAAAATGTATTTCCAACTAACTCTTCCTCCACATGTTTAACCGAATGAATATCAAATACAAGTATACCATTCTCATTCAATGCTTTAGCAACATTAGTAAATACTTTCTGAAGACTTTCTATGCTAGTGATGTAGTTGATGACATCACAATAACTAATTGCAACATCAAATCCTACCAGACCTTCTAAGTCAACCAAGTCTTGATGAACCCAGTCTATCTTAAGATTCTTCACACTCGCTTTTTGCTCAGCAATCGTTAACATATCAGATGAATAGTCTATACCAGTTATCGAGTAGTTTTTAGCCAGTTTAATGGTAATCTCACCAGTACCACAGCCTAAATCAATTATTCGCGGTGTTTTTAAATCGTATTGCTTAATAATTCGTTCCGTTAATTTAACCCATTGATCATATGGAGCATCTCCCATAAATTGATCATAAAGTCCAGCCATTAATTGATAAGCCATTCGTTACTGACCCACCTCAAGCGGAACATGGGCAGCATCCCCCCATAAACGCTCCAAATTATAATATTGTCTCTCATCCTTATGGAATACATGGCAAACTACATCACCTAAGTCTACCAACACCCATCTTGCTTGATCGAACCCTTCAAGACGTCTTACAGAAATATTTTCCTCTTCCATTTTATCTTTAATTGCTCTAGCAATCGCTTGAACTTGACGTTCATTTGTTGCATGACAAATCAGAAAATAATCAGCTACTAAAGAAACTTGGGCTAAATCAAGTGCAATTATATCTTCAGCTCTTTTATCATCACATGCTTCTGCTGCTAGTTCTAATATTTCCAAAGGATTATTTTTCAAATTTACTACCTCCATGTAAAAGTCTGGTTAAATCATTATATGCATGAAATGTATCAGGATAAATCCCATTTTGCTTTTCCATTAAATAATTTATGGTATTTCTAGATATCATCCAAGCCGTTCTTATCAGATCGTGCTTCGCCATATTACGTACTTCTTCTAATCCTGGAAAGCTTCTTCCTGGTTCAATATAATCAGCAATAAATACAATAAGTTCTAAATCACTCATATTAGCTCTTCCAGTTGTATGATAATAAATAGCAGATTTAATCTCATCATCTGTTATTCCAAACTCTTCCTCAATCTTGATGGATGCTACCGGTCCATGCCATAATTCATGATGATATAAGAGCAAGTCATTCGGTAGGTAACTTGTTTCGATTATTTTCCTCATTTCATCTAGCGAACGATATTTGCAATAATCATGAAAAATAGAAGCTAATTCCGCTTTTTCAGAAGATACATGATGTACTTCTGCCAGTTTTACTGCTGTTTCGGCTACGCGTAACGTATGTTCAAATCGTGGCTTTGTTAAACAAGGCTCAACTGCATTAATTGCATCATTTTTTTTCATAGAGACCATGCTCCTTAATATAAGTATATATCGAATCCGGAACAAGGTATTTTATCGGTTCATTTTGCTGAATTCTTTTTCTAATCAGAGTTGATGAAATATCGATTAATGGGATATCCACTAATTGTATGGGATAAGAACTTTCCAATTTATACCCCGAGCGTTTCACCCCAACAAATTGAACCATTTCAATTAACTCATCAATTTTGTACCATTTTGGTAAATACTCCACCATATCTGCTCCGATTATGAAATAAAACTCTGTTTCAGGATTAGATATTTTTAATGATTCCATCGTGTCAATCGTAAAGGATTTCCCTGATCTTTCTATTTCTATTGTGTTTAACTTAAATCGCTCATTATTAGCCAACGCTAATTGAAGCATATTTATTCGGCTATCTACATTTACGGTAGCAACACTTTTATGCGGCGGCTCATACGTCGGTATAAACCAAACCTGTTCTAACGCAAGTTGACTAGCAACTTCTTGGGCTATAATTAAATGTCCGATATGGGGCGGATCAAACGTTCCACCTAAAATACCAATACGATTCATCAAATGACCCCTTTTTTTATTCCTTAAGGTAACTCAATCTGTTTGTTTTCTTCTGATTCCTTATATAAAACGATGTTATTACCAATGATTTGAACAATCTCTGCTCCAGTCCCAGATTGAAGTTCTTCAGCAACAGTATCTTTATCGTCTAAACAGTTTTGCAGAATACTTACTTTAATTAATTCTCTTTTTTCTAATGCTTCATTTATTTGTACAATCATATTTTCATTGACTCCTGTTTTTCCCACTTGAAAAATTGCATTTAAATGATGTGCTTTTGAGCGTAGAAATCGTTTTTGCTTACCTGTTAGCATGGTATCACCCTTCTAGTAATTGTTTTAATTGAATGTCCATATTTGTTATAATTGGCAACCTTCCAAACCAAATCTCAAATGCGTATTGTGCTTGATATAGCAACATAGAATGACCATGGTGAACACTAGCGCCCCGTGATTTAGCTTCTTTTAATAATTTCGTCCATATTGGTTGATATATAATATCACTCACTATCGCATTTTCTTGAAGTTTTTCTAGTCGTATGGGAACTTCATCTTCATTTGGCTTCATTCCAACATTCGTCGTTTGAATGATCAAGTCATATTTATCTAAGTTCTTTTCCGCTTCGCTGAGTGTCAGAACACTCGTTTTCGATACCGGTGTTTTTAAATCTGCAATTGATTGAGCCTTTTCTATTGTCCGGTTTGCGATATCGATAAACTGAAACCCCGACTGGTTTAAAGCATAGTATATCGCTCTAGCTGCCCCCCCGGCTCCTAGTAGAAGAACATTTTTTTGTCTATCCTCAACAAATGCTGGATAATGATTCGTCAATGAGCGGAGGTAGCCAATTCCATCTGTATTATATCCGATTAGCTTGCCATTGCGATTTAATACAGTATTGACTGCACCAACTTCTTTAGCATGCGGATCTAGTTCATCTAGAAACGGAATTATCTTTTGTTTATAGGGTAGAGTTACATTAAACCCTTTATAACTATTCTTTCTAATAGTTTGTACCATTTGTTCTAATTCATTTTCTAGTACTTCTAATATAGAATAAGTACCTATTGTCTCTGTATTTTCTAAAAACCTTTGATGAATCCATGGAGATAGAGAATGTTTAATCGGATATCCAACTAAACCTAATTTTCCTTCCAATCTATCCCTCCTAAATCAAGGACTTTCTAATAGATACTGCAACCTCTTTCGGACTATGTGCTACAACTGTACAAGTACCGGTAACTGTAACCCACCCTAATCCAGGAAATACAATATCTGTCTTTTCACCATTTATTCGATAGGAACTCGTAGTAAACGGCGGTAAAAGCTTAATCGATTCATCATCTGGTGGTGATAATAACTCTCCTAAATGGCTCTCGTATAATTCATCAGCCTTATCTAGTTTAGTCCGGTGAATAGGAAGCTGATTTGAAAAATAACATACAAACGACTGCCTATCTCCTTTAATAAAGTCTAACCGTGCTAAGCCACCGAAAAACAATGTTTGTTGGGCATTTAACTGATACACTCTTGGTTTAATTTCTTTCGTTGGTGTAATGACTTTTAAATCTTTATCTGATACGTAATGAGCAATTTGCTCATGATTAACAATTCCAGGAGTATCAATTAGCGCTGATTGATCATCCAATGGAATCTCAATAAACCCTAATGTTGTACCAGGGAAATAAGAAGTAGTGATAACATCACTCTCACCAACAGATTGCTTGATTAGGCGGTTTATAAATGTAGACTTTCCTACATTAGTAGTACCTACAATATACACATCTTGCTGTTCACGATATACTTCAATTTGATTTGTTAACTCCTCAATTCCATTACCTTTTACAGAGGAGATTAGGAAGACATCTTGTACTTTCAGTCCATACTCTTTTGCAGAAGAACGTAACCACTGAATTAGTTTATTTTGATTCGTGGATTTTGGCAATAAATCCATTTTATTTCCAACTAATATGATAGGGTTATTACCAACAATTCTAGGTAAACTTTTAATTAACGTACCATTTACATCAAAAATATCAATAATATGTACAACAAGGCCCTTCTGATCCCGAATCGAACTCACCATTTTGAGAAAATCATCATCATGAATGGACACATCCTGAATTTCATTATAGTGCTTCAATCGGAAGCATCTTTTACACAGAATACTTTCTTTTTCTAATGATGATTTAGGTGTATATCCAAGTCCTTCTGGATTTTCAGTTTGAATTTCCACACCACAGCCTATACAATGGATAGATTCCAACATTATTCCTCCCAACTAATCAAGCCTTTTCTACGAAAGTAATTCATTATTTTCCGCTCTATTCTACGGTTAAATTGTGTTATTTTTTCATCTGTCTGCACAATAGGGACAACTAGTATGGTATATAACCCTGCAGAGTTTCCACCTAAAACATCTGTTAATAGCTGGTCACCAATAACAACAATCTCTTCTTTATTAAGTTCCATTTGTTTTGCAGCTGTTAAAAATGCTCGTCTTAATGGTTTTCTAGCACTAAACACAAACGGAGTACCCAGTGGCTCTGAGAACATTTTAACTCTTTCTTCCTTATTATTAGACATGATCGTCACTTTAATGCCATTATCCTTCATCTGTTTAAACCACTCAATTACCTCTGGACTAGCACTTTTTACATCCCATGCAACTAATGTATTATCTAAATCCGTAATAATCCCCTTAATGCCTCTTTCTTTTAAATCTTGAGGTTTAATATCAAAGATTCTCTTGACATGTTCATTTGGTAAAAATCGTTTTAACAACAGACACACCTCTTCATTTTACTTATCTAACGTCTACTATAGTAACGTATACTATGTTTATACAAAAGTATTTTCGGTTAATATATATAGTAGAAATACGAACCTATGCATACTAAAATACCATATATATGTTGGAGAAGGTAGAAATATGTAATTTCCAGGTTGAAAATGCAAAAATCGTTCGACAAATTCCCTCATTTCTCGCGTTGTGGATAAGTATATTCACATTATCAACAGTATAATAACTAGGTTCATCATAAAAATATCACATTTATGCACAAGTTATCTACAGGTCGCTGTAGATAACTGACATCTTGTCCTTACTTATATTTCGTGATACGTTATAACTATCATAAATCTAGTAAATAATAATTAAGAAAGAATAGATCAGGAGGGCTGCGATTATGGAACATTTGTCTGATGAATTATTAATTGAATCGTACTATAAAGCAAATGAATTAAGATTAAGCCCTGATTTTGTTTCACTTATTGAAGATGAAATATATCGTAGAGGTTTAAGCCAGAAAATAAGATACACCAGTTAATTCGACAAAATCGACAAATAATAGTTTAGTTCATATGTAATTTACCCTTATCACGCCTTCGTTGATAAGGGTTTTTATTTTTTCTCCTAATTGTTATATGATAAGCTATTTTTTATATGTAACGTTATATCACTTTGTTACTTTACCATTTATATATTAAAATAGATATACATGTAATAAACATAAACAATAGCCTAAATAAATATTATTATGCTATTTTTAACTAAATTTGATGGAGGTCGTAGCATAGATGATTTTTGCAGTATTAATTCCACTTGTACTCGCTTTATTTATCCCCCTTATAAGCAAGGCTAAACATAAAGTGCATACAGGTATATTCGTTTTATTTATCCCCTTAGGAATCTTCCTTTATTTTATTCGTTATATCGGGAATGACTTTTCTCCTGTACGTCATACATATAACTGGATTCCTTCCCTAAATATTAACTTTGATTTTTATTTAGATGGTCTTAGCTTATTATTTGTACTATTAATAAGTGGAATTGGTACTCTTGTAGTGTTTTATTCCATTTATTACTTACATAAGACAGAAAAGTTAGGGCATTTTTATGTTTATTTACTCATGTTCATGTCTGCAATGCTAGGAGTAGTATTGTCTGATAATGTCTTTGTTCTTTATTCCTTTTGGGAATTAACATCGATTTCCTCATTCTTATTAATTGGTTATTGGCACCATAGGGAACGTTCTCGTTATGGAGCGCAAAAGTCAATGCTTATTACTGTATTTGGCGGGTTGAGTATGCTAGGTGGTCTAGTATTACTAACAGTAATAACAGGGACAACAAGTATTCGTTCGATGATTGATCAAGTAGACATTATCCTGAATAGCAATTACTTACCTTTAATATTAGTTCTAATCTTATTAGGTGCGTTTACTAAATCAGCACAATTTCCATTTCACATTTGGCTACCTGACGCGATGGAAGCACCAACACCTGTTAGTGCATACTTACATTCCGCTACAATGGTTAAAGCAGGGATCTATCTAGTCGCACGATTCTTACCTATCTTTGTAGCCTATGAGTGGTTCTTTATTAGTGTTAGTTTGATAGGTATAGTAACCTTAATTTGGGGTTCCTATATGGCAGTCAGACAAACCGATTTAAAAGGAATTCTTGCTTTTTCAACGATCAGTCAACTTGGTATGATCATGGCCATGCTAGGGTTTGGGACAGAGGCTGCTATTTTTGCTGCTGTATTCCATATTCTGAATCACGCCACCTTTAAAGGTAGTCTCTTTATGGTTGCTGGAATTATTGATCATGAAACCGGTACTAGAGACATTCGTAAACTTGGTGGTTTATTTACGATTATGCCTATATCTGGAACGCTTGCTCTCTTTGGAACATTCTCAATGGCAGGAGTTCCGCTACCGTTCTTAAATGGGTTTTATAGTAAGGAATTATTCTTCGGAGCAACCACAGAGTTAAGTGTAACGACGAATGGTCTAGCTAGCTTCTTGTCAACAGCTGTTCCATATTTAGCTGTTTTTGGTAGTATTTTTACCTTTGTTTATTCCATGTACCTATTCTTTGGTGCATTTACAGGTCCAAAGAAATTCGACTTATTGAAGAAAAAACCTCATGAAGCACCAATTGGAATGTTAATCTCACCTATCGTGCTTGTATTAGGAGTCATTATTATTGGCCTGTTCCCTAATTTAACGAATGGAACATTAATAGCTCACGCTGCACAAGGAATCCTAAACAGCGAGATTAAACCATATCACATTCACTATTGGCATGGATTTGATTCACTGGCATTTCAGATGTCCCTAGTCGTAGTAGGAATAGGTATCGTCTTATTTTTAACAAGAAAAAAATGGAGCAATATCTATCATGTTCTTCCTGGTAAACGAAGCTTTAATAAGGTATACGACAAACTAATCCAGAAGATAGATGACTTTTCTGCAGGAATTACTAACTCTTATATGACTGGTTCTTTAAAATTATATATGTCTATTATTTTACTAACTATCATTGCTGTGACGTTTATCATTATGTTTACTACAGGTGGTTTAACTAATATTAGCTTTGATAACTTAGCTGAAGTAGAAATAATCGACTTAGCGGTAGTATTCATTATGGTGTTAGCAGCTTTAGCAACCATCTTTGTTAATAATAAGCTGGCATTAATTATTATTACAGGTATTGTTGGCTTTGGAATATCTATTCTTTTTGTCATCTTCCGTGCACCTGATTTAGCTTTAACACAACTAGTTGTTGAAACTATCTCTATGGCTCTATTCTTACTTGCCTATTATCACTTACCTGAGCTTAGAAAGAGAAATGAAACTATTACGACATCAGCAACAAATACTATTCTTGCTATAGGTATGGGTGTATTGATTACTCTGACTGGGATTGCAGCCCATAGTTCAAATTGGTTTAACACAATCTCTGAATACTTCGTAGAAACCTCCTATAAATTAGGTGGAGGACATAATATTGTTAACGTTATTCTTGTAGATATGCGTGGACTTGATACGTTATTTGAAATCGCAGTTCTAGGTATTGCTGCATTAGCCATCTATGGCCTCATTAAAGTTAGAAAGAATAAGGAGGCTGAATAATATGGAATATATCATTCTCATTTTAGCTGGAATATTATTCGCAACAGCTATCTATAACTTATTACAAAAGCAACTATTACGTATTATCATTGGAACTGTTTTACTTTCCCATGGTGCTCATCTTGTCATTTTGACGATGGGGAAATTAAAAAGAGGACAGCCTCCAATCTTAGATGATGCTGTAACAGATTATACTGATCCTTTACCACAGGCCTTAATATTAACTTCAATCGTAATAAGTTTCGGTATTACAAGTCTGTTACTTGTATTAGCTTACCGAACAGCACAAGAAAACAAGACAGATAACATCGAAGAAATGAGGGGTGAACCAAATGAGTAATTTAACAATATTACCAATAATCATCCCCATGTTAGCCGGTATCATTGTTGCGTTTACAAACTCTCGAGTGAAAATTACTCGTGCGCTTACCAAACTATTAACGATAATAAGCTTGGTTGTAGCGATGATAGTGACGTATTCTGTGTTTACAGACGGAACAATCATCTTAGAAACTGGTGATTGGGTAGCACCTTATGGAATTATATTGGTTGCAGATAAGCTTTCCATTCTTCTTATCTTAACAACGAATATCATTGCAACAGCGGCTGTATTTTACGCACCACACTCATTAACCTTAAAACAGGAGACACATTACTTTTACACTTTCTATTTCATGTTAATAGCTGGTGTGTCTGGTGCATTTTTAACTGGTGATTTATTTAACCTATTTGTTTTCTTTGAAGTACTGCTGATGGCTTCCTATGCACTAATCGTACTAGGTGGCGATCGAGTTCAATTACGTGAATCCATTAAATATGTACTGATCAATCTATTTTCTTCCATGTTATTTGTAACTGCAGTTGCGCTATTATACGGTGCAGTTGGTACAATAAACATGGCTCAAATAGCCGAACGAGTCGCAGAAGTAGAACAGGATGGGATTTTAACAACCATTGCAGTCCTTCTCTTCTTTGTGTTTGGAACGAAGGCAGCATTATTTCCGCTTTACTACTGGTTACCAAGACCATATATCGTTCCAAATCCGGTTGTATCCGCCCTATTCGGTGCGCTTTTAACTAAGGTGGGGATATATTCGATTTTGCGTGTTTTCTCCTTAATCTTTGTTCATCGAATGGAAATCACACATGAAGCTTTCATTTGGATTGCGGGACTATCTATGCTGTTTGGAGTTATTGGCGCCTTATCAACGAATAATATAAAGCTTATCATCAGCTACAATATAATCCCTGCTATCGGCTTTATCATTATGGGAATTGGTATTTTCAATCAAGATGCTCTAAGTGGATCGATTTACTATTTAATTCACGATATGATTATTAAGTCCGCTCTCTTTTTACTCGTTGGTGTGATTGCATATGTAGCAGGTACATCAGACTTAACTAAAATGAAAGGATTAATACACCATTACCCTGTAATTGGTTGGCTTCTTTTCATTTCAGCTTTTATCCTAGCAGGTATCCCCCCTTTTAGCGGGTTTATTGGAAAGTTATTATTACTAAAAGGCGCCGTTACTGCTGATGAGATTGTAATTACCATTATAGCGTTACTATCGAGTCTACTCATTCTATACTCTGTGATGAAGATATTCATTAGAGGATTTTGGGGAGAAAAGGACGATACGAAAAACTATACGAAGAAGGCTTCGTTAGGGTTAATACTTCCAATCGCCGGTTTACTTGCTGTATCCGTATTTCTTGGAGTCGGAGCTGAATTTGTTTATCCTTCCATCGAAGGAATTGCGGAGTATTTATTAGATCCTCAAATTTATATTGATTCTGTGTTAAAGGAGTAATGGGCCATGGCATTTCAAATAATTATTAATTTAATCATTGCAATCATGTGGATGTTCCTTAGTGAATCATATACATTTGCAAGCTTCATTGCGGGATATATTTGGGGAATTCTTTTAGTACTTCTACTAAATCGTTTTATTCCAGGTAGATTTTATGGAATACGAATAGTTAAAATTTTTAAGTTGATCCTCTTGTTTGTTAAAGAATTATTATTATCCAATTTAAGTATACTCAAATTGGTTTATACGCCAAAACCAGAAATTGAACCAGGGATTTTTGCTTTACCATTAGAAGTGAAGAGTAACTGGGGAATTACATTATTAGCCCATTTAATTTCACTTACACCTGGTACACTATCTGTTGCAGTATCCGACAAAAATGATGTGCTTTACATTCATGCAATGGATATCGATGAAGTTGACAAGTCGGTGAAAGAAATTAAGGATAGCTTTGAAAAAGCTATCCTGGAGGTGACCAGATAGATGACAGAAGCCATTCAACTTACTGAAGCTATATTAAGATATACGTTGATAATATGTTCTATTTCAATTGGAATCTCGCTTGTGTTACTTCTTTATCGTACATTTAAAGGGCCAACGAATCCCGATCGTGCGGTTGGCCTTGACACAATAGGAATTAACTTAATGGCATTAACGGGGCTGGTAGCGATATACCTTTCCACGCCATATTTAAACGATGTTGCCTTATTAGTAGGGATTCTCGGATTTCTAGGAACACTCGCAACGGCAAAATATGTAGAAAAGGGTGTTATTATTGACAGGGACATGGATTGAACTACTTGCTAATATTAGTATCATCTTATTATTGCTTTTCGGATCATTTATCACGCTGTCTGCATCCATTGGAATTATTCGCTTTCCAGATATATATACGAGATTACATGCAGCAACGAAAGCCTCTACCCTGGGTGTTTCCAGTATTCTAATCGCAGCATTTATTTTCTTATATGTTAAAGAGGATATTGTTAGCGGTAAATTGTTAATAGGAATATTATTTATTATGGTAACTGCTCCCGTATCCGCTCATATGATTGGTAGAGCTGCTCATAATAGTGGGGTAAAACCATTAACTAAGAATCGAACAGATGCATACGAAGAAGCAATGCAAAAACAACAATAAATCATATCGACGTCTCTGATGGATTCCTATCGGAGACGTCTTTTTTAAATTTATTGCTTGTATTTGTTTAGAAGGACAGACACAAGACACGCCCAAGTGACATAGTGTGTTTATATAGGCTATAGCCCAGCCTAGTCAGGAGGTGTATGTGTTTGTCCGGAATAATGAGTGTCCTTGCATTGCTAATAAAGGAAGCACTATTCTTTGTTTCCTATGTAAAGAATCACGCCTTTCCACAGCCCCTATCTTCAGAGGACGAAGCGAAATACATTGAGGAAATGCAAAACGGTAGTGAGGAAGCAAGAAACAAATTAATTGAACATAATTTAAGGTTAGTTGCTCATATCGTAAAAAAGTTTGAAAATACTGGGGAAGATATGGAAGACTTAATCTCCATCGGTACAATCGGCTTAATCAAGGGAATTGAGAGTTTTTCTGTTGGAAAAGGTACCAAACTTGCAACATATGCTGCAAGGTGTATAGAGAACGAAATTTTGATGCATTTGCGTGCTTTGAAAAAGGTTAAAAAAGATGTATCACTACATGATCCTATCGGTCAGGATAAAGAGGGTAACGAGATTAGTCTTATTGACATTTTAGAAGCTGAAAATGAAAATGTGATTGAATATATCCAATTAAATATGGAAATAGAAAAGATGCAGGATTATTTTTCAATTCTAGATAAACGCGAGCGAGAGGTAATCATTTATCGCTACGGATTGAATAATAAAAAAGAAATGACTCAACGGGAGATTGCAAAAAAACTTAATATATCTAGAAGTTATGTATCACGAATCGAGAAAAGGGCTCTGATGAAGGTTTTCCATGAGTATTATCGAAATGAACGTAAAGGTTGATTGTATATAAATAAAGAGACCGGGACAAAAGTAATTCTATCCAAGGTAAATCCGAACATTATCATTAGTGCACATAACCCGCCCCGGATATATACTTCGCTTTCCGTGGGCGGCTGGTGAGTCTCCTCAGAGCTATCGCTCTTGCGGGGTCTCACCGATGCCTATCCTCCCACAGGAGTCTCCGTATATTTCCGGGGCTAATATGGTCTTTGTTCGTTTTTATATCCCTTTGATTTAGTTATGTCCCGGCCTCTTTTCGTTTTGGAATCAGTTTTTCAGCATATGAAAGATTAGTCTAGATGAATTTTGTGCAGCTTTACCAAGAAATGCATCAAAGGATATGGATGATTCTTTGCCAGCTATATCAGACAGTGCTCGAACCACAACAAACGGACACTTATACTGAAAACAGACTTGAGCGATAGCAGCAGCCTCCATCTCGGCTGCAATCATAGAAGGGAATTTTTCACGTACTTCATTCACCCGTTTAGGATCTTCCATAAAAGAATCTCCTGTCGCAATTAAGCCAACTTCTCCATTAACATCTAATTGTTCGATTGCCTTCATTGCTTTCTCAACTAGCGAAGGTTCAGATTTGAATGTAGCTGGCATTCCAGGTACTTGTCCATACTCGTAATCAAAAGCAGTTACATCCACATCATGGTGTACGACATCTGTAGATACGACTATATCTCCAACTTCAAGTTTCTCAGAAAAACCACCTGCTGAGCCTGTATTTATGACGTATTCAGGTGTAAATTGCTCCATTAATATAGTTGTTGCCATAGCGGCATTTACTTTACCTATTCCCGACTTCAAAAGTACGACTTCTTTGTCTTGTAATTTTCCTTTTATGAATAGACAATTTGCTATAGATGTTTCTTCTTTGTCTTTCATCTCTTCTTTTATGATTTCAATTTCCTCATCCATTGCACCGATGATACCAATCGTCATGTTGTAATTCCTCCTAAACGTCAAGTAAAACTTATTTTTTATCGTTTTCTTTTAATAGTTCTACTAATGTAGGTTGCCACCCTTCATTATCAACCCAACTTAAATAAACTCGATATATTTCTGTTTCTGCCTTATTAGTTACAGTACCTATCGCTTTTTGATGTCCACCATTTCCAATAAACCAAGTAATCATATCTTGTTCTGTAAGACCTGTTGCTACTCTGATTGCTTGCTCCATTTCTAACCAATCTTGAGACTCCGTATCAAATTGTGTAGTGTGTGGACCTTCTTGCTCTGTACCGATTGGTTGCCATTCAGCTGTATAAGCCTCGATGACATTATCATCTTCCCCTGCAGGATCTGCTACTTCGGTTTCCACATTTTGGCTATCTGTACTTTCATTTGTTTCTGTTTCATTGTTACTCTCATCTGTTACGCCACTATTACTTTCTTCTGTTTGTGAAGAACTCTCTTCCGTTTGCGTAGATTCTTCTTCCGATGCAACGTCTGTCTCTTCCTCATTATTATCTTCACTATTCGTATTATCAGAGCTAGCAATTTCATTAGAATCAGTAGGTTCGTCCTCTGGACCAAATATCCATAAACCTAATAATAGAATAACAAGGAAGCTTGCTGCAATTAGTAATACAGTCATTAATTTGGTGTTTTTACGTCTTTTCTCAAATTTGTTTACACGAGTATATCTATCAAAATCACTCATTCTATCTTCCCCTCCCTATGTATACCTTATTATATTACCATAATTTATATGCTAGGAATAATATCCTTTAATTACTATCATGTTTCATTTTATTGATATATTCATTACTATTAAATATGAGAATAAGTACAAGCAATAATCATCCAATTCCAGTAATTATTAAATAATATTAAAAAAGCGGAGTTATCACTCCGCTTTCACTTTTACTACTCTACTTTTAATATTTTTACTTGAATCTCTCCACCAGGAGTAACTACTCCTACTTTTTCTCCTATTTCATGGCCTAATAAACTTTTTGCCATTGGAGAATCGTTGGAGATTTTACCTTCGAATGGGTCAGCCTCAGCACTTCCTACGATTGTATACGTTTCTTCTTCTCCGTCTGGTAGCTCTTGGAAGGTAACTGATTTACCTAATGAAACCATATTTGGATTGTCATTATCATGTTCAATAATTACTGCATTACGAATCATTTTTTCTACTTGTGCAATGCGGGATTCTACAAAAGCTTGTTCATCTTTTGCAGCGTCGTATTCAGAGTTCTCGGATAAGTCACCGAATCCTCTTGCTACTTTAATTCTTTCAACAACTTCTTGTCTTCTTTCCGTTTTTAAGAAAAGAAGTTCTTGTTCTAACTTCTCTTTCCCCTCTTGTGTCATATAATAACTTTTTTCAACAGCCATAAAAACACTCCTTTGTCTATCTACTGCTTCAAATAACACTATTTTTCGATGAGGAATACTCCAGCATCAACTAAAAAGTATACTAACCATAACTATGGCAGATTTTATTTTAATTTTCAATACTTTTGATTAAACTATTTATCTTTATTTTTTGACAAGATATCTGCAATTTTTGTCGCCATTAAGTCGATGGCAACATGATTTTCTCCACCTTCAGGAATAATGATATCAGCATATCGCTTGGTTGGCTCAATAAATTGTAAGTGCATTGGTCGTACAGCATTTAGGTACTGATCAATAACTGAATCTAACGTTCTTCCTCGATCTTTAATGTCTCTTAATAACCTTCTAATAATCCTTAAGTCAGCGTCTGTATCTACAAACACCTTTATATCCATTAAATCAACTAAACGCGGATCTTCTAGAATTAAGATTCCTTCTAGGATTATAACATCCTTTGGTTCTACTTTTATAACTTCCTTAGAGCGATTATGAACTTTATAGTCATAGACTGGTTTATCGATAGGTTTATGATCTAAAAGGTCATGTATATGTTTGATGAGTAGATCATTATCAAAAGCGAGCGGGTGGTCATAATTTGTCTGTAGGCGCTCCTCAAATGGTAAATGACTTTGGTCTTTATAATAATAATCTTGTTCAATAACAAGAATTGTCTTATCAGTAAATCGCTGGCAGATTGATTTTGTTACAGATGTCTTTCCACTTCCACTTCCACCCGCAACCCCAATTACTACTGGTTTGTCTTGCATCTTGCAACCTCTTTTCTATTTTTTATAACTAATTGCAACCCCATCACCAATAGGTAATATTGTTGTGATAAAGCTTGGATGATTAGCCAGCCATTCATTATATGCCCTTATTTTATCCACCATCTTTTTATATCGTGGCTGTTCAAAGTTTGGATCTAAGACATAGCCTCTAAATAATACATTATCAGAAATAATAATGCCATTTTCTTCTAATAAAGGCATTGATAATTCGAAAAAACGTTTGTATTGACCTTTGGCTGCATCAATAAAGATACAATTGTATGTTTGATTATCCTCACCTAGTTTGCTTATCACTTCTAGAGCATCCCCATGGATGATTTCAATCTTAGATTCTTTTTTGAGATTTGCTATATTCTTAACAGCTTGTTGGTATCTTATGTCGTCTTTCTCAATCGTTGTAATACTTGCATCTGGATTTGCTTCGTTCATTCTTAATGCAGAATAACCAATCGCAGCTCCTATTTCTAAAATTTTTCCTGGTTTATTAAGCCGAATTAATTGCATAAGAAAATTAATCCCAACTGGATCCATAATTGGTATATGGTCTTCTTTCGCCTGGGTTTCGAGTTCCTTAACCCACTGTTCTGTACTTGGTAGATGTTTCATTAAGTAGTTAGTTAAGTATTCTTCCATCATTAGCCCTCTTTTTATACTCATCCTATTAGGATAACTAGTCTTTACCAATTTAATTCAAAAAAACGGGAAATGTGAAAAACAATTCACACTCCCTCTTTGTCTAATTGATATATTGATTTTTATAAGCATTATGTTCTTCTAAGGTTTCCGAGTAATAAATGTTCCCTTCCCCATCATGTAAGAAATACAAAAACGCGGTTTCTTCTGGGTTTATGGAAGATTCTAATGCGCTTTCTGAGAAATTAGAAATAGGCCCAATAGGTAAGCCATTTATATGATAGGTATTAAAAGGAGACTCTACTTCTAAATCCGACAATAACACCTTTTCTTTATGACCACCAATTGCATATAATACCGTCGGGTCTGTTTGAAGAGGCATACCAATATCTAGACGATTGTAAAATATCCCCGCAATTTTTTTACGCTGATCTTCTGTAACAGCTTCCTTTTCGACAATAGAGGCCATTGTTGCAGCCTCATGGATAGTCAATCCACTTTCATTGATACCATCGATATACTTCCATAGAACCGCTTGAGACTTATTCAACATATTTTCTATCACTACTTCAACGGAAGGATCTTCTTGATAGAAATCGTACGTAGCAGCAAATAAATAACCTTCCAGTGCATATCTAAGTTCAGGATTTAGAATATCCTCTGTTAAGATAGAATATTGTTCGATTAACTGATTGATATAGTTAGGATCAGTTACCTTATCTAGAAATTCCTCTTCTGTTATCGGCAATTTTTCTGCGTAAATAGCTGCGATTTCCTCAATTGTTAAACCTTCTGGAATCGTTACGCGAAGTACTGGTTCTTTAATAATTCGACCACTTTTAAGGGATTCTATAATTTCATCAAAGGTCATTGATTTAGTAAATGTATAGTTACCTGCTTGAAAACCAGATTCATTCTTAAATTTAATATAGAAACGAAAAATCATCGAATCTTTAATTAAGTTATTTTCCTCTAGTATTTCAGCAATACTTGATGTGGAAGAACCTAAAGGAATTTCTATTTCTATACCTTGCTCATTTCCTGGTTCTACTGGTTGTAGAGCCGATTTTACATACTTATAACCAGAGATACCACTGACCGCAAGGATAATTATAAGAGTGATAAGAACTATTGCTACTATTTTACGAACAGTTCTCGCTTCTTCTCCTCTAGCAATTAAATTATCTTTAAAGTTTCCTTTATCTTTACCTGATGCCATTCATCGTCCCCCTCTCATCCGGTATATTATACTAAAAAAAGACAAGATACGCTAGGATTAATCTACTTGAATATAACAGGGCATTATATAATTCCTTTTCTTATCTTTGTAAGTTATTATATGAATACCTTTTAGTCCAAAAGAAAAGAGATTGGGACAAATGTATTTCTATCAAAGGTAAAATCGAACATTTTGTTAGTGCACATAACTCGCCCCAGAAATATACTGCGCTTTCCGTGGGCGGCTGGTGAGCCTCCTCAGAGCTAACGCTCTTGCGGGGTCTCACCTATGCCTATCCTCCCACAGGAGTCTCCGTATATTTCCGGGGCTAATGTAGTGCTTGTTCGTCTTTTACTACCCTTGATTGAGTTATGTCCCAACCTCATCGGAATAAAATAATGCTAATCGTTTAATTCCTCTTCTTCTGCAAGCGTATTGAGCATTTCTTCTACAATTTCCCATTCTTCATCGGATTCAATTGCAAATAAAGTAATATCTCCGTCTTCTTTTTCATCATAACGGAAAGCATAAACTTCTACTTCCTCGTCATCTTGCTGCTCAGCCGGCACTACTGCAATGTAAGAATTTCCTGTGTCATCTACATCGAAAGTAAATAATACCTCAAATAAATGCTCTTCACCATTTTCGTCTGGAATGATAATGCGTTCTTTTTCTTCAATTGCCATAATTTAATTCTCCTTTTCACTTTTGATCAAGATAGCCTTGTAATATCATCATTGCTGCCATTTTATCAATTACCTTTTTACGTTTTTTACGACTAACATCCGCTTCTAGTAATACTCTTTCTGCAGCCATAGTCGTTAAACGTTCATCCCATAAAACGGTTTGGAGATTGTGTGTCTTTTCTATATGTTCTGCGAAACGCATAGATGCTTCACCACGTTCTCCTATCGTACCGTTCATATTTTTTGGTAACCCAATGACAGCTTTTTCAATATTATGCTCTTCTATGATTTGTTTTAATTGACTATCTGCAGATTGGATATCTTTTTCATCCCATTTAATCGTTGTTATGCCTTGAGCTGTCCATCCCAATTCATCACTTACTGCGACTCCAATTGTTTTAGAGCCAACATCTAAACCCATTATTTTCATTTATTGACCTTTATACTGCTGTTCCAAATAATATTTAACTAATTCTTCAATCACTTCATCACGTTCAATTCTGCGAATTAGATTTCTAGCATCTTTATATCTAGGGATATAAGCAGGGTCACCCGATAATAAATATCCGACGATTTGGTTAATTGGATTATAGCCTTTTTCTTGAAGTGCCTCATGGACAGTCATCAGAATTTCCTTAATATCTCGATCAAATGGCTCTTCTGAAAAGTTGAATTTCATTGTTTTATCGATTGAACTCATCACGACACCTCATTCCACAATTTGTTTCTATATACATTCTAACATGTTTAAAAGATTTAATATAATATTTTAGAAATATATTACAGAGTTTTAGTTCCTGTATCCAGACCGCGGTTCAAATACACTCCGCTTTCCGTCTATTTGAACCGCTCAGAGTATATTGTTTGTTTAATTTCTTTATAAAAACTTAAAACAATCAACTTAGTATAATATATACAGTTCAAGATAAGTGGTTGGCTTATCCTTTTAAGTTAGTCTCTACATATTCTTTCGTAAACTCTAAAGCGTCTTTAATTTTACTAGCATCTTTACCACCTGCTTGTGCCATGTCTGGGCGTCCACCGCCACCGCCACCGCAAAGCTGTGCAGCTCGTTTAATTAAGTTACCAGCATGTAAACCTCTATCAATTAAATCTTTAGATACACCAGCTGCAAGCTGAACCTTATTGTCACTTTCTGTAGCTAACAAGATTATCGCAGAACCAAGTTTTTGTTTCAACTCATCTACCATTGTTCTCAATTGGTTCATATCCTTCACATTTACTTTCTGTGCTAGGACTGATACCCCTGCGATTTCTACTACTTGGTCAATAATAGATGATGCTTCTAGATTTGAAAGCTTAGCACTTAACGACTCATTTTCCTTTTGTAATGATTTAATCTCTTGGAAGAGTGACTCGATTCGCTCTGGTACCTTATCATCACTAACTTTTACAAGTTGAGCTGTCTGCTGTAGTAGATTTACTTTGTCTGATAAGAATGCATATGCTTGTTTACTAGTCACAGCCTCAATACGGCGAGTTCCTGCACCAATACCACCTTCAGACACAATCTTAAATAAACCGATCTCTGATGTATTACGAACATGACATCCACCACATAATTCAAGGCTATACCCACCAATTTGAACGACACGAACGACCTCTCCATATTTCTCACCGAAGAGAGCCATTGCTCCCATTTCTTTTGCTTCAGACAAACTCTTGTAGCTAATATCTAGTGAAATAGACTCCCAAATCTTTTCATTAACAATCTTCTCTATTTGATTTAGCTCATCTGCTGAGACTGCGCTAAAGTGTGAGAAGTCAAAGCGCAAGCGATCTGGTGCTACTAAAGAACCTGCTTGGTTTACATGCGTACCAAGTACATCCTTCAAAGCTTGATGTAATAAATGGGTTGCTGTATGATTCTTAATGATTAAATTACGAGAATCGATCTCTACGATTGCTCTCACCGTATCTTTTACCAGTAATTCACCATCTTCGACAAGTACACGTTGAATATTTTGTCCTTTAGGAGACTTTTTAACATCCTTCACTGATACAGTTGCGGTTGAACTAGAGATAGTTCCTTGGTCAGCAACTTGACCACCACTTTCTGCGTAAAACGGTGTTTCTTTAAGAAAGACTAACACTTCTTCTCCTTTTTTTGCACTATCTACCAGTTCGCCATCTCTTATCATAGCTACTATTTGTGTATCAACCTCTAATGTTTCGTAGCCAATAAACTCACTAACAATGTCTAGTTTACCTAATACCTCATCCTGAACATGCATGGAATCTACTTTTTGTCGAGCACTTCTTGCACGCTCTCGTTGTTTTTCCATTTCTAGTTCATAGCCTTCCTCATCAACCGTAAATCCTAGTTCCTCTACATATTCTGCGGTTAATTCTTTAGGAAATCCGTATGTGTCATAAAGTCGGAATACTTCTTCACCAGGAAAAACAGTGGATTTTTTAGCTTTTTCTTTTTCAATAATAGAAGTAAGAATATCTAGCCCATCATTCAGTGTTTCATGGAATCTTTCTTCTTCTACCTTTATGATATTTTGGATAAAGTCATGTTGTTTTAGAACCGTTGGGTAAAAATCTTTCATTATTTCACCAACTGTTGAAACTAGTTCAAACATAAATGGCTTTTCTATGCCGATTTCCTTTGCAAAACGGACTGCACGACGAATTAAACGTCTTAGAACATATCCTCTTCCATCATTAGAAGGTAATGCCCCATCACTTATAGCAAAACTTACCGTTCTAATATGATCGGCAATAACTTTATAAGCGGTATCACTCGCTTTATCTGCCCCATATTTCACGTTAGTTAATTGTTCCGTTTTCTTTATAATAGGCATAAATAAATCTGTTTCAAAGTTCGTAGGTACATCTTGAATAACAGATACAATCCGTTCTAATCCCATGCCCGTATCAATATTTTTCTTCGGTAGTGGTGTATACGTGTCATCTGGATTATGGTTAAATTGGGAAAATACTAGGTTCCATATTTCTAAGTATCTATCGTTTTCACCACCAGGATATAATTCTGGGTCATCTTGGTTGTTACCATAACTTTCTCCACGATCATAGAAAATTTCAGTATTAGGACCACTTGGACCTTCACCAATATCCCAGAAGTTTTCTTCTAAACGGATAATTCTTTCCTTAGGAAGTTTAATGTCATTTAACCACATATCATATGCTTCATCATCTTCAGGGTGTACTGTTACTGATAATTTTTCTGGATCTAAACCTAACCATTTATCACTCGTTAGAAATTCCCAAGCAAACTCAATCGCTTCTTTTTTGAAATAATCGCCAATGGAGAAATTACCTAACATTTCAAAGAAAGTATGGTGTCTAGCAGTGTATCCTACGTTTTCAATATCATTTGTGCGAATAGACTTTTGTGCATTTACGATACGTGGATTTTCTGGTATTACACGGCCATCAAAGTACTTTTTTAATGTTGCAACCCCACTATTTATCCATAATAAAGTTGGATCATCTTGTGGAACTAATGATGCACTTGGCTCCACCTTATGTCCCTTTTCTTGAAAGAAGTCCAAGTACATTTGTCTAATTTGAGCAGATGTTAATTTTTTCATGCTATATCCTCCTTTTTTGTTTACAGCTATTACTTTTAATAAAGCGTCCTAACTCAGTGAACTACCTACTAATTCCTTTTAAAGAAGAAAATTAGCAAATAAAAAAATCCCCTCTCTGCAACATTGCAGGGACGAGATTAATCGCGGTACCACCCTTATTATGGACTGTTTATCCATCACCTTCAGCATGATAACGGTTTGAAACCGACGGGAATTAGCCGTACTCAGGCATAGCTTTCCATGGTTCTAATTTAAGATTTCTTTCAGCCTAAGGAAATCTCTCTCTACAAATCGATTGCCACGTACTCAGTGCCTTCATCGTGTTAAATACTATTGATAGCGATATTATAGTTAACTTTATTCAAAAAGTCAATTTTGTCTAATCATAATCCAACTATGTTTGATAATTACCCTTAGGATGGTTAGTGTGGGGACAGCAAGTACCATCCCTAATACACCACCTAACTTACCACCAAGCAAAAGCGCAAAGATAATGGCAACAGGGTGGATTCTAATACTTCTACCAACAATATATGGTGATAAGAGATTACTTTCTATTAATTGAATGACAAAAACGCCAATTAAAACGAAAAGAACCATTTTCCCCGATATTGTCAAAGCAATTAGTACTGCTGGCACAGCCCCAATAATTGGACCAAAGTATGGAATAATATTCATCAGGCCCATAAATATTGCTAATAAAAGAGCATACTTCAACCCTAAAAATTGAAAGGTAATGTAGCTTGTAATAGCAACAAACAAACAGACTAATAACTGCCCCCGAATATAACCACCTAATCCCTCATCAATTGCATGGACTAGGTTACTAGAAGATTTCCTATATTTCTTAGGAAGTGAATTTTTTACGTATCCTTTAATCTTCTCATAATCCTTTAGAAAATAAAATACAAGGACAGGAATTACTGTTATGATCACTATAAAGTCAATAATCTTTGTTACGCCACCAATTAATTGTCCAATCAACGTGTCAATAGAAAGCTCGATGGACCGAATAGTTTCATCAATTTTATCATGTACGGTTTCAGGTAAAAACGAGGTAGACGCATATAACTGATAGATGATATCTTGGTACATCGCTACTAATTGTGGTAGATATTCGTCTAAATCCCTTAATTGCACCACTGCAGCTGGATATACCCGATAGATCAAATAACCTACACCACCGAAAAAGAATAAGTAAATAAATAGTATCGCTATACTTCTAGGAATGTTGTATTGATGAATCTTTTGGACAATAGGATACAATAAGTAAGCTATGATACAAGCAATTAAAAAAGGTGCCGTTAAATGCCAAAGAAAAGAAAAAAAAGCTTTATAATATGGAAAAAGCTTTACTAACAAATAGATAAACAGAAATACAAATATTCCAGTGATAATCCAATAGAGAAAATTATTTGATTTATTTTGAGGAAGCATTCGATACACCCCTTAAGTGATGAATATTCAAGTCCAAAACAAAAGGGTTACCATTCTAGTTTTCTCTCTTCCTCTGTAAATAAATCATTAAGTGAACTTAAGCTACCATCAGCCTCAACTTGGTGAACGGTTAATTCGTTTCCAGATACAGACATTTCTACGAAGCAATTCCAACAATAGAATTGTTGTGATCCTATTTTCCCTATATCTTTGCTGCTACAATTAGGACATCGCATTAACATGAATACTAATCTCTCCTGATAAATAATATTAGTATTATGTTATAGTTTCCCGATTATCCCAAAATATACCTAATCACATGAAATCATAAGGAGAAATTTCATCTTCTTCATCTAGCGAATGATCAACTTGAATATCTAGATTTTCAAGTCGCTCTGCCAATAACTCCTTCAGCGAGGTGTAGCGTTTATTTGTATCAATTGTTTGTATCCCGTGATAGAAACTCTGCTTCTCTCCACATAGAATTAGTGACTTCTGCCCTCTAGTAATCCCTGTGTATAGTAGATTTTTTCTTAGCATTCGATGATAAGCAGATACAACCGGAAGGATTACAATTGGAAATTCACTTCCTTGTGATTTATGAATAGAAATACAATATGCTAGCATTAAATTAATATAGTCTTTCCGCTCATATACAACTTCCCGTTCATCAAAGGAAACTACCAATTGCTCCACATTTTCTGTATTCTCATTCTCTCGAAAAATAGCAACTACTTCACCTATATCACCATTAAACACTTGATCTTCTGGTTGATTGACAAGCTGTATGACTTTATCACCTATTCGGAATACACCATCGGCTGTTTTAACTTCCCTTTTACCTTTACTTCTAGGATTGATTAATTCTTGAAGCGCATGATTAATAGCAGTAATTCCTGCCTGAGACTTATACATCGGAGCTAATACTTGAATATCTTTAACATCAAGTCCTTTGTTTAAGGCTTTTTCAAATACTTTTGTAATAACCTCAACCACCTGATGCTCGCGACAATTAATAAAGCTGAAATCCTTATCATTGGTTAAAAAATCAGTAGAAAATGTCTCATTTTTTATACCATGGGCAAGTTGAATGATTTTCGATCCTTCTTTTTGTCTATACACTTCATGAAGGCTTACTTTTTGTATTTGTTGGTTTTCCAATAAATCCGTTAATACCTGTCCTGGTCCGACTGAAGGAAGCTGGTCTTCATCCCCAACAATTAAAACTTGCATATCGGTTGGAATAGCCTTAAATAGGTTATTTGCTAGCCAAATATCAACCATAGAAAACTCATCAATGATTAGATACTTACCATTTAACTGCTCATGTTCATCTTTTTCGAATCCATCACTACCATTCCATCCTAGCAATCGGTGAATAGTTAAAGCTGGTAAGCCTGTAGATTCAGTTAACCTTTTTGCTGCTCTACCTGTAGGGGCTGTTAATACAAAGGGGAAATCCTTTTTGTATTGATAATCATCTGGATCAATGGAAACTTTATGGATGGCTGCATATGCCTTAATGATACCTTTTATAACTGTCGTTTTTCCTGTGCCTGGTCCACCTGTTAAGATCATTAGCTTTGACTTTAATGCTTGCTCGATTGCTGCAAATTGTTCTTTTCCATAACTTAGAATTTCTTCTTCTTCTATTTTGCCAATTATCTTCATCAAATCTGCTAAAGTAGTCTCATCCTCCATGTCACTTGAAATAAGTCGCTTAATACTGGAAGCAAAGCCATCTTCAGCATAGTAAAGTGTAGGTAGATAGACATTTCCGTTATACAAAATGACTTTCTTTTCTTTGTTTAACTCTTCAAGAACAGCTGAGATTTCTTCCTGTGTTAATTCTTGTCCTGGACCTCTTAATAAGGATCCAATTTCTGCAAGACACTGATCTAATGGTAAGAATACATGGCCATCCTGAACACTCTTTTGCAATATGTAAATACATCCAGCCCCAATTCGGTTAGGACTGGATAAAGAGATACCATTCTTCTTGGCAATTTCGTCTGCTGTTTGAAACCCGAATCCTTCAATATCAAATACAAAACGGTAAGGGTCGTCTTGTAGTATATTAATTGCTTCATCTTTATATTGAACATATACTTTTTGGGCTATCTTTAACCCAATATTATATTTAGACAAATGAACGACAACATGTTCAAAACCTTGATTTTCATGAATGGTCTTAACGATAGTTGCTATAGATTCCTTTTTTAAACCGGGGACATTATCCAAGACATTAGGATCGTTTAAGATTTTTGAAACTACTGATTCACCTAAATAGTCAACAACTTTTTTGGCCGTCCTCTTTCCGATTCCATAGAACAAGTCACTAGATAGGTAAGCAATTAAACCATCTTTGGTATCTGGTAGAAAGGTCTGATACGAAGTTACGTTATATTGTTGTCCATACTTCGGGTGCTTTTCTAGTTGCCCAAGAAACTTATAAACAGTTCCTTCCTGTAATTGTGAAAAATAACCCTTTACTACTATTTCCTTCTCTTCAAAGGTTACATTAGTATCTAGTACTTTTACTTTTGCAATGGAAAAATGCTCTACATCATTATGAAAAATGGTGTAAAGTAGCTCACCCTTAACGTAATTCTCTTCTACTGCTATTTTTTGCCCATTGTCCATGCTAAATACCCTCACAATTCTCGAACTACTAGTGTAATGCTTCTTCTACTACCCGCTTCCCATTGGCTGCTAATACATGGTCAGGATTATATTCTAATGCTTGATTAAAATAATTTATCGCACTAGTCGCATCTTCTTCAAACATGGCGATAACTCCTAGATTATATAACGCATCACTATGTTTAACGTTTAATTCTATAACTAATTCAAACACTTTCTTTGCATCAGTTAGTAAATCACTTTGTGCTAATGCCAGACCATATTGAAAGAGGACTTCTTCATCACTTGGTGTTAACTCACTTGCTCGTAATAAGTATGGTAGAGCAAGCTTAAATTGTTGCTGATTTTGGTGCGACATACCGAGCATAAAATAGACGTCAGCTTCCTCTAACCCATGTTTAATTGCCTCTAAAAAGTTTTGTTGTGCCTTTGGGAAATCTTCTCTTTCATAATAAACATTACCTAATCCATAAAAAGCTGTAGCTGCTTTGCTATCTAGTGTGATCGCTTTTTCAAAAAAATTAACAGCTCTATCATGATCACTTAGATGTAATAAAAGATTACCAAAATTGATAAACCCAACTGGATCATTTGGATTTTCTTCTATATATTCATTAAATAGATCCGCAGCTTCCTCATACTTATTATCCTTCATTAACTCTACTGCTTCTGCAATTTTATTCATTTTCTTACTCCTTTAGAAAAACCTTGCTTATCCTACATAATCTAATACGTGATTCTGTTTGATTATCTTATCAATCGTTCCCCCACCAAGGCATACTTCACCATCATAAAATACGACTGCTTGACCTGGTGTAATGGCACGTTGACTTTCATCAAATACTACTCTTACAGTACCGTCTTCTAAAACATTTACGGTCACACCACTGTCATCCTGACGATAGCGGAATTTAGCTGTACAAGTAAATGTATCTTTAATATCTTCTGGGTTAATCCAGTTCATATCTGTTGCAACTAATTCATCTGAGAACAAATAATCATTACTGAATCCTTGTTCTACATACAAGATATTATCTTTTAAATTCTTACCTACGACGAACCATGGATCACCAGAACCACCAATACCAAGTCCTTGTCGTTGTCCAATTGTATAGTACATTAGACCATCATGCTTACCCTTCACTTCACCATCAAGCGTTTGCATTTGACCTGGTTGTGCAGGCAAATATTCACTTAAGAACTCCTTGAAATTCCGTTCACCGATAAAGCAAATTCCAGTACTATCCTTCTTCGTTGCCGTCGCTAATCCATGTTCCATTGCAATCTCTCGCACTTTAGATTTTGGTAAGTGACCTAATGGGAACATTACTTTTTCTAAGATGTCACTAGTGAGTTGATTTAGAAAATACGTTTGATCTTTATTGGAATCTATCCCACGTAGCATTTCATATTTTCCATTGTTCTCTCGCACTTGAGCGTAGTGCCCAGTTGCAAGGTAATCAGCGCCCAAATCAACCGCATAATCTAGGAAGGCTTTAAATTTAATTTCCTTATTACACATGACATCTGGGTTAGGAGTTCTCCCAGCCTTATATTCATCTAGGAAATACGTAAATACTTTATCCCAGTATTGTTTTTCAAAGTTTACAGAGTAATACGGAATATCTAGCTGATTACATACTCGAACAACATCTTCAAAATCTTCTGTTGCTGTACATACGCCAAATTCATCTGTATCATCCCAGTTTTTCATAAATATGCCGACTACATCATAGCCTTGTTCCTTCAAGAGCAATGCTGCTACTGACGAGTCAACTCCACCACTCATTCCTACTACTACACGTATATCTTTGTTATCTTTCATCATTACCACCTTACTTTACTAATCGCTTTATTATTTTTGTAATTCGATGTGCAGCATCTACAACATTCTCATTCGTGTTAGCCGAACCAAAACTAAAGCGTATCGAGTTCGTTGTACAAGGATTATTTTCACCATAAATTGCTGATAACACATGAGACGGCTCTACAGATCCTGCCGTACAAGCACTTCCGCTTGAAGCTGCTACACCTGACAAATCAAAATTTGCTAGTAATTTTTCTACGTTTGTTCCTGGAAAACTTATATTTACTATAGAAGGAATAGTGTTTGAAAGATCACCATTCACATTAAATTCGATTCCTTCTTCATCTAATACTTGAAGAAACTGCTGTTTAAAATGCTCATAGTTAGTATTCCGTTTTTCCCTTTCTTCAAGCATTAGTTCAACAGCTGTCTTGAATCCGAAGACACCTACTACATTTTCCGTACCTGGCCTACGTTTACGCTCCTGCTCTCCACCAAATTGCAGGGCATTAAGCTTTATCCCTTCCTTAGCATATAAAAAACCAATCCCTTTAGGACCGTTTATTTTGTGGGCAGAAGTAGATAGTAAATCAACTCCAAGTTCTTTCACATCTAATCTCAATGTTCCATATGCTTGAACTGCATCGGTATGGAAGTAGGCTTGATGACTTTTCAGAACATCCCCAATCTCTTTTATCGGTTGGATGATTCCCGTCTCATTATTCACATACATTACGGATACTAAAATCGTACGATCTGTGAGGGCACTTTCTAAGTCTTCAATGGATACTCTGCCATCCTTGTATACTGGAAGATAGGTTACTTCAAACCCTTCTTTTTCCAAGTATTCCGCAGTATGAAGGGTTGCATGATGCTCAATAGTCGTCGTAATAATATGATTTCCCTTGTGCTTATTCGCTCTTGCAATACCTATTAAGGCAAGGTTGTCTGCCTCTGTCCCACCACTTGTAAAAATAATATCTTTTTCATTCGCTTGAATGCTGTGAGCCAAAACACTTCTAGATTCATCTAGCAACTGTCTTGCTTTTCTTCCAAAAGAGTGAACACTAGACGGGTTACCAAATACATCTTCATAAATTGGAACCATTGCTTCCACTACCTTCTTATGCATAGGTGTAGTTGCAGCATGGTCTAAATAAATATGCTCCATTCTATCTTCTTCCTTTCTAACACCAGACCGTTAAATGTAAAACATGTATCCTTCTAACGGATCATCTTTCTCGTGATTAATAAGATCTTCTAATGTAGTTGTATCAAGAACATTTTTAATCGCTTCTGTTACTCGTCTCCATAGCGCCTGCTTTGCGGGCTCTTCATCCTCAATACCTTCTACTAAAGCAATTGGACCTTCAAGAACTCGAATAATGTCTCCAGCGCTAATCTCCTTAGGTTCATTAGGTAAGATATACCCACCGTATGCACCGCGAACACTTTTAATTAACCCAGCATTCCTGAGAGGTGCGGCTAATTGTTCTAAATAATGTTCTGATAAGTTATTTTCCTTTGCAATTGTTTTTAATGGTATCGGTCCTTCCCCGTAATTACGTGCTAATTCCAACATGATGGTAAGTCCATAACGACCTTTTGTAGATATTTTCATCTTATTTACTCCTCTTATCCGTACGAAACAATCGTATTATTTCTATATTAACTATACCATTATCACCGTTAACTTTAAAATACATGGTATTATAGCATGAAGTTAGTCTTCTTGCATTTTTTACGAATCACGCTTAGGCTAAGATTATCAAACTATTATTTTACCTAAAGGACGATGAATATGAAACATCAACCACTCGCCTATCGAATGAGGCCAACACATATTAATGAAATTATTGGACAAGCTCATTTAGTTGGAGAAGGAAAAATATTATCTAGAATGGTTAAGGCTGGTAAGCTTGCATCCATGATTCTTTACGGTCCTCCAGGTACGGGGAAAACCTCAATGGCAACAGCTTTAGCAAAGACCCTAAAGCTTCAAGTTAGAACACTGAATGCTGTTGTGGATAAGAAAAAGGATATGGAAATTGTCGTGGAAGAAGCGAAAATGTCCGGTTCTTTGGTGCTAATTTTAGATGAGGTTCATCGACTGGATAAAGCTAAACAAGATTTTCTCCTTCCTCATCTAGAAAGTAACCTAATTACGATGATTGGATGTACAACGAGTAATCCCTACCACGCTATTAATCCAGCCATTCGAAGTCGCTGCCATATATTTGAACTGAAAGCTTTAACTCCCATTGACGTTAAAAAAGCAATCCAAAGAGCAATAACTGATATGGAGAATGGTTATGGAAATGAGGAGATTATTCTTACTGAAGAAGCCTTAAACCATTTGTCTAGTAGCTCAGCCGGTGATATGCGCTCCGCACTAAATGGACTAGAACTCGCCGTTGCATCTACTCCTAAGAATACGAATAATGAAATAGTGATAGATTTAGAAGTTGCTGAAGAATGTATGCAGCGTAAAAGCTTTTCCCATGACAAAGATGGAGATGCTCATTACGATGTATTGTCAGCTTTTCAAAAATCAATACGAGGTAGTGACGTTGATGGTGCTCTTCACTATTTAGGTAGATTAATTGAGGCTGGCGACTTGGATTCTATAGCTAGAAGAATGATTGTCATTGCATATGAGGATATTGGGCTTGCAAATCCACAAGCTGGTCCTCGCGCGGTAGCAGCGGTACAAGCTGCAGAGCGATTAGGCTTTCCTGAAGCAAGGATCCCTCTTTCAGTAGCTATTGTAGAATTATGCTTATCACCTAAGTCAAATTCTGCTTATCGTGCACTTGATTCGGCATTAGCAGATATCCGTAGTGGAAAAAGCGGAGAAATTCCAAATCATCTTAAGGATTCTCATTACCAGGGAGCAAGCAGCTTAGGTAGAGGGGTCGATTATAAATATCCCCACGATTATCCTGGTGGTTGGGTAAACCAACAATATTTACCAGACTCAATAAAAAACAAACAATACTATAAACCAAAGGACACAGGAAAGTTTGAACAAGCTATGAAACAAGTGTATGAAAAAATATTAAAAGAGAAAAAGAGTCTATAGAAGAAATTACTTTCTTAACTGTATCTGCTATCAAATTTTATTAGAAAACTAGGTAACCTATTTGGTGCCTAGTTTTTTTAATCAAACTAACTCCCCCCTTCCAATAAATTTACTACAAATTTTATATTTCTCAAACGTATAAAAATAGCATCTACCGTCTAAACTATTGAAAAGGAAATTACCAAAAGAGTCGAGTTTAACTGTCTATCTAATGAACTGACTTTTTATGAACAAAAAATACTAGTTATTAAATCTATTGATTCATTAAGTAGTTACTGAAAAAGGAGATGAAACGAACATGACTAAAGTAAGACAGGATGCTTGGTCACACGAGGATGACCTATTACTCGCAGAAACTGTATTACGTCATATCAGAGAAGGTAGTACACAATTAAACGCTTTTGAGGAAGTTGGCGATAAATTAAACCGCACCTCAGCAGCTTGCGGGTTTCGCTGGAATGCAGAAATTCGGAAAAAGTATATTAATGCTATCGATTTAGCAAAAAGACAACGTAAAGAAAAGAAACGGGCACTTGAAAAAGTAAAGAAAGCAAGTCGACCGTCTATTGTTACGTTTCAACCAAACTACGAAACTGTACCACCAGAAGAAGAAAATAATAGTACAGGCGCTGTTGCTTCTACAATTACTTTAGAAACAGTTATTCAGTTTCTAGGACAGCTAAAAAAAGACTATTATGCTTCTAATCAATCAAAAGTATCTCTTGATCATGCACAAAAAGAAAACACAATGTTAAAAGAACAAATTACTAAACTAGAAAAAGAATTAGCTGAAACTAAAAGAGAGCTAGTTACTATACAAGAAGATTACAAGGTATTTGTTCAAATTATGGACCGTGCAAGAAAGATGACCGTGTTAGAAGATCAAGGATCATTTAAAGCTCCTGCATTTCGAATGGACAAAAATGGTAATTTAGAGCAAATTGCACAAGGATCTAACTAGAAGTTAAAATTCTTTAAATGCATGCAGCTAATTAAATAGAATAATACTGTTGAAAAAATAAAGGAGCTTTAGTAAGCTCCTTTATTTTTGGTCTATTATTTTCAAATTACTCAAGACTTAAACAATATTTGTAGTACAAATTTTACTAAACATTACTTGGGATTGTCACTTCATCCGTAATAATTACATCCCAAGAAATAATGGTTGTGCTATCTCTTACATTATTATTTTTTATTGTTTCAAGTAACTTCACAATACCCTCATTAAGTTTACTAGAATCCATTGTCTCATATATCATCGAGGGTGATGAAAATAGTTCATTAGGACATTCAATTAATCCATCTGTTGTTAGCAGGATCTTATTTCTACCTTTACGAAGTTCCCTTCTACCAGTGCTATAGCAAGGAATAGGTTGGGCAAATGTATTTACTTGACCTACCCATTCAAAGAACTGCCGTTGATTCAATTGATACTGACCAAGTCTGGCAAGCTCTGGATGAAATAAATGCGATATACAATCCCCAATGGAAAACCACCAAAGATATTTGTCCTTTCGAAGAATAATTAAACATGCTGTTTCACCTTGAACTTTACTACAATTCAATAGGAATTCCTCATCTTTAAATAAACTAACTATCAAAGATTCGATTTGGATTATGGTTTGTTCATACGATTTAGTTAATAGATTCTGGATACGTGATTTATTTTTATTTAATAACTCTATTACTAATTCAGCGCTTTCCGCAGAATTATGTGCATCTAACAAGACAACAAATTCCCAATTAGCCTGATTATCTAGCCAAACTAAGCAGCCATCTTCATTCTTATATTGTCCCGCACTTGAATTACCACCGAAACGTCCAACTGCTACTTGATTTACCATTTGTATGCTAATTTGGTCTACATAATCTTGTTGACTGCCCACCCAAGAGAATTCGGTAACATTCCTTAGACTTTCCATCACTTACTCTCCAAGTATTCTTTCATTCGATTACAAAGATGGACTACTTCTCTGTTATTACCCATTGGAGCATCTTCTCAATCATAAACAGCCATCGGTCCCCAATAATCTTCTGGTGTATTGGGATAGCGAGCAACTAAATGCATATGTAGATGGGGAACTGAGTTTCCTGATACTAATGAATAAACGTGTTCGGCTCCTTCAGATTGCATTAATGCTTTGCTCACTCGTGCCATCGTTAAGCCAAATCTTTCTGCTTCTTCTATTGTCATATCACCGAGTGTCGATGCATGCCTTTTTAAATCAATCATAATATGTCCTAAATAGTTTGGCTCACCGTTCTTATCGATATGGCCAACATAGACCAATTCATCTTCATAAATCGTCACTCCTGCAGTTTCAACCACTCCTGCATGCTTATTACAAATAAAGCAATCCTCCACCTCTATCCCCCCAACGCCTTTAAAAATTATTCCGATTATATATTATCTTAGAACTTTTGGGAACACTTTTTGATGAGATTATGAATTTTCAAAATTAAATTTTAGACAAAAAAACATACTAAGATTAGTGGGTAAGATCATCGACGGATGATTTTGCCCACTATTTTTCTTTTTAGAGTTATAGTGAGAAGTGAAAGAAAGCTCGATCAGCCTCAGGGATCATTGAATCCGTATCAAAAACCGAGCTTCTTCACTTTCATTTTTGAATCAGGTTTAAGTATGTTG
>NZ_LDUE01000069.1 GCF_001038485.1 Ornithinibacillus californiensis
TACGCATATAGTGCTCCTTTGTAGAAGATTTGGGAACAAGTACGGTCTCACTTCTACAATAGGAGCTCTTTTTATTTTTGTAAATTCATATGACTTATTTTTCAATAAATGGAATTTATATCCACTGACGCAATGCCATTGGGACTGTCCCTCCTTAGAAAGGATTGAGTTTGTGGATGGCTGTTGAAATTAGAAAGTGCAAGCTGGATGATTTGCATATACTCCGAGAGATAAGTATAAAGACGTTCAAAGATACATTCAAGGATCAGAATTCTCCAGATAATATGCGGGCCTATCTAGAGAATGCATTTAACGTTAAACAATTGGAAACCGAATTGTCCAATACCTCTTCTGAATTTTATTTTATTTATTCGAGCGATGAACTCGCGGGATATTTAAAGATCAATATGAGTGATGCACAATCAGAAGATATGGGTGAAGAAGCACTTGAGATAGAGAGGATATATATAAGAAAACAATTCCAAAAGCATGGGTTTGGTAAGTATCTTCTGAATAAAGCAATAGAAATTGCAATTAAGCATGGTAAAAAAGAAGTCTGGCTAGGCGTATGGGAGAAAAATCAAAATGCCATCGCTTTTTATGAAAAGATAGGATTTGTTCAAACTGGATCCCACTCCTTCTATATGGGGACAGAAGAACAAGTAGACCTAATCATGTTCAAAATACTGGAATAAAAACTTAGTGACAGACATCGCCCTCCCCCTTGGGAGAATCAGGAAAAACCACAAACCTTAAAACGAGGTTTGTGGTCATTTATATCAATATGCGAAGAACTTGAAAAACTAGAACTATAAATAGCCCACCAAATTTTAGTGGGCTATTTTTATATTCTTCTAAGATTTATCTACCATTTTTATTTTGATAATTAACCATTACTTGCTCCCAAGTCTCATTCCCGAATGTATCCTTCGACCAGATCATAATGATATTTTCTCCATCTTCCAGACTAACATTGGTACTGAATGAACCATTTCTTACTTTCGTATCCTTCCCGTTCACACGCACAAAGTCCAAGTTAGTATCTGTTACTTGACCTTCAAGTTTCACGGATTTCTTATGAGTCGTTTCACCGTTTGCAGGTGTATCAATCACGATAACAGGGGCTACGGAATCAACGTCCACCGTAACTGTTTGAATGGCTTCATTCCCAGCTAAGTCCCTTGCCGTAACAGTAACACTATTCTCTCCTTGTTCCAACGTAATAGTAGCTTCATAGTTACCGTCAACTAGGTTTGCTTCCGTGCCATTAACTGTAACACTATCTAAATTGTCATCTTCTACTTGTGCTTGTAACGTTACAGATGTTGTATTAAATCGCTCCCCCTCAAGAGGTGCTAGAATCGAAACAATTGGAGCACTGCTGTCTAGCGTGACCTTCACTCCATTAGATAGTCTAGTAAGTCCTTCTCCTTGAGAAGCTCGAGCATTAATTAGGTTTTGACCTTCTGATAATGGAATATCTGCACTAAAGGTTCCATCCTCTACCGACGTAACGACAGCTGCTTCTACATCATTATTATACAAATGAACTTCAGTATTTGGCATAGCTTTTCCACTAACTGTAATGGTGTCATCAGCCGTATAAGTATTGTTTACTGGTGTTGTAATTTCCGGTACGGCTTCATCATAAGCAACCACGGCGCGAATCATATAGTTCCCATCATTTGCGTGGGCAGGCTTCCAAACCCCATCAATAAAGGAATAACTTCTTCCGGATGAACCTGAGCTTGTGTCACGATTAATTGCCGGAATATACGGGAAGCCATCTTTTTGAATATAAGCAAGGTAAAAATCACCTGGAACAATAATTTCCTCCCCACTTAAATCAACAAATGTCCAATCAGTGTGGGAACGGATTGCTTCCGCTTCAAACGGACCGGCTATTTTCTCACCTGGAAGCCCATCTGGACCAGTTGCATCATACACTTCCACTAAAAATTCAGTGCCACCTGGATCCGGACGATTGCCTCCATCAAATTTATAGTACCCACCTGTTAATACTCCACGATTTCTACCATCAGACAGAGACATTTTCACTGCCCAACCATTACCAGCTGTGTGAAAATAATTAAGCGCCTCTGCCGTTCCATCATCATAAGCTATCGTTTCTGATGTACCAACAATTGGTGATAATGAAACGTTTTGTACCGTCTCTCCATCGCCTTCCACTGTTACGTTAGCTGTATTAGGATAATGCATTGGATCGGATACCTTTAAAGTATAGTTCCCTTCAAAGGCCGTTAAATGGAATGCACCGTCTGCATTGGTCTCAGCCGGTTCAATATTGGCATCCTCAACCAGGTAGACTCTTGCTCCCTCAATCGGTTCCCCCGAAAGTTCATCGGTAATAACACCAGAGATAGTTCCTAACGTTTTTTCCTCAAGCGTAAAGTTCAATGAAACATCTGCATCATCCGCAATGGCAACCGTTTCCGATTGGGCATGATAGCCGTATGACTCCGCAATTACAGTATATTCCCCTGCAGGATGGCGTAATGCATAACTTCCATTTTGCGGATTGGTTACAGTAGAACGCCCTGTTTCCAACACACTCACTTGTGCATCGATTGGTAGTAATGCTAAAGCGTTGTCAGTTTCCACTCCGGTATTCAAATCTACCAAATCAGTTGTCTTGATAGTAGTTGGCTCAAAGTTTGTATTCGTACTAGCTCCATCGACTCCTGCCTGTAAACCGACATCATCAAGATACCAGCCAGGTCTCGAGGTACTAGAATCTGAATAGGTATAGAATGCGATAAAGATTCCTTGGCCAGCATAGTCTGATAAATCAACTGATGCATCCGCCCACCCTTCAGAATCTCCTTTGACCATTAATAGATTTGTCCAATCTTGACCGTTCGTTGATACCATTACATAGCCATAATCATAGGCGGTACCAGTGTAAATAGATTGTTCAAAACTATGCCACTGCTTAAAGTGTAAGCTTGCAGGTTCATCCGGTAAGGAAATAGCTGGCATAACAAGCATCTCTCTATTCGAATTCATATAATCCCCTGCTAGATTCGTAGCATAGACATGTTCACCTGATGCAGCTGCATTTGGACCTGACGTCGGAACTCCCCATTCCCAAGTAGGATTATCTCCAACTATCGTCCAGCCCTGAGGCTCCGTTTCAAAGTCCTCAAAATAACCAATAGATAAGCTTTCTACTATCGTGACAACATAGTCTTCACTTGTCACGTTATTTCCAGCATAGTCAGTAATTATCCATCGATAGGTTAATGTCCCAGCCTCAGCAACACCTGCTGGTATCGTTGCAAGATATTCACCTGATAAATAATTACCAGAAGTACGTTCCGCAGAAACATTAATCCACTCACCATCATTGACTTTATACTCTAACTGAACAGACTCTACACTGATATTATCACTTGCTTGTACGGTTAGATCGATTTGTTGGCCTTCTGAAACCTCTGTTATAGGATTATGAGAATAAACTGGATCCTCCGCGTCTTCCCCTTCAATCGTTACATTTCCAGTAATCATTCCCATACCTTGTGTTTCGGATAATACGGCATCATAAACATTCAATAATCCATGCCCATAGCCGTTATTCGGTGATTCTGAGAATTCTCGATCAGTTAATGGTATAGCCGTCTCGAGTAATACTTGCTCAATCTCATCTACAGAAATACTTGCATTAGCCTGACGTAATAAGGCAACCGTTGCTGCAACATGTGGTGCAGCCATCGAGGTTCCACTTTTATCTCCATACCCTCCATCTGGTAAGGTAGAACGAATTTTAACCCCAGGTGCTGTCAAATCAGGCTTAATTTCACCATATGGGGATGGTCCTTGGAATGAGAAATCAGCTAAAATATTCTCATCATCAACCGCCCCTACTGCAAAAGATTCCGGATAATTGGCAGGGCTTGCAATCGTACCAGGTCCATTTGGAATTAAAATTGATGCATTACCCCCTGCAAATACTGGGAATATGCCATATGCTCTCCATGTCTGAACCACTTCTAAAAACCACTCATTGATACCTGGTCCACCGCTCCAAGAGTTATTTACCACATCCGGAGCCATATCAACTCTACCACCAGGTGCCATGATCCATTGAGCAGCTTCTAAAATATTTGAATCCGATCCATTTCCATTGGCATCAAAAGCTTTTGCGGCAATCCACTTCGCCCCAGGAGCAACTCCAATCTGGTTCGTGCCATCAGGCTCACTACCTACCATTGTTCCTGTTACATGCGTTCCATGTCCATTATCATCATAGCTTTCAGCTTGGCCACTTACCGCATCAAAGAAACTATATTGATGATCCACAGTACCATCGGCAGCATTATAGCCACGATACTTTTCTTTTAGGGCTGGATGATCCCACATGACACCTGAATCAATACTTCCAACAACTGCACCAGTACCATCGATACCCAACTCCCATGCTTCAGGAGCCAATACTTGATCCACATTCCATTGGACATTTTCATCGGTAGAAGTTGTTGCCATTTCTTTATCTTCTACCAATTGCCTTTCTTCATCTAAATAGATTTTTTTAACTTCCTTCATGGATGCAATTTTTTCAACTACTTCCTTAGATCCGGTGAAGGAAATCGCATTTATCACATGATAAGACTTGAATTTCTCTACTTTCCCCTTTTGTTTTTCTTGTCCTAGAAGTTTTAGTAAAGGTTCTTGTGTTTGATGGGCTTTTGCTTTTAACTCTGTTAAAATCTCGGAACGCACTATATGTTTCTTGTTTAACCCTAGTGCCTTTTTCTCATTAGCTTTTTTGCTCGCTTTATTCATGATAATAGAAGCATCAACTTGATCATTTAATACAATTAAAAGTGATACTTCCTCACTCGATTCCATTTTCTGTTTTACTTTGTTATCAATTTTGTGTGTAGTTGATTGTTGTCTGCTATCTTCGATGATTTTGTCTTGAGTTACTGCCGTAGCAATAGGTGACAAAAATGTACTCAAAACTAAAACCACTGTCGAAAGTAGAAATAAAATGCGCATTAGTCCCCTCTTCAATGAACAACCCTCCAGAATCGTATTTTAATTAAATAGCTAAATCTAGTAAACTATCGAATTATTACTAGACTACATGAAGGGTTGCGTGAAACTTGTCGGTATTTGGTGGGGTTCTATGGGGAAATGGGGCTATTTTTTCGACTTTTAAACTAAATAAATAGAGCAAAAGCTACATAAAAACACAGGGACGGATCTATTCTTTCATACTGAAAAAATGATCCGTCCCTGTATTTCATTCTATTTCCTTCACTCTTCCAACAGTACCGTCTTCCAACATGACCTTGATACCATGCGGATGGGTGCTTGAATTCGTTAATATTTTTGAAACTACACCTTCTGTTAATTTCCCTGAACGTTGATCCTGTTTCTTTACAACCTTTACGCTAGACCCCAATTTTATATTGTTTCTGTTAGTCCCTGACATGTTTTTTTGGTCTCCCTTATTTTCAGTACATCATTTATATTATCATTTACAATTCATGAAACATAATGCTTTTTATACATCTACTCTAACACATCTAGAGAATACGACCTACAATGATGGGATTTCATATGCAAGAGATCCTTAAAGAACCTTATTTCAAGCCATAACTACATCAAGTACTAACGTTTCTTCATGGTCCAGCATATTTTTATGAACAATATCCGTCACCGGTTTATTCATATTATTCATCAGGTCTTGTGCTTCTTTTTTATCTCCTACTAGGTAAATTAGATCCCACTGCTTGTCTTTTGCTAGCTTGTCTAACTTTGTTGCAAAGGTTTTATACAAGCGGTAACGATTAGCCTCAAAACGCTGCTCAAGCTCATCCCGTTTCATATGATTACCACTTAGCTCTACTGTATCCTGTTCATCATGTGGACTGGTGATTTCTTTCCAGTCTTCGGTTATGAGATCTAATGCAAATCGTTTTGTATCCAATACACTTCCAAGCTCGGAATCTATAACTTTGATTGCCTCTTTTTGAATTAAGATTATCCCTGTTTTTGGGAACTGTTGATACATTTGACTTAATTGGTCAACCTTTACTGTTTCTTGCCAGTAAAAGCTTGTTTCAACAGGCATCTGATAACGTTCTGCAAACCACACTTCTTCATCTGCCGTAGCAAAAATAACAATACTTTTGGAAAGATTTAACTCATTCTCTTGAATATACTGTTGAACTTTTTCTATGATTTTATTAAAATTCTTTTTCTCTTCCGAATCTCCGTCAGCTCTTAAGTAACTATCAAAGTTATTTAATCCGTTTTTCAAATGAATCTTCCAATCTCCAGGTCGCTGCTCTGGATCAGATGGATCTGTATTCAAGTACATACTAAATACACGGTGAGGTTTTTCCCGGTAAACACTTTCTAACTTTGCGATAACCTTTTTCATGTTCATGAACGGTATCCTCTCCTTTTATAATCTATCACTCTACTAGTTTTATTACCTGAAATAGATTTCGTTAAACATGAGAAAGTTAACTGCAACAAAATTTAATACCTTTCTTGCCACCAAACGCAAATCTGATTCGATTATATAAATTACCAAGGATTTCTTCCATTCTGGAAGAAATCTCATGAGAAACTTGTAGATTATTTTGTCCATAAGAGAACTGCTGCAAAATACAATAGTAAGAGATATGTCCCTACGTTTTGACTATTTTCAAAACAGAAGATTCAAAAAGAAAAGAAGATAAATAAAACCGCTTATGACAGTCATTGTTTATCCTCTTTTATGTTTATAACATTTCTTATAATCATTAATTTGATAGAGCTATTGGTCTGGGATAATTTGACCCCTAATTTCTCCTCCAGGATTTTGCTCTGTGTGGGCGTTCACATAGGTTCGTTTTCTCTGCATCAGTTTGAGCAGATCACGGATGCTTCTTACTCCTACTTCATTTGGGACTATATCCTTATCTGTAATAACACCAGTAATGACTCCCCGACGGGTGCTGATTCCATGTTGTTCTTCTAAAGTCGCTAAATCGGCCCCAAATAGGAAAACAAGAACCGGTCCGTTTACACCCTGGCCACCAAAGTGAATATGGGCCTGAACGAAATTGTTAATATTATTGACTTCGAGTTTAAATTTAATTTTTGTACCCTGTTTATTGGTGATAAATTTTGCTGTTCCAGAAGCATTTGTCATGACTGGGGGCACTTCGTTTTGTCCTCTTAGCTTAGCTACAAATTTCTCCATCATTTCCACCACCTTCAATAAACTGCTATATTATATGAAAATGATGGCGGACAGGTATGGGTAAGAGATTAGAGGATGAAAAAGGGCAGAAAATATAAATTGGAGTTTGAAGCATAATGGAGTGCGAGAAGTCGTTTGATGAACTTCTCGCTCTTTTGGCACTTAATGCAATACAAATGTAAATTTACTGATTCTCTAAAATGCGTTTAATTTTTTTTAAATCCTTCCTATTAGCTCGTTTCATCATGGTTGACATAAATGGGGTAAAAATTTTTGCAAACCCTGTTGGTTTACCTTTATTTTCCAACTCCATTTTCGTACGGTTATTTTCTAATGGAACCCAGTTATAAACTGTCTCCATCGGAAAAGGTCCATTAGCAGTTTTCATCACAAGTTTTGTACCAGGAATAAGTTCTACAATTTCATAAACATAGGAAAGATCTCTCCCTAGAAAGCTAGCTTTAAAAGCAATTTGTGACCCTACTATAAGTGGTTTTGGAGTCTTCCACTCAACTGAGTTAATATTTACGTACCATTCAGGAGCGTTTGCTGGGTTAGATGCATACTCTGACACTTTTGAGAGTGGACAATCAATTATAATTTCTGTTTTCACGTCTACCAATTAAATAACCTCCAGTAGAAGTAGTTGAACCGCTATTTCTTCTCAACATAATTTTTTAGTAAGGTACCAAGAAGATATTCCCAGCCTTTCGTATGAGATTCCTTCCAGTCTTCTCGGATAATTCCAGATGCGGTATGGGATAGTTGAAGCAATGTTCCTCCATCTTTCTCAATCAAGCGGTAGGTATATGCACTGTTTACCGCACCTTGCATTCCTAGATGACCATATAAACGGATTTCTTCAGGAGCATTTACAAAATATACATTTCCCCAGATTGCACCTTGATTTTTCCCCCACTTTTCGATAAATTGTCCTCCAGGAATTGGATTCAATGTTAAATCAGATGTTACGTCTTTTGGTGCTAGTCGGAATTCCCACCAATCTTGTATATTTTCCGTTAATGCTTTAAATACTTCTTCTCTCGGTGCATCCATAAATATTTCTTGCTCTATTTGAAAATCATCGTTTGTTGCCATGCTTTGTTTCCCTCCATTTTTTTCAACTGTTGATCTTAAGTTTAGCAATGAATTACTAGATGATTCCATATACTTTCCAACCCATCGATTATGAACTTCTTGAAGTGGTACTGCATTTAGGTAGTTTCGTCTATACTTTCCCTCCCTCCTAACTAACACTAAATTCCCTTCTTCTAATATCTTTAGATGCTTCATAATGGCATATCTGGTAACATCAGGGAATAATTCATTTAGTTCACCTGTTGTTTTGGGGAATTCCTTAAGCTTATCAAGAATCTCTCTGCGAATTGGGTGACCTAACGCTTTAAATACAATAGTAAGCTTTTCATCCATTTATAACGTTCCTTTCGAAAAGGATAAATATATTACAATAATCAAGTGACTTAAAGGTAACATATAATATGTGACCTAATAGTAACATGATGAAAAAAACCTTGTCAAGTGTACATAGTATGTAGCTTCTTTTATTAGCACCTTATACTGCAAAGCTATAGGCATCTGTATGTTGATTTAGATTATACTGGGTTTGGTGTCGTTTACAATCTGGACGGGGAATATGATTGAAGCGCCATTGATTTAGGAAGAAAATGTTTCTTACACTACTTGGTTTTCGCCATGCATTTTCATTGAGTATTACTAGTTTACTAGCACTAATCCAAATTGGCAGAGCTTTTATATTACTTATCCCTTATGATGATATCTGAACTTATTATTGAGTATACATAGAAAAACGCCTATTAAAAAATAGGCGTTTCATGCGTTTATAATTGTGGCGTAGGACCATGTGGTTCACATGCACATGTATTGCATTATCCTGCGTCTTACACAAATCAGCTCATCGCTTGATTAGTATAGCATTTTTTCGACCTCTGTGCTAGCTAATTTTCACTTCCCGAAATGGCACCGCTATACAATCAGATATTTTTCAATATTATCTGCATTATGAAATAATAAAACTATCCCAGAACGATAAGGAGTTTCTAATATGATTTCATTTGAAAATGTCAGTAAGCAATACCAAGATGGTACCACCGCGGTTGACTCCATCAGCTTTACCGTACAACAAGGAGAATTTTTTGTTCTGATTGGTCCAAGTGGTAGTGGGAAGACGACCACGTTAAAAATGATGAATCGTCTCATCCCCTTAAGCGATGGGTACATTTTCATCGATGGGAAAAAAATCAGTGATTATAACATACATGAATTGCGTTGGAATATTGGTTATGTCCTCCAACAAATTGCCCTCTTTCCTCATATGACCATTGAAGAAAATATCGGGATTGTTCCGGAATTGAAACAATGGAGTAAAGAAAAAATTCATCATCGAGTGACAGAGTTATTACATATGGTTAGTTTAGATCCAGACGTATACCGAACTAGGAAACCTAGTGAACTTTCTGGTGGGGAACAACAACGGGTTGGGGTTATTCGTGCTTTAGCAGCTGACCCCGAGATTATTTTAATGGATGAGCCATTTAGTGCACTAGATCCAATCAGTCGTGACAAATTGCAGGAGGATATCATTCACCTACAAAAAGAAATCAAGAAAACCATTGTGTTTGTTACACATGACATGAAAGAAGCCTTGAAGTTAGCCGATCGTATTTGTCTGATGGATAATGGCAAAATTATTCAAATAGGGACACCGGAAGAGATTATCCATCACCCTAAAAATGAATTTGTAAAGGATTTCGTCGGCGCATCGTCACCGCTTCGTTCGGACTTCCAACTAGAGGAAATAATTGGACCTATCCTGAATCATAAACCATCTGCTACTATTCCGGTTTCAGCATCACTAGAACAAGTATTAGGTGAATTAACGAAACAAGAAGAACTTTTGGTGGAAAAGGACGGAAAAGTGATTGGATATGTGAACAGACAAATGCTTATTCAATATTTTTCCGGTGCTGTAGATAAAGGAGGGATTGGGAATGACTAACTTTATCGATGTTTTTTATGATCGACAGGATGAATTAGTTCAAGCATTAGTTGAACATATCCAGATTTCTTTTATCGCATTATTTTTCGCTGTGATCATTGCCGTTCCACTGGGGATCTATTTAACGAAAACGGCTCGATTAGCAGAAAGTATTATTGGTGTGACGGCTGTCATGCAGACAATTCCCTCATTAGCGTTATTAGGACTGATGATTCCTTTATTTGGTATTGGTAAAGTTCCAGCAATCATCGCACTTGTCATTTATGCCCTCCTTCCTATCCTGCGTAATACGTATACTGGCATAAAGGAAGTCGATCCATCCTTGATAGAGGCTGCGTTGGCCATGGGGATGAACACAACCAAACGATTACTAAAAGTAGAATTACCATTAGCAATGCCGGTAATTATGGCTGGTATTCGAACGGCTATGGTACTCATTGTTGGTACAGCTACACTTGCTGCTTTAATCGGTGCAGGGGGGTTAGGAGATATAATATTACTAGGAATCGATCGAAACAATACGGCGTTAATCGTACTTGGAGCAATACCTGCAGCATTATTGGCTATTTTATTTGATGTGTTGTTACGAGGGATGCAAAAGCTTTCCTATAAAAAATCACTAGCCATGATTGGAATCATTGTTGTATTAACAATCAGCATAATGGTCGTACCAAATTGGCTGAAAGGCGACCAAGAGACACTTGTCATTGGAGGAAAGTTAGGGACAGAGCCAGAAATTTTGATTAATATGTATAAGATTTTAATTGAGGATGAAACGGACTTACATGTTGCATTAGAGCCAAGTCTCGGTAAAACAACCTTTTTATTTAACGCGTTACAGTCGGGGAGTATTGATATTTATCCGGAATTTACAGGTACTGCCGTATCCCAGTTTTTAAAGGAAACTGCGGTAAGTAATGACAGACAAGAGGTTTATCAACAAGCACACGATGGATTGCTGGAACAATTTGATTTAGTTCTACTCCAACCAATGCAATTTAACAATACGTATGCATTGGCCGTTTCTGCACCATTTGCTGAAGAACACGATGTAGAAGCCATCTCTGATTTACACGGTAGCGAACAAGAAGTGAAGGCCGGATTCACTTTAGAGTTTTCCGATCGGGAAGATGGATATATTGGCATTCAAAATCTCTACGGCCTGGAATTTCCTAATCTTGTTACGATGGAGCCAAAACTGCGTTACACTGCTATTGAACAAGGTGATATTAATTTAATCGATGCTTACTCTACCGACAGTGAGTTAAGAAGGTACAATCTAAAAGTATTGGAAGACGATCTAGAGCTATTTCCTCCTTATCAAGGAGCAGCTTTACTAAGAAAAGAAACACTAGAAAAATACCCGGAACTAGAGAAGATTCTAAATCAACTCGAAGGTAAAATAACAGATGACCAAATGCGTGAAATGAATTACCAAGTTGCTGTGGAAGGAAAAAGCGCTAGGGAAGTAGCCAGGATCTATTTAGAAGAAGAGGGATTAATTGAGTGAGACTATCTTCAATCTGTTTGGAACCACAGATTAATTCACCTTTTGATTAAGATGACTATAAAAAAAGAAGGTTTCAGTTGTAATACTGTTTCCTTCTTTTTTATGGTCTTAATTATTGCTAAGATTAACAGATTAATCTTTACCCTCTCACTAGTTTATTACGAATACGGTTAGAACATAGCTCTACTACTAATATCAGCACAACTAATCCTATCAATATAGACCCTACCTCGTTCCAGCGATAAGCACTCATAGCAAACATCAGTGGTGCACCAATACCACCTGCCCCTACTAAACCTAATACAGACGCTTCACGTAAATTCATATCAAAACGATAAATAATAATCGATAGAAACATAGAAAAGAGTTGTGGAGCAATGCCGTATCGTATTTTTTCAAACGTCGTACAGCCTATCGAAGTCATCGATTCTAAAATACTAGTATCAAGCTCCTCAATCGCATCCACAAACAATTTTGCTAACATTCCGATGGACACTAGTGCAATGGTTAGTACACCAGCAAATGGCCCTGGTCCTGTAACTCGTATGAACATCAGCCCATAAACTAACGCTGGAATGGTACGTATGATGATTAATAGTAGTCTTGTCACCCAAGCAATTGGTTTAGGAACAACATTGGATGCCGACAAAAAAGCAAGTGGTACAGCTAACATGGAGCCAATAATAGTTCCTAAAAACGCAATTGCTATCGTTTCGACTAATAAATAGGGAACACCCTGTGTCGTAAAAGTAAATAATAATTCCAAATCCGGACTTAAGATACCAGCGATAATGCTAGAACCAATTTTCCAACCGCTTCCCTCAACATTTTGTAAATTAATTGTTGTTAATGACCATATAAATAAAAGCAACACAATAGCAGTTACGACAACTAGATAGCGTCTGTTGCTAGGTGAAGCATATAGTTGTTTTTCAATTGTATCCATCATAAGTAGTTCCCCTTTAGATTAACCTTTTTCTGAAGTGTTCACTGACCCGTTCAATAATAAATACAGTGACAACTAGCATTAGTAGGATCATGCCAACACTTGCGTAATCACGCCAGCCAATCCCTTCTTTTAACAATAGTCCAATGCCACCCGCTCCAACATAGCCTAAAATTGCAGCATAACGAACATTTCCTTCAAAACAGAATAATGCCGTTGATAGGTAATTAGGTAAAACTTGTGGGAAAATTGCATATCGGAACGCCTGCTTTCGATTCATTCCAAGCGATTCCATTGCTTCAAACGAACCCATATCTACGTTTTCTATTTGCTCATATAGTAGTTTCCCGACATAAGCTAGTGTAAAGATAAAGATTGCCACCGTTCCAGCGAATGTACCTAACCCAAAAACAAAAGTAGCAATTAGTGCCGTTACTAAAGTCGGCATCGTTCGTAAAATGCTCAAGAATACCTTGGTACTGGAGACTAATAATCTGTTTTTCACTACATTGGAAGATGCTAGAAAAGCAACTGGAATCGCAACGAGCGAACCTATGATAGAACCAAGCAAGGACATCTTAATGGTATCGATTAAGGGCTGCCAAATACGCGGAAAATAATCCCACTGCGGAGGAATCATTTCTAAGACTATAAAGAAGAATTCATCCCAACGATCAATTAAAATTTTCAACTCAAATCCAGTAAATTCCACCGAAAAGTATAATGCGATTAGAAGCAAAACCAATACAGATGGTGTTCGCGACCTTTTCTCAGCAACAACCTTTCCACTTGGAAGAGCTAATCGTTTAGGTGGGAAAATTTTATCATACATGGACTTTCTCCCCTTCATCCGTTCCTTTATTCTCCGCTTCTACTTGGCCCTTATAAATATAGTCTAGTACCTCTTGCGTTACTTCTTCCGTCTTACCATCAAAAACAATTTGCCCTTCTCTCACGCCAATAATTCGCTCGGCATATTCCAAGGCAATTTCGACATGGTGAATGTTCATAAGGACCGAAATCTCTAACTCTTGATTAATTCGTTTAAAATCGTCCATGACTTGCCTTGCTGTAACCGGATCAAGGGAGGCGATTGGTTCATCCGCCAAGATAATATCTGGATTTTGAGCTAGAGTTCGTGCTAAAGCTACCCGCTGCTGCTGGCCGCCTGATAATTGATCCACACGAACATAAGCTTTATCTAAGATCCCGACCTGGTCTAAGGCACCTAACGCCTTAATTTTATGCTCCTTTGAAAAAACACCAGTCACTTTTCTCCATAGAGGTAGCTCCGGTACAAGGGAAACTAGTACATTTTTTAACACAGAGGTTCTCGTAACGAGATTAAACGATTGAAAAATCATCCCAATACGCTTTCGGAATTTCCGAATCTCACTACCTTTTAAAGAACTTACCTCAACCCCATCCACTATTAGCTGTCCACTAGTAATATCATGCATTCGATTAATACAACGAATAAGAGTCGATTTACCAGCACCAGATAAACCAATAATGGCAACAAATTCTCCTCTTTCTATCTTTACATTAATATTCTGTAATGCTTTAACATTGTTTGCGTAAGTTTTTTCAACATTAACAAATTCAATCATGCGTAATCCCCAATCTTTGTTAAAAAATGAGGCTGTCTCATTAGTGGAGGCTCCCCTAATGGAAGGGCCACACCCATTCTTGAGACATCCTCATTTTATTGTTTTACAACAGATTAATTTAAGCTTTTCACAATTTCTTGTGCTTTTCTTTCGTTATCGTAATCAGCTGACGTAGCTTCTTGATATCCTTCATGATTGTAAATGGAAATAACTTCTTTTCCAGCTTCCGTTTCTGCAATATTTAAAAATGCTGTTTGAATGGCAGTTTTTAAATCATCATCCATAATATCAGAGTTTTTGCTAACACTGATGGTATCGTTATAAATTCCAGGTGTTACACCAATAACATTGGTTTCGTCCCAGATAGATGCTTCACGTTCAAAATCCGCTTGCCATGCATCCGCATTGTCACGTCTTGCATCAGCATAGGTAACCATAACATCGATTTGACCTGCAGCTAGACGGGCAAATGCACTTCCGTAAGAATCGGATGGTACAACACTTTCAAGGTCCGTTATAGTTTTATCAAAGTGATCACTTAACCAGATTGCAGGGTAAATATAACCCGCTGGGGAAGAAGAGGACATAACTGCCCATGATGCACTATTTACATCGTCCCAAGTTAATTCTTCGCCGTTGTTCACTTTCTCAGCTAATGCTTGACCTGTTTCAGATGGACCTGCAATAACTAACGCACGATAATAGGTAACTTGTTTATCAGAAGCTTCCGTTGGCTTATTGTCATTCCAATCTTTCGCAAGATCAGAATCATTGTTTAAGCCTGCACGAGTAGAAGTTAAAATAACTTCTGCACCGTCATCATATAATACATATGTACCACCAGGGATAAGTCCAACATCGATTGTACCTGCAGAAAGTCCTTCTCCAACTGCTTCATAGTTTGTTCCTACAGTAATATCTACTTCTCCGATATCGTATCCTAATGTCGCTAATTCATCCTTTAATAGTTCCTTCAATGGTTCTGTTGCTGTAATAATTTCTTCTGGCTCTCTAGATGGTACAAAGCCAACTGATAATGTTTCGATTACTTGATTGCTAGATTCCTCTGAACCGCCCTCTGCATTATCACCTGCAGCTGTTTGAGCAGAATTGGCATCTGTTTCATCAGTGGAAGCAGGCTCCTCTGATTCACCACAAGCAGCTAGTACCGCAATAAACATTACCATTATTAATGATAACCATAACTTTTTCATACTCGTTTACCTCCTATAAGTTTAGTCGAGACATTACTTATCTTACAGATGGAATATTAATAAAGTATTGATTTACTGTAAAAATCGTGAAGTTAAGAAGCTATTTACGCCTTTCATCGGATTGAATTATTCTCTCCTAACTTAGCACTGGTTTCTAGTCTCTTTCTCTTTAGAAAGGCTCTATTAAAGTTCAACACTGAAATATGTTAAAAAAAATAGAACTACCTTTTGTGGAAGTTCTATTTCGTAATATAGGATTACTAAACTGAGCAATATATGGGCCAGCCCCTCAACTACACGAGCGACTGACCCCTTGCTAATCGTTTCACACTTTATCACTTTAAAGCACTGAGGGACTGTCCCTCACTTCTTAGTCTTTTTGTTTAGTTGCTGATGCTTTGGCAATACCAATTCCTGTATAGCCTAAAATAATTGCAAATACAAATCCTAGGTAACATAGGATTGCCCAAGGCGCATAGTCCAGTGTGGATACACCTAATGTCCCCGCCATGAAGATTCCTGCTGAAGACCATGGGATTAGTGGTACGACTACTGTTCCAGAGTCCTCTAATGTACGAGAAAGGTTTTTGGCATGCAAGTTATATTTTTTATACGTATCCTTGTATATTTCACCTGGTACAATAATAGAAAGATAGGAATTTCCAGTAACAAGTGCCATCGTGATGCATGAGGCTACCGTTGTTAGGATTAAATCTCCGGTACGTCTCACGACTTTCATTAAAGTTTCTAAGATAACATTGAGTGAACCGGTGATGGTCATAATCCCCGCAAAAACAAATGCACTAATCGCGATTAACACAACCCCAGTCATAGACTGCATACCGCCTTGATTCACAAGTCGTGTTACTTCCCAAATGACACTTTCCGGATTAAACCCTGGCTGCTCTACCATAGAAACATTAAAACCAGAAACGGTAGCTGCAAACACATTAGCTGTGCTGAAACCTTGTAAAAATACTCCTAAAATTCCTGCTACACCAGATGATAGAATAATAGTCGGTAGAGTTGGCTTTTTCCGAATAGATCCATACAAAATAATGATTGGTGGAAGTAGCAAGAAGATATTCCAATCAAACATTTCCGTTAAGGTTTGAAGCATGATATTCATTGTTTCAGAAGTAGAAACTGGATCCGTGGATACATTCAGACCAACAATAAAGTAAACAATCGCACTAATAATAAATGCAGGAAGAGTCGTCCACAGCATATGACGGATATGTTCGTACAATTCACTTCCAGCTGCGATCGGTGCTAGGTTGGTTGTATCTGATAACGGAGAAAGCTTATCACCGAAATATGCTCCAGCTACAATAGCCCCAGCGGTAGCTGCTAGATTGGCATCAAGACCTGTTGCAATCCCCATTAAGGCTACCCCGACTGTTCCGACAGAACCCCAAGAAGTACCCGTAACAATCGCAATAATCGCAGATACGACAAATGCAATAAGCACGATAAAGGTTGGGTCAATCATTTTTAAGCCGTAATAAATCATCATTGGAATCGTTCCAGATACCATCCAAGTTCCAATTAGTATTCCAATGGATATGAGGATAAGGATAGCAGGCATTGCTTGTTTAATTTTCTCTTGAATACCTTCCATCAACTCGTCCCAGTTGAACCCTAGACGAAATGCCATAATTCCTGCGTAAGTGGAGGCCAAAATCAGTAATGGCTCTGCGCGAAATCCATATACCCCATAGCCGACAGCTAGTAAAAGTAACATAACGACAATTGGTGAAAATGCCTCAAAAAAGTTTGGTTGTCTTTTCATGCTGGTTCCTCATTTCTTAGATGTAGTATTTAAATGCTTAGTTTTCAAACGTCCCCTTTACAAGAAGTTCTTGATTTTGCAACATATGTTGTCCTTTGGCAAACACATGGTTAATTTCTAACGACTGCTTATCTAAAATAACGATGTCTGCATCGTAGTCTTCTTTAATTTTTCCTTTTTGTGCAAACTTAAGTGCGGATGCTGTATTGGTAGTTACAAGCTTCAATACCTCTTCTAATGACAATCCATGATTTTTTACAGCTGAAACTACTTGCTGGTATAAGGTATTCGTACTTGCAACACCAAAGCCTATTAAATTACCATTCTCATCAAATTTTGGTAGACTACCATTTCCGTCTGAGGATAAAGTCAAATGCTCCATGTCGCCACCGTTTTCTTTATAGTAAGTAATCCACTTGCCTGTTACTTCATCGGCAGTAATATCCACATAAGCCCCTTTATTTGCGAGAATTATGGCATCATCCACTAATTCACGGCTACGAGTAATATGGGTTGCATAAATTTTAGAAGAAGGAATCTCGTAATCTTCCAATAACTGATGAAGGAGGGATAAATATTCCTTACCAGGACCAACATGAAAATGCGTAACTCCTGCTTTTCCACTTAACATACCACCAACATGCGCTTCTCCCACTAGTTTCGCTAATTCATGTAAAGATGGTTGTCCGGAACGAGCATCCGATATCGCAATTTCTCCCGCCCCAATAACTTTATCAATGATTATTACGTCATCCTTCACATTGGATAGGATGGTTGGAGTTGGAACTGCATAGTTTCCACTATATATATAGGTAGTGATCCCCTCTTCTTCTAACCCGCGTGCTTTTGCTAGAAGTGAAGTCATATGACGGGTCGTTCCATCTGTTCCCAAAAGGCCTACAACGGTAGTAATACCCGAATGGATCATATCACTTAGTTGAATTTCCGGTGTACGAGTGGCAAAACCACCTTCGCCACCACCACCAATTAAGTGGACATGGGGGTCAATAAATCCTGGTACAACCAAAGAGCCCTCCGCATCTACCACATTATATACAATACCTAGATGGGCTAATGTCTCTTCATCGATATCGCCAATCTTGGCTATCTTGTTTCCAAGTAAAAGAATAGATTGTATTCCTAGCGGTTTAGGTGCGTAAATCTCACCATTTTTTATTAGTGTTATCATGTTGTCCCTCCAGAATTGTGTATAATTTCACATACGTAATTTTGTATAATTATACGAATTATATCATAATTACAGAATAGATGAAAAGGTTAATCATTCCATTTCCTGTTCTGTGTTTGACAATGTTCCTCCCTCCATGTCCTACCACTTTTATTGTTTTTCCAAACTAAAACATGCTATGATTCCTCATAACATTAATTGGAAAGGGCGAGGAATAGATGTCGCTAGAAAGTGTTAAAGCTCATTTTAAAAAATGGAATCGAGAGAACGATATTATGGAATTTGATACTTCCAGTGCCACCGTACAAGAGGCAGCTGATACGATTGGGGTAAAACCCGCACAGATCGCGAAAACATTATCCCTTCGAGGTGAAGGAGATAAAGCTATTCTTGTTGTCGCTGCTGGTGATGCGAAAATTGATAATAAAAAGTTTCGTCATACGTTCACTTTTAAGGCGCGAATGCTTTCACCTGGAGAAGTACTCGAACAAACCGGGCATCCCATTGGTGGGGTTTGTCCATTTGGTTTAGCAAATGAATTGGATGTCTATCTAGATATTTCCATGAAACGTTTTGAAAAGGTATTTCCGGCTTGTGGAAGCACCAATTCCGCAATTGAATTGACCTGTGATGAATTAGCTAAATACTCCTTTTCGTGCGTTTGGGTCGATGTTTGTAAAGGTTGGGAAGATGAAGATTTAGCTGCCGTTTCTCATAATAGTAATAAAGCTTGAATTTTACATAAAAATGGAGGTTTCACCAATGAGTATTAACTATCAAAATAGAATAACAACTCTAAAAAATAATCTAAATGAAAAAGGCTTCGATGTAGCTATGATCACGTCACCCGCAAACGTATTCTATTATACTGGTTTCCATTCGGATCCACACGAACGTTTTATGGCTTTAGTTATAGATAACCGGATAGATGATTTTTTACTGTTCGTTCCAGCTTTAGATAAGGAAATTGCGGAAGATGAATCATTTGTTAAAAACATTATTTCTATTTCCGATGAACAAGATCCATTTGCCATACTTCAGGCAAAACTTGGCGAAAATATAACACGGTTTGGTCTTGAATGGAAGGTAGTGAGCATGTTTCAGCATAACCTTCTGTCATCTATTTTTCCTAATGCCACCTATGGTGACATCCAGCCTATTATTCATTCACAACGTTTAAATAAATCAAGAAGTGAGATAGTTTATCTACAAGAAGCAGTAGACATCATTGAAAAGGTACTTGCTGAGGGAATCAAGAAAGTCCGGATTGGTATGACTGAAGCTGAATTAGTTGCAGAACTAGAGTATCTCATGAAGAAGTTTGGTGCGGCTGGACCATCATTTTCAACGATTGTTCTATCTGGAGAAAAATCGGCATTACCTCATGGAATGCCAGGGCAACGTCACTTCAAACAAGGTGACTTTTTATTAATTGATTTTGGTGTTATAACAAGCAACGGCTATTGTTCGGATACAACTAGGACTTTCATCATTGGCGAAGCATCTGAAAAACAGAAAGAAATATATGATATTGTCCTACAATCTAATCAAGCTGGTATAAATGCTGTTAAGGCAGGAGTTCCGCTCAAAACATTTGATATAGCAGCAAGAAATGTTATACAACAAAGTGGTTATGGCGATTACTTCAACAACCGAGTGGGACATGGTCTTGGCATCGAGGTGCATGAAGAACCATCCGTTCATCAAAATAATGAGCAACTAGCCGATAAAGGGTTGTTGTTTACCATAGAACCCGGAATCTATATTCCAAATTATGGTGGTGTTCGCATTGAAGATGAGGTTTACATTAACGAAAACGGTGGAGCTGAAGTACTGACTTCATTTCCGAGAGAGTTGCAGCTACTATAGTAATGGGACAAGGGCACAGTGAACTTGTCCCATTACTTTTTCCACAAAGATTATAAAAATAAGCATTAATCATCAGAATTAATAAAAATTACTAGAATATATTTGCACTGAGGACAAGAAAGGGAGAGGAGATAATAATGGTAGAAAACAAGGTGTTGTTCATTACGGGAGCGGCAAGTGGGATTGGGTTTGAAATTGCGATGAATTTTTTACAACATGGTGCGAAGGTAGTATTCTCCGATGTTAATGAAGAAAAATTACTAACCATTACGGATGAGTTACAGGGGAAAGGCTTCGATTGCATCAGTGTTCGATGTGATGTAACAAACGAAGAAGAGTTGAAAAAAGCTATTGATTTAACTATGGACAAGTATGGAAGAATCGATGTGCTAATTAATAACGCTGGGTTACAACATGTTTCTAGATTAGAAGATTTTCCTACAGAGAAATTTGAGTACTTGATTAAAGTGATGCTAGTAGCGCCATTTATGGCAACGAAACATGTTTTTCCAATCATGAAGGACCAAAAACAAGGACGCATTATAAACATTGCTTCCATTAATGGTTTAATCGGATTTGCTGGGAAAGCTGCCTATAACAGTGCCAAGCACGGTGTCATAGGACTAACTAAAGTAGCTGCATTAGAAGCAGCAGATTCTGGCATTACAGTTAATGCCATTTGCCCAGGTTATGTCGACACACCACTAGTTCGTGGACAATTTGAAGACCTAGCTAACACTAGAAATATTTCTGTTGAAAAGGTATTGGATGAAGTTCTATATCCATTGATTCCACAAAAGTGATTGTTAGATGTTCAAGAGATTGCTGATTACGCTTTATTTCTTGCTAGCGATAAAGCAAAAGGGGTTACTGGACAAGCAGTTGTTCTGGATGCGGGATATACCGCTCAATAATTTTCTACTGGGAAGGAGTAGTTAACATGCTAGGTATTATTCTTGGCTTGATCGTATTGATGGTTCTAGCTTATCGGGGATGGTCGATTCTTTGGATAGCCCCAATAAGTGCTGGGATTGTTGCATTGACCGGTGGACTCGATTTGTTAGAAGCTTATAAAGGAACTTATATGGAAGGTTTTGTAGGCTTTGCTAAGCAATGGTTCCCGGTATTTATGCTTGGTGCAATTTTTGGAAAGTTAATGGAAGACACGGGCATGGCTAAATCGGTGGCAATTGCTCTATCCAAATTAATGGGAAAAGAGCGAGCGATTCTTGGGGTGCTTGTATCCTCTGCCGTATTGACCTATGGTGGCGTAAGTCTATTTGTAGTGGTATTTGCCGTCTATCCGCTGGCAATTGGATTATTCCGTGAGGCGAATATTAATCGAAGGCTCATCCCTGGTACGGTTGCTCTCGGTGCATTTACCTTTACTATGACAGCCATACCAGGAACACCACAGATACAAAATTTAATCCCAATGGAGTACTTTCATACAGGCCCAACTGCAGCTCCAATCATGGGGATTATCGCTACTTTAGTAATGGGTGTTGGTGGTTACTTATACTTACGTTGGCGTGAAAAGTCTTTAAAGGCGAAAGGTGAGGTATTTACAGAGCCTGATGAGAAAGTAAACGAAGATGCAGGGAAAGTACCGAACTTTTTCCTATCCGTTCTACCGTTAGTTGCGGTACTAGTCACACTAAACTTGTTTAAATGGGATGTTATTGTCTCTTTATTGGTTGGTATACTACTAATCTTAGTATTCAATGTTCAAAAAGTGAAATCGTTTGTTAAAGCGATTAACAATGGTGCAATTGGATCAATTACAGCGATTATTAACACAAGTGCCGCTGTTGGATTTGGTACAGTTGTTAAAGCTGTTCCAGGCTTTGAAACCTTAACCAACATGCTCCTCAATATTAAAGGAAGTCCGCTAATTTCAGAAGCAATTGCTGTTAACCTACTAGCCGGTGCTACTGGATCAGCATCTGGCGGAATGGGGATTGCTTTAGAAGCACTTGGTGAAAAATACTATCAAATTGCCTTAGATACAGGAATAGCACCTGAGGCCTTCCACAGAATTGCATCACTTGCTTCCGGAGGCTTGGATACCCTGCCACATAACGGCGCTGTTCTAACACTTCTTGCGATCACAGGAATGTCCCATAAAGATAGCTATAAAGATATTGCCGTGGTTTCCTTAGGTATTCCAGTCATTGCAGTTGTTGTTGCTATTCTGTTTGCTTCTATTGGTATTTATTAAATATAAATAACACCATATTTAGGTAATAGATTTTTGGTCTAATCTATTATGCCAAATAATGGGGTATTTTTATTATACTTCCCCACCCCTGTTCCCTTAGTGAGAAGATACTATTTTATTTTCTATCAGCCTACTGAACTCACGCTAAAGTTGATGCCCTATATCAGTACATTATGATAGTATTATTATAAAAACGAAGCAAAGCTTTCTGAGTAGAAGATTCCTGATTAAGAGATAAAGGTGGTAGCAAAATGATAGATTTAAGAAGTGATACAGTAACAAAGCCAACAGAGTCCATGCGAAAAGCAGCATACGTTGCTGAAGTTGGGGACGATGTCTATGGAGAGGACCCTACCGTTAATAGATTGGAAGAAAAAGCGGCGGAATTACTTGGAAAAGAGAAAGCACTATTTGTAACTAGTGGAACACAGGGAAATCAAATTGCTGCCCTCACCCACTGTAGACCTGGTGATGAAGTTATTTTAGAGGCAAGTTCTCATATCTACATGTATGAGGTTGGTGGCTTCTCTGCATTAGCAAATGTTCAAACCCGAACAGTGCAAGGCGTGAGGGGTGCAATGGATCCAGTAGAAGTGAAAAACACGATTCGTACAGAGAACATACACTATCCAACTACTTCATTAATTTGCATGGAAAACACTCACAACTTAGCAGGAGGAGCCATATTACCTTTAAGCAATATGCAGACTATCTATCAAGTAGCGAAAGATAATAATCTTCAAGTCCATCTTGATGGGGCTAGACTATTTAATGCCTCAGTTGGTTCTGGTATACCCTTAGAGGAATATGCTAAAAATGCCGATTCTGTTCAATTTTGCCTATCGAAAGGTCTTGGCGCACCAGTAGGTTCAATCATTGCTGGCACAGAGGATTTTATTAATCGAGCAAGAAAATGGCGTAAGATGCTAGGTGGTGGGTTAAGACAAGTTGGTATTATAGCTGCGCCTGGTTTAGTTGCATTAGAAGAAAACATTGATAGATTAGCAGAGGATCATCTTCATGCTAAGGTGTTAGCTGATGGTCTAGCTAATATGAGTGGTATTACCGTAGAAAATAAAGTTGAAACGAATATTATTATTGTTAACGTAAAAGAAACCGGACTTACTCCTGAGACTTTCGTTGAGGCATTAAAATCAAAAGGCGTCTTGGCAGGTGTTTTTGGTCTAGAGACTGTACGTTTTGTTACGCATTATGACGTTTCGAGAGAAGAAATTGAGAAGACATTAGTAGCGGTCCAAGCAATCATATAGTAGGTGCCAGTCACTTCGACACATGCTGGGGAGTGACTGGCACCTTTATATTGCGTATTATTATTTCAGTGCCAAAGCAAGTTGCATTGGCATTCGTACTGACAAATGACTTGCTATTTGATTTACATCTCCTACGAAAAACAAATCCCTATGTGGATAATAGAATGCAAACGAGCCTGTTGAACCTGCATGTCCAACTATCTCCCCTTTCCCCATAAATAGAGTACCAATACCATGTAGTGGTACACGCATGTAACCACCACTGTACTGAATAGGAAACATGGAGAATTGTAACTTATTATATTTATCTAATTGATCAAGGATTGTCTTATTAAACAACCTTCCTCCAAAGAAAGCTTTTATAAAAGTCATCATTTCACGTGCAGTACTAATGGCGCCACCACTAGCTTTACAGCTGTTAACGAACTTAGGTCGAGAAAGTACAGTGTCCTTATAATAAATGCTTGGAATACTGTCATGCCCGCTACTTGGTAAATAGGTATTGACGAGTCCTAACGGTTTAAAGATTAGTGATTCAAATACCTCTTCTAATGATGATTTCGTAACCGTTTCAATGATTTTTCCAAGCATATCAAAGTTAATATCTGCATAATGTGCTTTGTTCCCTGTATTAGGTGAAAAATGAGGTTTCAATTTCTTCGTCAGCATTACCATGTTATCAAAAGAAATCTGTATATCTTCAGAGAGTATACGTTTACTAAGGCTACCCTTCCCCTCTACATAGGCATCTGGTAGTCCGCTTGTTTGATAGAGCAAATGTGAGATGGTTAATTGAGAGGTGTAATCATGTCCCTTATAGATATGTAGTTCACTAAGTATAGGCTTGTCGAAGTAATTGACTATCTTGTCATCTAGTGACACCTTACTTTGTTCCAACAATTTCAACACACAAGTCGTTGTAAACAATTTTGTAATGCTTGCCATCAATAACGGTGTGTCAATACTTTTTCCCCCATAATCTTTCGCATATGAAAAGTCTCCTTTTGTGTTTTCTACAAATAGAACGGACTCATGTATATGCTTTGATTTAATAACTCGGCTAAACCTTTTCTCGATTTTTTCAGTCTCCATACCGTTTCACATCTCCCCCTTCTTCCAATGTTAGCATAACCTTCAAATAATTCAATCGAGAGAGAAAGCCGCACAAAGTAGTTGACTAAAACTACATAAACATAGGGAAGATCTCTTGTTTCACCTTCCTGAAACAGTAGCTCTTCCCTGTGTTCCCCCTGCAGCAAGCAGTAAATTCTATTATGTTTTACGAACGAAACGTGACCTTAATTCATACTATAAATCCCCAACCAAATTAATAACCAGGATAAAATGGGGAGTACAGCGGAGAATAGTATGGGAATAAGAAAAGTCTAGAAAATAGATTTAGTGGAAAGCGTTGACGACGGTACCTACGAAATCTTCTTCGTGGTCGTCCATAACCATAATTGTCGTAGCCACCATACCCGTTAAAATCAAAACCAAATTGTCTATTCTCTCCATTTAGTTCCATTTGTTCTGAATCTACTTCCTCAGGAATCAACATGGTTACCCCATTATCATCCATACCTTCAATAATCCCATCAAATTGTGACCCATCATTCATTTGTGCCATAACATGATAATTCATATACCGTTGACACAGTGATTTCATATCCCCTTGCATAGATTGAAGATCTCCTAGATTTTGATGATTCATATAATTATTTTGATTCACTTGAATATCTCTCCTTTCTTTACATATTTAGGTTATTCCCCTAGCTCGGGCTGTGATTGGGCTCGATATATAGGAGAAAGTCGCAACAAGTGTATACGTGGCAAACTTTTATTTAGGATTGCTATAAGTTTTCAGTTTTTTCGACTGACATAGCGTACTTATCGTGTTACATTAAGAAATAACTTAGATACTTTTTTTAAATCCCTTTGCTAAAGGTTGGTGTTTATCTATGCTTATCATTCATGATGTAATACAAGCACGAGAAGAAATTGCTGATTTCATTCACGAAACACCTATACTACACTCTGCTCACCTTAGTGAAATTTGCGGAAATGAGATGTATTTTAAAGCAGAGCATCTACAGAAGACTGGTTCTTTTAAAATTCGAGGTGCTACCCATCGAGTGAAACGGGCGGTTAGAGAAGGAGCAACCTTTGTAACGGCTGCTTCTAGCGGAAATCATGGTCAGGCTGTAGCCTATATCGCAAATCAACTAGGTATACCAGCTACCATCGTCGTACCCGTTGATGCAAATGAAAGTAAGCAAAATGCTATAAAAGCATATGGTGGAAATATTGAAAAGTGTGGGACCACTTCAGCTGAGAGGCTGCCAAGAGCTAAAGCGTTGGCAAAAGAAAAAAATGGCGTGTTTATACCACCATATGATGATCCATTTGTTATGGCGGGACAAGGTACAATAGGGTTAGAAATATTGGGGCAGTTTGAAGAGACTGACGTTATTGTAGTACCTATTGGGGGAGGCGGTTTAATATCTGGAATATTAACAGCAATTAAGCAGAAAAAGCCAAAAGTAAAGGTTATTGGCGTAGAGCCAGATACTGCCAATGATACATATCTCTCATTAAAGAACGGAAAAATAACTGCCATACCAGCAACAACTACGATAGCAGATGGACTCCGGACTAGTCAGCCGGGCAATTTGACGTTTCCAATTGTCCTAAAATACTTGGATGATTTAGTACTTGTAACCGAGGAAGAAATTAAGGAAGCACAGTACTTTGTGTTAGAAAGAATGAAACAACTGATTGAACCATCCAGCGCAGTAACCGTTGCAGCAGCAATGAATAGGAAATTGGGTGTGCAAGGTAAGAATGTTGTTTGTGTACTGTCAGGTGGAAATGTGGATTTTTCCAATTTCAGATAATCAAGTTACTTAAATACAAGTTATCAAACAATAAAAAGGGAAGGCCTTTTAACCTTCCCCTCTAACCTCGATCAAACTAATCTGACTCTGATTTAAAAACCGTACAGGATATCCACTTGTTCCAATCCCACTATCAACATAGAGATACTGACCCGTATGAATTTCAAATATACCTTTGTCTAACTTCGGGAAAAAACTTCTATCAGGACCAACTACTGCACCAATTAAGGGGAGTCTTATTTGCCCTCCATGTGTATGCCCACTCAATATTAAGTCAGCTGGAATCGAATCATATTTGTCCACAACATTTGGAGAATGAGATAATAAAACTGTGTAATGTTCCTCGCTGATGCTATCAAATGCCTGATCAAGATCTTCATGATTCGTAGATTCATTATCGATTCCTACTAAATTAATAACCGTATCACCTCGTGTTATTTTGGTATTTTGATTTCTAAGTATGTTAACACCACGTTCCTCTAGGCCTGCTAGGAACATATCTACATTGTCATTTCCCAATTCATGGTTACCAGTAACATAGTAGACATTTGGATTAACCTTAATTATTTCCTCGACTAAAGTAAAGACATTAGTAAAATCATTGGTTCCTCTGCTTATCAGGTCGCCAGTTAGCACAACTACATCTGCATGTATGTCTTTCACCGTCTTAATCAAGATTTCATTTTGTTTTCCAAACACTCGATTATGTAGGTCAGTTATTTGCAGTATGGAAAAATTGGTATCATGCGGAAGCTTTTTGGTACGAAATCGAATATTATTTACTTTGAATATATTCGTATCAACATAGACTTTCACTAGGGAACTTAGTAGCAATGCACCTGAAAGCAACAAAAATTGCTTTGCTTTCTTTTTAGTAACCTTTTTCGGCATAAATTTTCCACCTATCACATATTTTCTTCAACTAATTCATAACATCTTTCTTTAGTCATTTCCATAAGCACAGCTGTATAAGCAAAGGATTCCACTGTACCGCCTCTATTTTCCTCCGCTTCTCTCTCTGCTTCCTTGTCTCGTAATTTGATCCATTCTCGCTGCTCTTCCCTTAAATCTTCCATTTCCTCACTAGAAAGCTGTTCCTGAAGCACTGCATAAACTTCATTCAATGCTTCATCCCACTTTTGATGCATAACTGCTATTGCTTCATCCATATCAGCCTGCGTACCTGTGTTGATCAATTCGCGCTGTAGAGCTAGACTTTCTTCTACTTCATCCAATTGTTGTAAAAGGTCCTCTTTGGTTACTACATTAGGATTATGTTCCTCTGTTGTTTCCTCTTCCTTTTCATTCAGCACCGGAGTTTCATCGATGGGCTCTTCCATCGTACAGCCTACTAATAATAAAAATGGAACAATTAACATTAGTAATTTTCTCATATCTTGTATCCCCCATTATTCATTCTCAACATTATATCAAAAGAAAGATAAGTTAATCACGCATGTAGCAATGTAGTGTTTCTGTCTTTGCCTGTCCACCGCTTAATATAGTTCAGAATTTGACCATTTGCGTAATTATTTTTATCTAATGCTTCCTGCGTCTCCTTTTGGTATTCATTCATTGGGTTCACTGGATACTCCCCACAAACATCAACGCCACGAAAATCCTTCGATTTGGAAAGCTCTTTCACCATCTTCAACATTTGCTTCAAACGCAGTGTCCCATGATCCCAACCGGTCATGGCATCTTTCGTATCAAGAACATCTTTATCCATGCTTATGTAGACAGCTTCTGTAGGTATGTTTTTTATCATAGATTTTGTAATAGTTGAGAGATTGGTCTGGAGTGAGTTTTTGGTATAAATAACGACTTTGTCCTGAACAGACTCGGGGATGTTTTGGTTTGTTTCTTCACTCACACCAAGGATATATACCTTCTTTAGCATGGGAAGTGTCTTGAGAGATTCCAGTACCCAGGAACCACAGGAGATGAGATTCTCACTTGGGGCTGGAAGTATATCTGTATGATGGTCAAATAGAATTAATGTGTAGGGTAGCTTCATCTGGGATTGAAGTATGTAAGAAACATAATGATAATTACCACTACCTAAATAGCAGATCCCATCTTGCTTATGTTCGATTAGTCGATCGGTAATATCTTGTAAACTACCTCTTTCACAAAACAAACTAATATTCCGCATAAAATCAAAATTAATCCAATTGTCGGAGCTGCTTTTATAGAAAGACTGCTTACTGTATGCCCCATCGAAATTCAATAGAGTTATAGCCTCTTCCATTTCTATTACCTCCCAAGAACTATTTGTTCATATTTTCACAAATTAGTTTATTAAATAATCTTAATATTATTATAACACCTAAATCAAATTATTGTTGGTGTAAAGTTCGACAGTAAGTTTAGGGGCGGGCAAAAGCATGCAGAAAATTTAGTTCTGCACGCTTTCATGGTTTACCTTCTTCTGATACTTCTTTTTAATACGAAGGCATTTATTGTGATGGAGAAAAATATGTCTAGTTCCTGGCATGAGCACGATTCCTGCAATTGTCTTTTTGCTCCAGTAATCAGCTAACCATTTCGAATTCGGAGAGACAGCTTTATCTGCGAATAATCGGTTAATCTTACTTGCGCAAATTGGCTGCTGAAATTGTCCGGAGCGTACATTAGATATAACTTCTTGTGTTCGTTTGCCAACAGCAGTTCTATATGCTCGTAAGGAATTATAATCAATGTTAGCACTTAGACTCGTAAGCTCTTCTTCACTCATATCATTTCCGGAATGCTCGAAAGGTATATTTAACTTTTCTAGCCAATTATCAGTGGTAAGAACTTGTTGATCATTTGCTATTAAAATATTCATTGTCATATCTTCTATTCTAGTAACATGCCAAATATGCCAGGCTATGGAATTCTGTGTATCTGGTGTTTTGACAGGATATTGTCTAAACGTAGCTTCACATATGTCGTTTAATAGCTCATCTTCCATTGTGACTTGATCAGGCGGATGACCGATTGAAGCAGAATGAAGTAATGCATGCTGTGAAAGAAATAATTGAATCGCCTCAACATGGTGTTCCTGCTTTTCTATGATTTCTTTTAATCGTTTATGATTCTCGTTCCAGATCTTACGTTGAATCTTGTCCATGACTATTCACCACTCCTAACAGACCATTACATTTTAATATCTTATTTGCATTCTCCATAGGATTCACTGTGCGAAGATAATACTCCTCGCCTAACCAGTATCTTCTTTTATATTTGTCTAATATAGCTTGTTTGTCTCCAATATAAGAATCCCGATTTAGGACTCTCTCATACCTAATTTCCCTTGGGCAATCGATAAAAATAGTATAATCGTAATATGCTTTCCATTCTTTTCTTTGTAAAAAAATACCTTCGATTAAAACAATACTATTAAGTGGAACAGAAATGTTTTTAGCATAATTCTTATCGGATGATTTTTCATAATAAGGGAGAGTTAGTTTCGTATTTCCATTGTGGATACTTCTAAATATTTCATCCTTCAAGATTTCAGTATCCCACTGTAAATAATAATATTCATACCATTCCTCGTGTCCTGTATTATATCTAGCACTTCGTTTCTCAATATGATCGTCCATATGTATAACAACAACATTGCATTTTTGTTTCAATAGAGAATCGAGTTTATTAACGAGTGTTGTTTTCCCTGCGCCGCTTAGACCATCGAAAGCAATAATATAAGAACGTCCGATATTGGATCTTTTATTAAACTTATAAACTATTTCGCTTGCCAATTCATTTAGGCATATAGTCATGAGTTGAACCACCTTATTCCTTTTGTAGCTACTAGTCTATTAGAATCGTTTTACATTAATTGTTTCTCGAGACTATACATTCGGTCACCTTCAAAGATTCTTTCATCATATTTCACAAATCCTAATGCTGTCCAAAAGGTTAATGCTTTCTCGTTGGTTGCGTGTACAGCGATTTGAATGCATTTAACATGGATATTCCTCATTTTATTTTCATAAGCATAATACGTTTCTTTTGCATATCCTTGTCCCTGGTACTGGCTGTCTATTATCAGTAAGGTTAACCATGGCTTCTTAGCACGGGGACTTTCCATTCCGTACTCGATAATTCCAATTATGTTCCCATCCTTACTTACTAAGTATCTTTGTGTTTTTAATTCTTTTGACTCATTATACTGTGTTACAATATCTTCATCTTCTAACTTAGTTTTTTTGTACGCTATGGAAGTATATTTCGTATTAGAGATGAAGATTGTTTTTTCTATAGCAGTATTTTTTAAGCTACTTTCAACTAATGAGATCAACAAATACCCCTCACATATCCCTGTAGATAGTAATCTACATTGTTCTTTATCCCTTTCAACATATCAGTTACGCTCGTTGAAGTAAATAATTTTTGAAATAATCAGGTTTAACCTCCTGTGTGTTTGCATAATAACCATCGTATTTTATTGCAATTAGAAAAACGAACAGTCTCTATATCGACTGTTCGCTTCCATCATCTATTATTTGACCGTTTTCAAGGCATCCTCTATTGGTGTATCACCAGACATTATTTCAATTGTTTTTTGATAGGTGTTTTCCTCATCTATTGCGGCAACTACCGTTCTTGCTACATCCTCGCGTGGAATGCTTGTTTTTTGTATATTATCTCCTACTTCAATTTTACCAGTACCAGGTTCATTAAGAAGTAATCCAGGTCCGATAATCGTATATTCAAAATTACTTGCAACAATCATTCGGTCTGCATAGTGTTTTGCGACCATATAAGGCTTGATTGGGCTCTCTTTCCATGATTCGCGGTCGTATGCTTTATATGCACTTACCATAATGTATCGATTAATACCAACTTTTTCAGCCGCTTCCATTGACTTAACCGCACCGTCTAGATCCACAAGTAACGTCTTATCCGGACCAGTTTTACCACCAGAACCCGCCGTGAAGATTACAGCATCTGATCCTTGCATTGCATCTGCAAGTTCATCTACACTTCCCTCTAAGTCCGCTATTACCGCATTTACACCAGAATCTATTAGTTGCTGTGCCTGTTCCTCACTACGTACCATTGCTGTTAATTCATGTTTTTCACTATCTTGAAGGAGTTTAACAATATGTTTTCCTACTTGACCGTTGGAACCGATTAGAAACACTTTCATCTTATGATCTCCCTTCCTAGTTACTATTCATATTGTTTCAAATCGGTGATGAAATATCAATTATTTGAAGGGCTATCCTAATTATTATGTGTCCATACCAAATAGACATGTGCCCTTTGAAGATATACATAGACCTTAACTTTGATTGCATGTAACTTCCTTAAACTACATCGGACCAATTCTAATGTACATGCTCCCAATCCAGATTTCATGTGACCATCCTAGCTTTTTATATACCCTTTCCTAATTTACATGTACCCGAAACAAGAAAGAGCTAACCACATAGTTAGCTCTTTCACTATTCCATCTATTTCCGATTCCAAAAACGTTGTTGCGCAATGGCAGCTAAGAAATCTTTGCCGAAATTAGGATTATTAGCAGCATATACAACACCGGCTAAGTTATTTTTGCTAGAAGGCTGTAATAATGATTGCCCCGAAGCTGCTACACCGATTGGTTTGTAATTTTTATAGGCTACTTGGATATAATCCGTAATATTCGCATTGAATACGTCTTGATTTTTAGAGATTCCTCCAACAATGTATAGTGTGTCATACAGATATGGACTTGCAGTAAGGAATGTCTGGTCTACTTTTAACTTGGAACCATCGCTACCTGAAATCATACCTAGACGTTCACTTACGATTTCAATGAAAACGCCATTTTGTTGTAGGAAGTTAAGTACTTGTTTTACTTCCCCGCCATTAAATCCTTCTCCAATTAATACTCCGACTTTTTGTGTTGCAGCATAACTAGGCGTACTGTATTGGCTAAGTGAAGGATAACTTGTTGAAATTGGTACATGGGAACCGCTTGGAGGTTTAACCCCTATATTTTCAGCAACTATGGTAGCCAATTCCTTGTCAACATTGACTAATAAATTTACGTTTTGTTGGCGGACAGATTCACTCTTCACTTTTCCAAGTTGATAGCTAAACGCCTGAATCGTGTGCTGCTTTTCAACAGGTGTCAAGCTATTCCAAAAGATTCTAATTTGCGAGAAGTAATCTTTGAATGAATCACTTCTTGCTCGTATCACGTGCCCTTCCACTCTCTTAGGGTAAGATTCATATCCTCCTTCTTCTGGTGGTACAGTATAAGGCGTATTATTGGCTAGTGAATTTTTATGGTAGTTTACCTGATCCACGTCAATACGCTGTCTCATAAAGCCTCTTCGCGTATTATTTGTGAACGGGCAAAGTGAGCGGTTGATTGGCAATTCATCATAATTAGGACTGCCTAGTCTGTGTTGCTGTGTTTCTCGATACGCCATTAACCTCCCCTGCAAGACAGGGTCATTAGAAAAGTCAATTCCAGGAACGACGTTTGCAGGGTTAAATGCAACTTGTTCAGATTCTGTAAAGTAGTTTTGAATGTTGCGATTCAACGTCATTTTACCGATAATTTGAACTGGAATGAGCTCTTCTGGCCAGAATTTAGAAGGATCCAGTACATCAAAGTCGAATTTGAATTCATCCTCGAGTGGAATCAGTTGAACGCCTAATTCATATTCTGGATAGAATCCTTTATCTATAGCTTCTCTCAAATCTTTTCGATGGAAGTCTGGATCAATTCCTCCAATCTTAAGTGCCTCATCCTGCGTCAAGGAATGGACACCTAAGACAGGCTTCCAAACGTATCTCACAAATGTTGCTTTCCCTTGTTCATTAACAAATAAATACGTATTGATTGACCATGACTCCATCATTCGATAGCTTCTTAAAATACCACGATCTGACATAATCCATGTCACCATATGAAGTGCCTCATCATTATTCGCTACATAATCCCAAAAAAGGTCGTGTGCTCCGGATGCTGTTGGTATATCATCATCTTGCTTTGATTGATAAGCATGCATTGCATCTGGAAACTTCATCGCATCCTGATTAATCAATACAGGCATGGCGATTGTTGTCAGGTCGACATTTCCTTCTTCTGTATACAGCTTCACTCCCTGACATCGTAAATCTCTCGCCGTATCATAGGACCCTTTTGCTCCTTGTACAGTTGAAAAACGTATAGTTAATGGTGTCTTTTTGCCTGCTTCTCCTAGAAATTTTGCTTTTGTCACATGTCTCATAGATTGATAACATTCAAACTCTCCATGTGCACTATAACCTCTTGCATGTACAACCCTTTCTGGTATTTCTTCGTGCGCGAAATGTCCCATTTTTTCAAAGAACTCATAGTCTTGCCGTAACGAAGGGCCGCGTACACCTGCTTTTAATTGATCGGTATCTTGTGACCTTTTTTTGCCTTGCAGCGTCGTCATTGGCTCACCAGTATTTTGAATACGGTACTGATCTAATTGTTCCTGTTTCGGATCAGTAGGAGGCTTTTTTCTTGATGACTTATCGTCCATGTAATCACCCATCCTAATTTTTTGTGTAAAATTTTCCACTTATACTTTATGCCTCAGGATTAGGGCTTATTACATATTCATACAATTTATGTTAATATTTTTTCCTACTTAAAAAGAACATGCTTCTTTCATGTAAGGAGCATGTTCTTGATTTATATATTCTGCTCACAATAAGTAAAATTTATTTTCACAAAAAACCTTATCCCACTATCGGGGCGGGACAGTCCCTCAGCGCACTAAAGCGTTAACGCTTTAGCGTGCTGAGGGACTGTCCCCAAAAAAAGCTCGTCTTATTTTCTTACTTTTCGCATACATTTTTTTCGAGGTGAGAAAATTGAGACAAACAGCTGTAGAAAAAATGCACATCTTCATCGTTATGTTTTTTATGAGTTTAGTCATGAGTATACAAGCACCCATTTTTGCACCGTACGCAGCAAAGCTAGGCGCATCAAGTGTTTTAATTGGAATTATGCTTAGTGTTGCATCATTTACGAATTTATCAGGGAATCTAATTGCAGGACCTTTAGTGGATCGATTTGGTAAGAAGGTGTTTATCACCCTTCCTATATTTATCTCAGGAACGTTGTTTATCGCCCATGCACTTGCTTCTAGTGCTGCTAGTTTATTAGTACTTCGCGCATTGAACGGCTTTTCATTAGCCTTCTTAATCCCATCTGCTCTCGCATTATTATCAAGCTATGCGAAGAACAGCCAACAACAAGGGAAAAACATGGCTATCAACGGTATTCTAGGCACAATCGCAAGTATTATTGCACCAATTATTGGTGGATTACTCGGAGCAGGTATTGGATATGCGAATACCTATTATGCAATCGGTGGGGCTTTATTATTAATAGGTATTTATACGGTCTACAATTTAAAAGAGAAAGAAAACGTTATTGTGGTTAATAGTCAGGCTAAGCCATTAAGCTTTATGCAAGTAATCCAAAATCCTCATTTGAAGGTTGTATTTCTAACCGGATTTGCGGTGATGTATATTCATGGTGTCATTATTTATGAGGTACCATATCTTGCGGTAGAACAAGGACTATCTACTGCTGTTACAGGAGTTTTGTTCAGCTTCTTTGGAGTTGGAACCTTTTTCTCTTTGTCATTATTTTTTGTTCACCGCTTCGACCCAGTTAAACGACTAATCTTCGGCCTATTTGGTATGTGTTTTAGCTTATTTGCGCTATTTAGCGGTTTACTCGCTTTACCTATACTATTATTCTGCATCGGCTTCTTCTTTGGGATCATGATGCCTGCCATGGCGACTGCTGTGACGGATGCTATTTCAAATGAAGGGCATGGAAGGGCATTTGGCGTAATGTCAGCGGTGTATTCCATGGGGATGATTACTAGTTCGTTTATCACTGGCGTTGTTAGGGATGTTGTTTCACCTTACTTCGTGGCATTTTTGATTGGGATGTTGGCACTTACTTTGATTGGGTATGCGAGGCTGCAATCGGGGTCGACTACGGTTACCCGGACACCTTATCCATATTAATTTATTTACACTGTATTTACTTGAAGACACAATTCATTCTTGAATTGGTGTCTTTTTATTTTTATGTCAATTTTCGCATTGGGGAGAGTTATCAAAAATAATTATCCAAAAACACAATAGAATATATATTCGTGTTATACTTTTGGTAATGTGAATAACTTAGGGGGAATTAAATTGAATTTAAATAACATTAATATGGGAGAACGAATGCAATATTATAAGGTACCAGGTTTAAGCATTTCATTGATTGCGAACGGTCAAATCAGTGGTACAGAAAATTACGGAACTTTAGAAGTACAAAGCAATAGAAAAGTAAATGAAGATACTATTTTTAGTGCGTGTTCGGTTAGTAAATTCTTAACTGGAATATTGGTAATGAAACTAGCGGAAGATGGAATTCTAGGCTTAGATGACGACATAAATAAAAAGCTAGTATCATGGAAAGTTCAAGATAACGATTTTACAAAGATTAAAAAAGTTACACTGAGAAATTTACTTAGTCATCAGGCGGGAATCAAGGATCCAGAAGATAGCTTTTCAGAATTGAAGACAGATTTTGGGATTCCAACTATGGCCGATTTGTTAATGGGAAAAACACCTTATTGTACAGTGCCTATTGAAGTACAATGCGAGCCAGGCTCCGAATTCCACTACTCGGATGCAGGGTTCTGTATTGTTCAGCAACTGATAGAAGATGTTACTGCAAAACCATTTCAACAAGTGATGAAAGAATATATATTTGAACCGCTTGGAATGGAAAATAGTCATTATCTAAATACAGGTAAGTTGGAAGTAAATATTGAAAATCATTCTGTTGGTCACAACAAGTACGGAGAAATAGTAGATGGTAAGTATCCAATCTATCCATACCCAGCCGCCTCTGGTCTTTGGACAACTTCTCTGGATTTAGCTAAATTAGTACTCGAGTTATTGAATGCTATAAAAGGAGAAAGCAAAATTGACTTATCGACAAAATTAGCTAAAGAAATAATAAGACCACAGAATGGAAAGAGTTGGACAGGATTAGGTGTATTTCTTGATGAATCTGAAGAAGAACTAGAAATAACATCGCTCGGTTGGGGAGTTGGCTTCCAATGTATGTTGTTTGCTTTTCCTAACACAGAAATAGGTGCAGTTATTATGACAAATGCTGAACTAGGTGTTCATCAAATGGAAGGAATTATAGGAGAAATTTATCAAGCTCTTTTGACTTAAATAACGATATAAAGCAAACCCTTCCGCATAATAAGCCACTTGCTTACAAAATATAAACATATTCTTACTTAGGTCAGGGGAGTCATAGATGAAGATTCGGTTTGGCTATGTTGCCAATGCACTTGGCTTATGGGATGCCAGTCCTTCCAAAACATTAACTTTTGCAAGGTATTCCAAGCTTCCCAAAGAAGATCGCTTGGACACACTAAAATCAGTTACCGCTAAAAACTTACATCATACGAAACGAATCATTTGTTACAATATCGCGCACGAGATTGAGCTTTATCGTTTCTCTAGTATGCTTGTTCCCCTTGCCACCCACCCCGAGGCACGTTGGGATTTCGTTACACCCTTTAAGGAGGAGTGGAAGGAATTAGGCAGGTTAATTAATAAGTACAAGCTCCGGACAAGCTTTCATCCCGGTCAGTATACACTTTTTACAAGTCCTCGAAGTGAGGTCACCAGGAATGCGGTAGAGGATATGGAATACCATTACCAGATGTTAGAAGCAATGGGTGTGCTTGATACTTCTATTATGAATATCCATATCGGTGGGGCTTATGGTGATAAAGAACAGACATTAGTCCGGTTTCATGAAAATTTAAAGTCACTTCCGAACGAAGTACAGTATTATATGACACTAGAAAACGATGATAAAACCTATGATGTGAAGGAAACATTAGAGGCTTGTGAGAAGGAACAGATTCCAATGATTTTGGATTATCATCATTACATGGCAAATAAAGGCGAGGTTGAACTAGAGAACTACTTAGAGAGGATTTTCGATACGTGGAATCATCGTGATTTAGCACCGAAAGTCCATGTCTCCTCCCCTAAATCAGCTTCTGCCTTTCGTTCTCATGCTGATTTAGTTGATTTACAATTCATTCTTCCATTTTTAAAAATAGCTAAGGAATTGGGCAGAGACTTCGATATTATGATTGAGGCAAAGCAGAAAAACCTCGCAATGCTACAGTTAGTCGAGGATATTTCTAATATTCGAGGAGTTAAACGTTTGTCCGGAGCATCTGTTGAATATTAAATATTGGAGTTGATGATTATGACACTAGTACGACTAGGCTATGTCGCTATGAGTATGGAATTACAAAATGCTTCTCCTTCCCAAACGATGACTTTTGCTCAATTTCAGAAGTTAACCGATAGAGAGGCTGCCATTCGTAAATTAGAACGGATTGCTCTATCCAATTTACATCATACATTGCGGTTATTGCGGCATAACGTTGCCTCCGAGATTCATTTTTATCGCCTAACTTCACGACTAATACCACTTGCAAATCATGAAGAGTTGCTAGATTGGGATTATATGAAACCATTGAAAGGTTCTCTGCGTGAAATTGGTGATTTTGTAAAAGAGCATCAACTACGAGTAGATTTCCACCCAGACCATTTTGTTCTGCTTAACTCCACCAAAAAAGAAGTCTTTAAAAACTCTGTTCAGACGCTTAAAATGCATTACCTCCTCTTAAAGGGTATGGGAATTGATCCTACTCACCGCTGTGTGATGCATGTCGGAGGAAACTATAAAGATACGGAAAAATCACTCGAGCAGTTTGTGGAAGCTTGGATGGATGTTCCAAAAGGAATTCAAAAAATGGTAATGCTCGAAAATGATGATACTTCTTTTACATTGGAAGATACACTCTATCTGTGTCAGAAGCTCGGAATTCCTCTTGTATTTGATTACCACCATCATCTGGCTCACCATCAAGATTCAAAATGGATTCAGCATTGGGATAGTATCGTGCAAACGTGGGAGCACTCCCCACTTCCAATCAAAATGCATATTTCCAGTCCAAAAAGTGAAAAAGAGTTCCGTCACCATTCTGATTACGTCGACGTTGATATGTTCTTCACTTTTCTAAATGAGATAAAGGGGTCAGTCCACCAAATCGATTGTATGATTGAGGCGAAACGTAAGGATGCAGCGCTTTTTCGGTTAATGAGGGAAGTGAAAAATAGAGGTGATGTTACTGTAGTAGACGGATCTTCTTTTATATTAAAATAAGGACCAAATCGGTTCGGTTTGGTCTTTTGTCACATGGTTAACTTAATATTATTCTTGAATAAGATAGAGCATGTGCTACAGTATATTAAAGGACAAAAGATGGAGTGCTGATATGATTAAACATGTTATTTTTGATTTTGATGGAACTCTTGTGGATTCCTTAAAAGTATTTGTATCCAGTTGGAACTCACTTGCAGATCGATATAAACTAAAAGAAATTAAACCTCAAGAATTAGAATTCCTCAAAAAACTTTCATTAAAGCAAAGATTGAAGCGATTAGATTTTTCCATGTACAAAGTGCCGATCATTGCGCCGAAGATATACAGCTTATACCAAGCTTCTTTGCATGAACTAAGGTTATTTGACGGCATGAAAGAAACACTACTTCAACTAGAAGAAAAAGGTTATCAAACTAGTATTATTTCATCTAACTCTAGAGAAAACATTGTGGATTTCTTAGATCGAAACGAGATTACAAGTATAAACAGAGTACTTTGTTCGAGTAGTATTCTCGGGAAAGATAAGCTAATTAATAGGTATCTCAGAGAACATAACCTGATGCCAACCGAAGTCATCTATGTTGGTGATGAACAAAGGGATATCCTAGCCTGTAAGAAAACCGGCGTAAAAATCATCTGGGTCGGGTGGGGCTATGATTCCTTCGAGGTAGTTGAGAAAGAAAAACCGGATTATCAGGTCTTTGAACCTGGGGAGATATTGAAGATTATATAGGAGTTGGAAACGGGAACGCTTTTATAAGCAGTCCCGTTTCTGATTACTTCATTCCTTTATTAACATGCAACCAACGCTTTCTTCTCTCTTTTGCTTGTTGATACAATTCTTCTTCATGATCCGTCTCAGGGATTATTCCTGGAACCGGGACTGGTTTGCCGTCACTATCTATCGCTACCATTGTTAAAAATGATGTAGTTGTAAGACTTTTCACCCCTGTTTCTAACTGTTCACATTCCACTTTTACATACACTTCCATGGACGTATTCCCAGTTGAGATGACTACCCCTTCTAATGTAAGAATATCACCGACTTTCGCAGCAGATAAAAAGTTCACTTCATCAATGGATGCTGTCACGACAACTTTTCTACTGTGTTTCATTGCAGCAATAGCAGCAATTTCATCAATGTAAGCTAATACCTTTCCTCCAAAAATAGTATCCAAATGATTTGTGTCTGGTGGCAACACTAGCTTCGTTTGAATGGTACGAGAAACATTTGTAGATATCTTTTTCATAATCTTCCCACTTTCTGTTTTGATGGTATAGGTTTTCATCCAATAGGGTTCTTGTGCACACAAAAAAATCCGCCACTAAGGACGGATTGGTAGGAATGGATACAGTAAAATATAAAAAAACACGAAAAGTTATTTATTACTATACCTAAATACCTAACCTTCCTAACTCCCGAAGAAGATGATACGAAGTAAACATGGCAGGTCTCCTGACTTGTGCTTCCACCTACTTTAAGCCTTCCCATCTTTAGACAGTGGTTTTTCTTATTTCGTCAGCACTTACAGTTGCGGGTACAGTTCTGGTATTCCACCAGATTCCCTTTTAAGTCTATTAAAGAAACCATGTTTACCGGTATGAACCTATATGTAATTGTGTTTATAAAACAATGATAATACTGCCTACGTTTACTGTAATACAATTTATCTATTATGCCAAGGAGTATCTCATGTTTAGTGTGGTACCTAATGTTACCCTTTCTGAGCAAAAGTGCAGCCACATCAACCCTAAATCATTACGGAGTTAATCCGCTTATGCCTTAGTACATGTTTACATACAAATAACTAAAAAGTAAGTAATTCCATTATATTTTGACTAAATCCATTGAGAGTTAGCATTCGTTTAACTTGTGGTTGGTATTGGTTACCATATTCCTTATTCAATTGTCCAATTCTCTATCATAAAAATCTCTGCTTCCCTTTAAATAAATATTGACAACGACCCTTTTTTACATTAAAATCGGTATTGTTGCAAATGATAATCATTATCATTTGTGTATTATACATACATCGGAGGGGTCATATCAATGAATAAAATAAAGTGGATGATATTTGCTATACTAGCGACAGCATTATTTGTTTTAGCGGGTTGTACTGAGGATAATAAAGCAGATAATGGTGAGAAAGATACCAATACGGATAGCAATGAAGAAACAGCAAAAGTTGTTAATCTATATACTAGTAGACACTATGATGTCGATGCAGATTTATATGAAAAGTTTAAAGAAGAAACAGGTATAGAAGTAAATGTAGTCGAAGGAAAAGGCGATGAATTAATGGAGCGCCTTGATCGTGAAGGTGAAGCAACAGAAGCAGATGTGTTTATAACAGCAGATGCTGGTAACCTTGCTCGTCTCAAAGAAAAGGGACTAACACAGGCTATTGAAAGTGACGTATTATCAGCAAATATCCCTGAAAAGTTGAGAGATGTTGATAATGAGTGGTTTGGCTTAACCAAAAGAGCTAGAATTATTGTTTACTCAAAAGACCGTGTAGATCCAGAAAACTTATCAACATATGACACATTAACAGAATCTGAGTGGCAGGATCGTGTATTAATCCGTTCTTCTGAAAACATATACAACCAATCACTAATGGCATCTTTTATTGAGTTAAGTGGTGAAGAAGTAGCAAAAGAATGGGCAACTGGAATTGTCAACAACATGGCAAGAGATCCTCAAGGCGGCGATACGGACCAAATGAAAGCAATCGCAGCAGGTGAGGGTGATGTCGCAATTGTTAACACGTATTATGTTGGTCGTTTATTAAACTCAGAGAACCCTGAAGAAGTAAGTGTAGGGGAGCAACTAGGCGTGTTCTTCCCAAATCAAGATACTACAGGTACACATATTAATATTAGTGGTGCAGCAGTAACAAAACATGCTAAAAATGTGGAAAATGCAATAAAATTCATTGAATTCTTATCTAATGTTGAAGCACAGGAAGTATTTGCTGAGGCGAATAACGAATATCCAGTCAACGAATCAGCTAAAATTTCAGAGACACTTCAATCATGGGGAGAGTTTAAAGAACAAGATATTAACTTAACTATCCTTGGTGAAAATAATGCAAAAGCAATCCAGTTATTTAACGAAGTAGGCTGGAAATAAAGTAAAAATATAGTAATAAATAGAAATAAAACCGTATCACATTTGGTGATACGGTTTTATCCATGTTAGGTGTAAATGATAATGATATTCATTTTCGAGGAACTTTCTAGTATAATAGAAGTTGATAAGATTAATTGTTTGCTCTCGTTAAAGACGAACCTACTGCCCCAGTTGATACAAAGGTACAAAAATGACTTCACTGGGTGTAACTGTTACTGCTTAGGAAATTAACACAGCTATATTTTATTCTTTCTTATTCTATTTAATACGTAATTTGTTTACATCTGTGGAAGGTGTGCCATCAATGAACTCTATTAGAACTACAAAAAGCCGCCCTAATATGTGGGCATTACTCAGCTTTTTATTTATAACTATTATTCTATTACCAAACCTAGTAATCGCAGTGAATTTCTTTGCCCCGGCAAATGAAAACTGGCAGCATATTAAGGAATACTTGCTCGTTGATATAGTAACGAACACTGGAATAATTTTAGTTTTCACAGCAATAGCAACTACTCTGATAGGCACCAGCCTCGCGTGGATTGTAACCGTTTATAAGTTTCCATTACGGAATTTCTTTAGATGGGGTTTGATACTTCCACTGGCCGTACCGCCATTTATTGGTGCATACACCTATCATGGTATTGTAAACTATACAGGTGTTATTCAATCGACACTACGTAATTCCTTTAGTATTCAAGTAGATCAGAAGTACTTTGATATTATGTCCATTCAAGGTTCTATTTTTATTTTTACATTGTTTTTATATCCATATATTTACGTTATTACCAAGTCTTTTTTTGAACAACAGTCTGCATCTATCGTTGAAAACGCCCGTTTATTAGGAGCAAACTCCTTTGAAGTATTTTTTAGAGTAATCCTTCCGATTGCACGCGCTGCAATTATTGGAGGAGTAACTATTGTTATGTTGGAGGTCATTAATGACTATGGTGTCGTAAAGTATTACGGTGTTCAGACTTTTATCACTTCCATTTTTCAAACATGGTTTGCGATGGGCGATATCGATTCAGCATTTAAAATTGCTGGCACGCTAATGGTAGTTGTCATCTTCATCTTAATACTAGAGACTATCGTTCGGGGTAGAAAGCGTTACAGTTACTCTACGACAAAGGTTCGCCCCATTCAATCGAAACTACTAGTTGGGACTAAGGCATGGTTGATGTTTGCATATTGTTTTGCCATATTTAGCTTGGGATTATTAATCCCGTTATTGCAGCTAATTTATTGGGCAGTTATGACTTATGACAAGATACTTACTGCTGAATTTTTTACATTAATAAAAAACTCCTTTACGGCAGCAGCAACTGCGGCATTACTAACTGTTGCAATTGCATTGGTTATTGCAAATTATACGCGGATTAGTAGGAGTATATTTTCCAAGGTCATATCCAAGATAACTGTATTAGGGTACTCTATCCCGGGAGCAATTATAGCAGTGGGGATTATTACGATATTTATAGCTTTAGATGATATATTATATTCATTTTTTACTAGCTTTAATTCAGACCCAATCTATGTATTACGAACGAGTCTTGTTATGCTCATCTCGGCATACGTTATTCGCTTTCTAGCGGTTGGTTATAATAGTATTGAAGCTGGATTTGAAAAAGTAGGGAATACGTTTACAGAAGCGTCTAGAATGTTAGGCGTCTCTCAAGTCAAAACATTTTTTGGTGTAGATATACCACTCGTTAAAGGTGCAGTCATTAGTGGTTTTATTTTAGTCTTTGTAGATATTTTAAAGGAATTGCCATTAACTATGTTATTACAGCCGTTTAACTTCTCGACGTTAGCTACGAAAGCTTTCCGATATGCAAACGATGAAATGGTAAGTGAAGCAGCGTCTGCATCGTTACTAATTATATTGATTAGTGGCATTTGTATTTTTATTTTCCATAAAGTCTTGGATAAAGGAGAGTGACCCTAATGTATGTTCAGATTAAAAACTTACATTACCAATATCAAAATAGTAGTAAGCCGACAATCAAAGATTTTAGTCTAAATATTGATCAAGGGGAAACGGTCACTATTTTAGGTGAAAGCGGCAGTGGAAAAAGTACGATACTGCGAATTATAGCTGGATTAGAAACACCAAAATCAGGCTCCATTTCCATTGATGGAAAAATTGTTGTAGACGAACGACATTTTGTAACCCCAGAAAATCGTGGAATTGGAATGGTGTTTCAAGATTATGCCCTGTTTCCGCATATGACGGTTGCAAAGAATATTATTTACGGGCTTCGTAAAATGAATCGTAAGCAAAAAGCTGATAGATTAGATGAAATGCTCGAATTAGTTAATTTAACTGACTTTAAATATCGTTATCCGTATGAATTAAGCGGTGGCCAACAACAACGTGTTGCCCTAGCAAGAGCTTTAGCACCATCTCCGTCTCTTTTAGTATTTGATGAACCTTTTAGTAATCTAGATGCAAACCTTCAGGTGAAAATAAGAGACGACATTTATACAATTCTAAAGAAAACAGGTGTCACCTCTATATTTGTCACCCATGATCAAGCGGATGCAAGAGTATTAGCTGATCGTATTGTATTCATTGAAAATGGAATGATTAACCGAGTCGGTCCGCCAGAAGAAGTGCTAGGATGTGCAAGTTTGTTAATGTGGGCTAACTCAAATTAAATGTGGGCCCGTCCTTCTATGAATGTTTTCACAGAGGGACAGGCCCATTTAATTTGACCGTTTTCTTCTAACGCCCACTCTAGTTGTTTGTAGAAATAATCTCCTTTATTTGTTCCATATGCCGCTGTTCATGTAGTGGGATAGTCTCTATCCACTGACTTAACGGTAATAAACCAAATGCAGGATGTACCACAGATTTTTCTTCTAATAAGGAGGAAGGATCTTTTATGCTATTAATTGTCTCAATTAGCTTTTCCCTAGACTTACTGAGCATATCCATAACTTCTTGAACTTCAAATGGCCCACCACCGGGAACCACTACTTTAGGGGCAGGAAATTTTTTTGACCGATTTAACATATAACTCATATCTTTTGGAGCTGTTTTAGTATCCTTATCTTCTTGTAAACCCCACTTCACCGCTTTTATAGTTGCTAATTCTACTAAAGTTAGATGATGGCATATCTGCCCTATACTCCACCGCTCCTCACTTGGTGTTGCATTAAGTTCTTCATCGCTTAAACCTTCAATTAACTTAAATAGCTCTACTCTTGTTTCCTGGAAGTTATCCGTAATAATACCCTCCATCATAATCCCCCTTTATGGAATTGAAATGACAACCTTTCCTCGAGAATGCCCTTCTTCAAAATACTTAATTGCCTGTGGCACTTCATCTAATGTATACCTTCTATCAATTACCGGCTTTACACTATCCGCCTCGATTAACTCTTTCAACAAAACTAAGTCTTCTTGTTTTTGCTGATGCATGAAATTCATGAATTTTTTCTTACCTGTTATCGAAACTAATGGTCCGAAAAGCATCGATTCATACATTTGACTAATGGAACCTCCCACATAAACACATATTCCATTCGATGTAAGAATATGCTTGTATGTTGAAATAGACTCCGATCCGTTGATTCCAATTATTCGATCATACAATTGGCCACTTTCTGTTATTCTTTCTTTTTTGTAGTCCAAAACATTGTCTGCTCCTAGGCCATAAGTTATTTCTACATTTCTACTACTAACCACCGCAGTCACATCAGCACCAAAGTTTTTTGAAATCTGTAATGCAAACGTACCTACTCCACCTGAAGCACCGTGAATGAGTACCTTCTGTCCCTTCTCTATCTTCCCTTTATCTCTTACGGCTTGAAGAGCGGTTACTCCCGCCATTGGGACTGCAGCAGCTTCTTCAAATGATAGATTGCTAGGCTTATGAGCAATTGCCTTCTCCGGAGCTGCAACAAATTCTGCAAAAGCTCCCCAGCCACTGCTGGATAAGTCGCCATACACCTCATCACCCACTTGGAACTGTGTGACCTTCTCTCCTACTGCTTCGACAGTTCCTGCGATATCACCACCTGGGATTCGAAATTTCGGCTTACGAATTCCAAATACTAATCTGGCTATATAAGGTTTACCTCTCAGTAATACGATGTTGCCATAATTAACAGAAGCCGCATGCACTTTTATTAATACTTGATCCGGTTTGGGAACTGGCATTGTCACATCCTGAAGTTCCAAGGATTCTGGTCCACCGTATTTATTAGATACTATTGCTTTCATTTAGATCCTCCTAAAGTTCTTTTTGCTCAGTTTAATTGATAAAATGAACTACGACATTGACTTAAGTTAAGATGGACTCAAATTTGTTGGAGTATGTTGTGTTCGCTTTTTAATTCGACTTAAAGACTCTGGAGTAATACCTAGGTAGCTAGCTAATTGATGTTGAGGTACGCGGGTTAGAAGGTCTGGTCTGTTTTCGATTATAGATTTGTATCGTTCTTCGGGTGTGGAACTAATAAAGTTGGCAAATTCATTTTGCGTCTGACCAAGGTAAGTTTCCATCATGCGACGGGTCATCTTTTCTAGCTCGGAATATTGTTGATACATTTCCTGTTCAGACTCCATATCTCCAACGACTAATACGCAATCTTCCGTACAAGTAAGCGAGTATTTAGAGGATAGATCCTCTCGGGTAAAATTGGACAATAATATTGCTTGTTCTTCGGTATAAAAATTGGTTGTGATTTCTTTACCATCTACATTGAACTGATACTGTCTAACACAGCCGGATAATACGAAATAACATTTTGTAGGATCTAATGAATCCCCTTGTCCAGCGAGTTGGGTTCCTTTTGTAAATCCCTGAATGTTAAGCGATTCTAGTATAAATTGTTGATCTGCTTCATTAAGATTCGTATATTTAGCCATATATTGAAGTAATTTTTCTTTCATGGCTTTCTCCCTTTTCTGTATTTATTTTCCATATTAATCATACCACTTTTTATATTATATTTTTGTAAAAAATTAATAATTATTTAAATTCGAAACCTTTTCTAGTAATTTTCGTAATAACAGGTAAAAAGTGAAATGAATGAATAATGGAGGTTGGCATGAAAAATCAATTTCTCTTTATAGCAGTATTCATTGTGCTAATAACAGTACTTGTAGGCTGTAGCAATGATGAACAAGTTGAAGCTTCAAAATCTGGTTTAGATAGCATGCGTCAAAATTACGAGGATAGAGGTAAAGAATGTAAATTGATAAATGATGTCGTTGAACGTGGTGATTGTTTTCAGGAAGTGAATGAACTGTACCTGAAATGGAATAGCAATTTAATGGAGGATTTTCAATATTCTCCACTGACTGATGGACTCCGTTGGGAAGAAGTAAAGAATATTTTTTATTTCTCAATAGATGAAAATAGTGAGTTATCCGAGGTCCAAATCACCGAAGATTATGAAGTCTATTTACAAGAGAATTCTCAACAAAATACTCAGCTTCAAGAGGAAATTGTGAAAGAGTATTGGTACATATTTTCTAATTTAATTCCTAAAGAATACCGAAAAGACCTGAAACAATTAGTTTGGACAAACCTTCCCGGCTACTATTATTTTGTAGGACGAGATGAGGAAAACATTGAACACACAACCCTAAACTTCGCCGTAAAAACACCAAAATATGATCCTAATTATCATAAAGGGATACTTATACACGAATTTGGCCATATTCTAACATCAAATAAAGACCAGGTAAAAGTGGAATCCGATTTTCATTTATCCGATGATGTAGAAGTAATAGCTCAAGCAATTGAAGAATGCCCTACATTTTATTTGTTTGGTTGTGCCAATGAAGACAGTTACTTATATCAATTCTACCTTGAATTCTGGGAAGATATGATGGGAGATTATGAAGCAATTGATTGGAGCATAGAAGATGATTACCGAACATTTTATCAAAAATATGAAGACCGTTTCTTCAATGGCTATCAAGCATGGGATCCAAATGAGGATTTTGCAGAAACCTTCACCTTTTTCATCATGCTTAACTCCGAAGAACTACAAGGTCAGTCTGATATGAAATATGAAAAGATTAAGTTCTTGTATGGATATGATGAACTAGTCCAGCTCAGAACACAGATATTAGAAAATCTATATGACCTATCTGTAAAAGATAAAAAGTTTTACTGATCGAACAGTCCACAATCACTTCCTTGATTTTGGACTGTTTTCATTCCTGAAATGACTGACGATGGACGTATAACCTTATTAAATAAACAAATGATAAATACAAACAACTTAAGGAAATGAGAGCAAATGTTAACAGACTATGTAAATATTGGATTCCACATTGAGTTTATTAGCCACCTCGTAGCGATTGTTATTGGTTTCTTTAGCCTACTTTTCTTTTTACAAATAGATAAAAAAAAGTATGGATTATTATTTATCTTAGCGGCATTAGCTGGAATTATATTTTGTTATATATTCGTAAGCTTTGATTTTTATTCCTTCCCCTATCTTTTATTTCCTAAGCTGCAAATTATGCCATTTACTGCGATTGCATTATCATTCCCAATTATTGTTTTATTTGCCGTACGTTATAGTCCGGAAAATTGGGGTTGGAAAATACCTTTCTTTTGGACGATTATTCACGTAGGAATGCTTTTGGAAACTCTAGCTTCCAATTATACGGATCTTATTACATACAATTTTGAATGGGACTTGTGGGATTCTTATACTTGGTGGTGGATTTACTTCTTAGTGTTTGAGTGGATTGGAGGTATTATTATACCAAAAGAATTAAGAAAGCCCCTCCATATCAGCCATTTGAAATTTGGCAAATTAGGATGGGCGATAATTCATTTTGTCCTTATTGTGACTATTTTTCTTGGAGGTTACTATTTAGGATCGCTGAAATAAGCTCACGGGAGGTCAGACCCTTACTTAGCGTTTTCATCTGGTTGATGAATACCAAATACATTTCCTTCTGTATCCTTATAGTACCCTTGCCAAGCCATGCCAGGTAGAGCATATTTTGGTAAAGCAACTTGTCCACCATTTGCAAGTATCTTAGCTTCCGTAGTATCGTAATCTTCTACTCCCATTGTACAAGAGAAACCATTCATTGGCTGACCTGATTCTGGTGGAGGTCCTTGGCGTTTCATTAATGCTCCATCAATTCCTGGTTCATCCGAACTTCCTGTTACAGCTCCTGCATAAGGCATCCCAGCATATTCGCTCCAGTCTTCAAAGGTCCAGCCAAAAACTTCTCCATAAAACTTCTGGGCACGTTCCATATCGTCTACATGAATTTCAAAATGAATTAATCTTCCCATACTTTCCTCCTAGTAATAATAGATTTGATATAGCTTGATTTCTATCTATTATTCTACCACATGTTGACAGAATATATTCAACTTTATTAAAATTCTAACTTCCTACTCGACCCGACTCTATATTGTATTATTTATTCATTTCTAGGGCTGCTTCTAGCAATGGTTTGAGTTGATCTAAATGAATATCTTCCATCTTTAAAATTCTTATATGTCTCATTGCTTTTCCTGTTCCTTGTAAAACATTATGTATATCCTTATCTACTAGCTCGATTCCTTTATGAAAACCCAGGTTTACATGTTTCTTGGCAGCTTGCAAGTAAAATACTAGTCCATTTTGCGAGTAATTAGGCATTGACCACTTATATTCTTCTATTAGATTCGGTGAAGTGTCTAGGATGATCTCTCTTAAAGCATTAGTAATATCTTGAATCTCCTCAGGTAATTCAGCGATGTAGTTGTCAACCTGTTTATTGTTTCTCGATTTTTCTAACATCGTAACTCTCCTTTCTGGAATATACTATACTATTTTCACCTTACATTTCAGGTACTAAGCATCTAGTAGATTGTATCATATTTACAATTTAATCAAGTTATCTATGGTTACACTAATTCAAAAAAGGAGGAATGTGTGGAATTATCAGGTGTTGTGAGCGATGATAAGGGTGCAGAGTTAGCACCAGTGAAGTAAGTAGAAAAAGCACTGCGAAAACAGTGCTTTTTTTTATTGAGTACATATATATACTAGGCAGAGAATTTTTTAACATGAAGTTTTATCTGGTTTATAGTTATGCTAGTATAATAGTTAGATATTTTCAAAAAATCATTTATCGCTATAAACTAGGGGGAAGTATGAAGAGTAAATTTACTTTAGTTACTTTCTTATTGTTGATAGCTTTGTTCTCATTAAGCTCCTGCAGTAACGAAACCAAGTCAATCGAACAGGAATTGTTAGACGAAATGGCTGATACAAAATTGAATATTGATGAATTTCTTCATTTAGAAATTGTAGAAAATGGTGTAGTTACATTTTATTCTTATGAAGATCAACTATACTCAGGCTTCATTAAGAAAGACGGAGCAGGATGGGAATGGCATTTCGGAGGAGGAGCAATGCCATTACAACAATCAGATGATGACTTTGATTGGCATGGAACGAACTTTGATGACTTTATCGTTCAATATGGAATCATCTGGGATCCAACTATCAAACAGATGATGTTTGAAGACAATAATAGAAAAGCTAAAATAATAGAAAACGAAGACGGCTTAAGAATCTACTTCTTTATCAATGAACCGGTTGGTCCTGGATATTACAAGGTTGAACCTGTTTATGAGTAGAAACTAAAATAAGGATGAAAGAAAACATGAAACAAATTATCGCTTTAGGTGGGGGCGGTTTCTCAATGGAACCGGACAACCCTTTGTTAGACAATTACATACTTAACCAGGCGAAAAAAGCAAAACCAAGAATATGCTTTCTTCCGACTGCAAGTGGAGACTCAGATAATTACATATCGAGGTTTTATCATTTTTTCGAAAATCAATCCTGTGATGCCTCGCACTTATCTTTATTTCATCCACCAACTAGGGATTTAGAAAGCTTTTTGTTAGAAAAGGATATTATCTATGTTGGCGGTGGGAATACCAAGAATATGCTAGTCTTATGGAAAGAATGGGGATTAGATAATATTTTGAGAAAAGCATGGGAGCAAGGAATCATATTAGCTGGTATCAGCGCTGGTTCCATTTGCTGGTTTGAAGAGGGAGTTACTGATTCCTATGGGGATGGGTTGGAACCTTTAGTGTGTTTGGGTTTCCTAAAAGGAAGCAACTGCCCACATTATGATGGTGAAGCTAATCGAAGGCCCTCCTATCGCAAATTAATTAAGTTGGATAAGATAAAGCCCGGAATTGCGGTAGATGATGGAGTTGCCCTTCATTACATAGGTGATGAGATTCATAAAATCGTAAGCTCAAGACCAAATGCCAAAGCTTATAAAGTATCTTTGAAACAACATGTTATTGAAACAGAGCTTCCTACAGTTTTTCTAGGCTCCTCTTGATAAAAAGTGAAAGAATTCCAGTATTCTTTCACTTTTCAATCTTTACAAACAAATTTAACTCTGCTAAACTAATAACAATTATAAATGATTGATTAATCAATCATAAAAATGAGGGATCATAAATGCCATTATCCGAACAGCAACAAATAAAAATGCAACAAAGAAGAGAAAACATACTTGAGGCCGCTACTAAGCTTTTCGCTACAGAAGGATATGAAGGTACAACAATCAAAAAAGTATCGCAAGCGGCAGGAGTTAGTTTTGGAAGTGTCTTCACCTACTTTAAAGATAAAGAGGAGCTTTTTAATACATGTGTTTTAGAACCTCTAGAAAATCTATCCAATCATGTGTTGGATTTTAACCCGGAAGTAGAAAATCCAATTTCTGAGCTCGAGGAGATGGTTAAGAAACATATTGTTTTCTTTTCTGGTATGAACGAGTATTTGGCTCTAATTGTTCAGGTGGTCGGACAATTTCAAAAACACATTGAAACTTTTGAGCAATTGGATCGATTTCATGATGAATTTAGAAAAAAGGTTGGTCAGCTCATACAAAATGGGCAGGAAAAAAATTTGTTGGTTGAACAGGATCCATTAACCGTAGCTACTCTTTATATTAGCCTTCTAATTGGTATTCGTCTGAATTCAACTGACAGAAGATATGATGCAATCTGGGAAGCTTATGTTCCTTCTACGATGCATTTATTTGGACCTATTAAAAAATAGGTTCTTCCTTTTATTTTATTAACGATTGATTAATCAATCATTAAGGAGTGGTAAAATGAACTTTATGTCGATTCATCCGACGATACGCTTGCGATTATTTCTAGTCTTCATCTCTACGGTTTCTACCATGACAGTAATTCCTTATTTGATTATTTACTTTGCTGGGCAATTAGGAAATGTCATTACTGGGGTATTATTTTTAGCTGTTATGATCGCGAATATTGTTGGCTCTTTTATTGGTGGCTATACTTCTGACCGTATTGGACGTAAGAAAATAATTTTAATTTCGGAGCTTGCTATCATGGTAGGTTTTATTGGGGCGGCTATAACAAACTCTCCTTTGGGATCTTATCCCTATCTTACTTTTTTATTTTTCTTGGTTATTCAGTTTAGTAACGGCGCGGTTAATCCTGTGTATCAAGCATTCATTATTGATATTAGCTCACCCGAAGAACGCAAGGTAATCTATACTTATTCCTATTGGATAAGAAATGTTGCTGTTGCAATTGGAAGCATGATTGGAGCATTCCTTTTCTTAAATTATCTTTTCTTTTTACTTCTAACAGTTGCGGGTACTTCCCTCTTATCAGTTGTCCTCATATTTATATATGTCCAAGAAACCTATACACCAGTCATAGAGTCGTCTAAGCAAAAAACTACAAATAACAAGCATGTATTCCAATCTTATAAGAGGATTCTCACACACCGTTTTTTTATTGTCTTTTCCATCGCTAGTTTACTCGTAGTTTCCATCGAAGAACAGTTAACCAATTATATTGGAGTAAGGCTTGCAAACGAAATAGATGATCCGATTCCATTGGTTTCATTAAATGTGGATGGGGTCAATCTCCTTGGAATACTAAAAGGAGAAAATACACTGTTAGTTGTTTTCTTTACGCTTGTCATCACACACGTTATTAGAAAATGGAGAGAAAATCATGTGTTGTTATTCGGATTGTTCATCTATTTTTTTGGATACACCATTTTGAGCATTAACTTATCGCCCATCATCCTTATAGTTGCTATGTTTATCGCAACAATTGGGGAGATTATGTATAGTCCTATTATGCAAACGATGTTAGCCAATTTAGTTCCTGACAATGCCCGTAGTACATATATGGCAGTATATGCCATCGCAACTATTCTTGGGGTAAGTTCAGCTGGGATATTTATGATTATAAGTAATTGGGTACCTCCATTATTATTAACCTCGATATTTGCTGTCATGGGATTAATAAGTATCGTATTGTTTTATAGGCTTATGAAACCCAATCAATTAACTGAACAAAGTCATACTGGATAGTATTGATTAATCTGGCAAGAATAACTGTATTAACAATGAGGGGGTTTTTTGGGTGAAAAGACTAATCATCTTCGTAGTGTTCTTGATCTCTATATACGGTTTTGCCGCAATTACTGTTGCAGAAGACCAACCAGCTTCCCCTGAGGAATTTTATCCTAGCATGGGTTTTAAAAATGTTGGCATGGCCTTACAAGAATTCGAGAACAATTATAATAAGAAATTACCACTTCCAACTAGAATACCACCTTTACCTTTCACCCATCACTTTGGAAAGTTCAGTGACTCTATCGGCGACATTAATGATAGATTTGTATTGGAAATGCTACATGAAAATAAACCTGAAAACCATTATATAATTGAGGTCCGACCGATTCAAAATCGAATGGAAGTACTAGATAGATTCTTGATTGATACGTATACATTGAAAGATGGGTCTGAGGCAAAATATGCAAAGTTCAGCCTTAAAGATAAAATCCTATTTTACTATCTTGTATTTGAAAGGGATGGTTGGCAATACAAATTAAGTATAGACGCAAGGGTTTCCGATATGGTTACTCCAGAAATATTTGTACAGATTGCTAATTCTTTTGTAGCAGATTAATTAACAGGTCACTTCAATTGTAGGGGTGACCTTTTTGTGCGTATCATTTCCCATTCAAAGATTTCCCCTTCAAAAATGATAGAAGAATAAGATCAACAACTCCTATGACACCTGCTGCAATCACAAATATTGTCACGCCAAGACCTTGGCTAATCCCATCAGTTTCTGTTAAAAACCACCAAATACTACCTAGTCCCAAAATCAGTACAGTTGGTAAATATGCTATGACGAATGCAAGAAAAATTGTATTATTTTTCCTAAAATACACACTCCCTACATAGATAGAAAAAACAAAAGAAATAATAATTAATCCAAAATAGATAACTACTTTCACGCTGTCCCCTCCCTTGCTTTATATTCCATAATCATTCTTATAGGAACCCAATCTATTTTATATTATCATGAATATTATGAACATAATACAAAGGTTTAGTGGAGAATAATCATTTTTAAAAAAAGTTTTCTCGTACATAGTATACGAGAAAACTCCTCTAAGGGGACTGACCCCCTAATAATCGCATCATAATATAACCTACTAATAACCCTGGTAACAAAAATAACGCTGGTAAAAAAACGGGACCTAATTGAACTCCCCAAACCCTGAAGTTTGAAGAGAAAATTATCCCAAGCGTTGCAGTATATGTAGCAAATACAAAAGGTAAAAAAGAATAAGGAAGATCTTTACCTTTTGCGTCTTTAAAGGCGTCGTACATAGCAAAAAAATATATACATGGGTAAAACAATAACCATTGATAATCGATTGTTTTGATAGCTTCGTCTGTATTGCCATAAAGACTTAGAATGATTGTTTCATTATAGTTAGATTGAATATTGACGATGAGTACAAGGGCTATTAAAACTATTCCCTTCATATATTTTTGATTCATAAATTGTCCAATACCAGGTAAAATAGATGACCATATTAATAGTTGAATCCTATTGCTTCGCATCCTAAGTAACACCTTCTTTCCGATAAGATGTTCAACACTTAGTCCTTTGCGAGTTTTTTATGATCAGGAATTTGTGGCGGTTGCTCTAACCACTGATTTTTTATCATGATGTCTACCCCTTCGTTGGCATACTGTGCGTTTTCTGCTGCTAGTCGGACATAATCAGCTTGAATATCTTGTCTTAGGCTAGCCGCGGACGCTGTTGCATAATTCGATATACTGGATGCAATCAGTAGAGAAGTATGAAACATAATAAGCTTATCTGAAAAAGGGGGTATCGTTGAATCCGTTACCTCAAGGTCCCACGGCATAGGAGATGGTAAGTCATCATTAGTTAACAGTGCCGAAAATACTTCAATGTGCTTATTGGCAATTTCTTTTCCTTTCAGACAATAGTTTCGAACTTTTTTAGATTTAGCAACTTGAGCTAAACCAGTCAAAAGCGCTTTACCTAGTGCATTTGTTTCCACATTTGCTTTAATATGTGTAATTTCAGCAACATTAAGAGGTCTGTCTTTACTTCCTAGATTAAGCAAACCACCTAAATACTTTTTCTTATCTACAAAATCAACTGTATCTGGGGTAGTAACATATGGCGATCTAATAAATAATCCTTTCTCTAATAATACATCTGTCGTTTTATTGTATAATGTTGTATTTGCTTGTAACGCTTGACTAAGATACCTACGAACCTCATTCTTTGCCGAGGTTACTAATGCCACTCCGTATACTGATAGACCAACTTTTGACATGTTTTTTATATAGTATAGATAAAATGCATCGGAAAATAGACGAGGAGCATTCGGACTTACATCCTCATCTAAAAAACCTACTGGCATTGGTTGATTATCATTTGATAGTAGTTCCTTAGCTATGTTTAGGTTTATTTCTGCAATTTCAAGTGCATAATCCACTATAGATTTTATGTCAGGGTCATCCGTATTGGCTAAAAAGTATTTTAGAATGCAAACAGAAAGACTGTTGTTTTGGTAGCTGCTCCAAACCACTGAAAGTTCGGAAGCTGTCAGCCTTGTAGAGTGATTTTCTTGCATATTTATCCTCCTAGCGTCTTGATATACTTAATATCCACATAAACTTATTTAATATGTAAAAGTTATATAAGATGTTGCTGAAGGATTTTTAAGAACGAGGAGAAATCTCGCTTCTAAGATTGCGAGTCCCCCCTCTCCCTACTATTTCCTTAATTTAAACACCATAAAGCCAGCAAAATTTAAGTCTTCCACATACTTCGGGAATTGCTGTAATACTTCCTCTGTTGGATAAGGCTCTATTAATTCCTCAAGTATAAAACCGGCCCGATGAATTGCTTTAAAATAACTTGTTAAGGTTCGGTGATAATAAACAACTTTTTCCTTCGCATCAGCAGGAAACATTTGATCATAGAACCCTTCATAAAAGTATTTTTCTACCTTCCTATAGAGCTTTTCACCTTGTTGTTTCGAATCCAACCACTATTCGGAGTGATAAAACAAGGATGAAGAATGGAAAATATAAAACTACCACTTGGTTTAAGGAGGCGATACATTTCTTGAAAAGCAGCTTGGTAATCCTCCAAATCCTGCAATACCATATTTGACACAATCATGTCGTACTGATTACCTGCTAAGAAATCTAAGTTCTCACAATTTCCATAGTTGTAAATAATGTTAGTATCTTCTTCCGTACGGTTCTTAGCTAGTTCTAGCATTTTTTCTGAATAATCAACTGCCGTCACAGAAGCTCCTTTTTGGGCAAGGATTCGACTAAGATATCCTTCCCCACAACCTGCATCTAGTACATTTTTTTCGTTCACATCATCCATTAAAGAAAAAATAGTTGGATTTAACAAGGTACGTCTACTAATATCCCCAAGTTCTGTATAGCCCGCAGTAAATACTTCCGCATGCATGTCCCACCGTTTAATTGCTTCTTCTGTCGTCATCGTTTTCTTCACTTTACATCCCTCATCTCTAAAGAATCGATCGTAACGTTACGTTCCCTGTGCACATTATTATTTTTTCATATTCTGAAAAAAAAATATAGACTTATAATTTACTTTTTTGTATCATGTAGATAGAGGCATATCTTCTTTAAGAGCATAATGAAAGCCAGAAATCTTCTTACGATTTCTGGCTTTATTCGTTAATCTTCAATTACTAATCCAACACTGTGTTCATTAACTTTAATATATTTCATATCAGCCTTTTTATTAAAATGCATCTCACTTAGTAGTAAGTTACTTTCTAATAGTTGTTTATGTTCGCGTATTACTGACTCCATAAAGTCTCCAACATCAAACGTTAATTTTACACGTTTTTCAACAGGTAAATTTAATTCCTTCCGATACAGTTGCACGGCGCGGATTAATTCTCTGGCAATACCTTCTTTACCTAAGTCTTCCGTTACAACGGTGTTCAGGAGGATGGAATACGTTTCATTTTCAGCTAGTTCCATTCCAGTTTTTGGCTTAGAATTAACTAGAAGGTCCTCTTTTTCGATCCGTAAGCTCTCTCCTGAAATCGTTTGATACAGAAAATTCCCTGTTTCTACTACACTTTTTTGTTCTTCCTTGGAAAGGGATAATAATGCTCTTTGAACTTCGCCTACAGCTTTCCCTAGCTTTGGACCTGCGGTAGGAAAATTCAGCTTAACTTCATATTCCATCGTATCCCCTGCCTGTTCAAAGGTAACAACCTGCTTCACATTGATTTCATCTACAATGATATCGCGATATGCTAACAGAAATTCTGTATTTTTTTTGTTTCCAACTACCACTAACTCTGAAAGTGGTTGCTTTGTTTTTACATTTGCCGCATTACGAGCACTTCTCGCTAGTTCTACTACTTGCAGCACCCCACTCATTTCCTTTTCCAACTGTTCGTTTATTAATTCTTCATTCACCACTGGAAAATCAACTAAATGAACACTTTCACCCGTTAGGTTGCGATGGACGTCATCCGTAATGAACGGTGTAAATGGTGCTAGTAACCTACTGAGTGTTACTAATACTTCATACAGTGTATGGTAGGCAGCGAGTTTATCCTCATTCATTCCTTCGCTCCAAAAGCGACTCCTCGAGCGGCGGATGTACCAATTGCTTACCTCATCTACAAGTACAGCCAGTTCTCTAGCTGCTGGATTAAATTGATAGTCATCTAGATATTTAGTTACATTCCTTGTTACGGTATGAAGTCTCGATAGTACCCAGTGATCGAGCTGCGTCTTATTGCCGTGCTCATGTTTGCTTGGATTAAATTGGTCAATCTCAGCATACAGGCTTAAGAATGAATGGATATTAACTAGAGTATCTACTAGCTTGGACTTGGCCTGGCTAACAATACTAGCAGAGAAGCGTTTATTATTCCAAGGAGCACTATCTACTAGTAATGCCCAACGTAACGCATCTGCACCATATTTTTCAACCAGTTCCATCGGATTGATTACATTCCCCTTGCTCTTTGACATTTTCTGGCCATCTTCATCTAGAATATGTCCAAGTGATAGCACTCGTTTGTAAGAAGACTTTCCTGTAAATAAAGATGAAACTGTCAGTAAGCTATAGAACCAACCACGTGTCTGGTCAACTCCCTCGACGACAACATCAGCAGGAAATTGTTTCTCAAAAAGCTCTTTATTCTCAAATGGATAATGATACTGTGCGAAAGGCATGGAGCCACTATCAAACCAAACATCAATAACTTCCTTGGTCCGCTTCATATCTCCCTCACAAGACGGACAAGTGAGTAAAACTTCATCAACATAAGGTTTATGCAACTCCAAGTTATGAGGGACTGACCCCTTAGCATGATCTTTGAGGTCTTGAATACTCTTTGGTGCGTATTGATGGTCACAGTTTTCACAAACCCACACATTTAGCGGCGTACCCCAGTAACGATTACGGCCGATATTCCAGTCCACCATATTTTCCAGGAACTTTCCAAATCGTCCGTGTTTCATATGCTCTGGATACCAGTGCACACCTTCATTGTTTTCGATGATTTTCTCTTTTATTTCGGTTGTTTTGATAAACCAGCCTTCCATTGCGTAATAGATTAAGGCAGAATCACAACGCCAGCAATGCGGATAGCTATGCTCATATTTTTCCTTTGAAAATAGTAATTCCTTGTCAGCTAACATTTTAAGGATCTTCACATCGCTATCCTTAGCAAATTCACCTTTCAGCGGTGTGACTACCGACGTATAACAGCCAGCTTGGTCAACAACATTAACGAAATCTAGCCCGTTTTCTTGTACTGCCTTGTAGTCATCCTCACCATAGGCAGGGGCAAGGTGCACAATACCTGTTCCACTCGTATCCGTCACAAAATCAGCAGTAATGACTTTGTGGCCATTGTTTAAAGTTAGAAAATCAAAGGGAGGTTCATAGGCTAAACCAACGAATTCTTTTCCTTTATGATGACTAAGCACCTTAAATTCACCTTCAAAAACTTTTCCTACGAGGTTTTCAGCAACAACATAAACCGCTTCCCCTTGTTGAACCTTCACATAATCTAATTCCTCGTTAACTGCGAGAGCTACATTTCCAGGAAGTGTCCAAGGAGTTGTTGTCCATCCTAGAAAATACTCATTGTGGGTATCCTTCACCTTAAACTTAGCAGTGACCGATAAATCCTTCACGTTTTTGTATCCTTGTGCAACCTCATGCGAGCTTAAGGATGTTTGGCAGCTCGGGCAATATGGGGTTACACGATGCCCTTTCGTTAGAAGACCTTTTTCATGAATGGTCGCAAGTATATTCCAGACACTTTCAATATAATTATTCTCCAGTGTGATATAAGGGTCATCCATATCCACCCAGTACCCGATTGCTTCTGTGAAGTGGCGCCACTCTCGTTCATAATCGAATACACTCTTTTTACATTCCTCTATAAATTTTTCCACACCGAAGGCTTCAATATCCTTTTTCCCAGAGATACCGATTTTCTTTTCTACACCAAGTTCAACGGGAAGGCCATGCGTATCCCATCCCGCTTTTCGAATAACTTGATACCCTTGCATCGTTTTATAGCGGCCGATGAAATCTTTGATGACTCTCCCTAGGACATGACCAGCGTGTGGTAGCCCATTGGCAGTTGGGGGGCCTTCATAAAAGACAAAGGTTTTGTTTCCTTCACGCATTTCAATCGAATGTTGAAATGTGTTTTCGTCTTTCCAAATCGATTTAACACGGTTTTCCCGTTGTACGACTGATTCATTGCTGTCGACTCTTTTCATTACCATTCACTCCTTTAAAAGTAGAAGTCCGGTTGGGGTAAATCCCTTCGTCGTAAGAGAATTGGTTGGCTGCGGGTGGGGTGGTTGACATAATCTTTAGCTTAGATTGAGCAATCTTTAGCGTTTTTGAAATAAACTTTAGCGAAATTGGCTTCATCTTTAGCGATTAACACCTAATCTTTAGCATTTGCGCAATTTCTAACCCAAAAACACAAAAAACCCGCCCCTATAATAGGGACGAGTTTCTACCCGTGTTACCACCCTGATTCTGGAATTTGCCATATTCGACATTCATCCAGCACTCAATCAACGTACCATCATACGCGACCCTTTTAACGGCGGGTACCCGGGAAAGCTTAAAAATGAGAGCTTCAGCTTTCCTTCTCGGAGAGGATTTTCGAACATGGACTGAACATTGGCTTTCACCGAACACCAACTCTCTGTGGATCAGAACACATGCCTACTCGTTCTCGTCAACGAATTTAACCGGCTATATATTAACAATAAGATTAATGGAGGATTGCATTCTTGTCAATAGGCGATTTACTTTTCTACCTTCTCCAGCTCATTTACAAATGCAGGTTTTCGCTCGTACGTATCCTTCAATGCATTCACTAGTTTACTAAACTTTGTTTCTCCGCAAGCATCTTTGAATACTTTTAACTTTCTACATACATTGCGGTATTGCTTACGATCAGTAGCTAGTTCCGCTTCAGATAATATATGCTTCGTGAATATATCCTCGACCCTATCGATATAATCAGTCACTAGGTAGGAATAAAGCTCCACAATGGATGATGGTGATTTCTCTACATAGTTAAGCACTTTATCGCTTCTTTCCTCTGCTTTCGCTATATATTCATAAACATGTGGAAGGTACCCTGATTTTTCCTCGAATAAACGGAAGATGTTTTCTAGCGCTCCCTGCCATTCTTCGGGAGAATATAAGTCTTTCAGCTTCGCATAGGCTTCATATTCATTATCAAGAATAAACTCTATGAGCATTTCTTTTTGCTTTTCCATATCCTCGGTTGCTTCATAGACTTGTAGTCGATATTCTTTCCATTGCTTCACTAGGCCGGGATATAAACTATCATTCGCTTCTCCTTCTTCACAAAGCTTAAGGGCAGTTTCATAGTTTTCATTTTCAATTTCTTTTTCAATCGCCATTTTTCTAAATTCATCATATTCCAAGTGTTTATTCACGAACTGACTAGCTTGATCTATTTCACCGTTTCGCTCTAATATTTTCAATTGAAGCTGCAGTAGAGATTGTTTATCATAATCAGATGATCGTGAAGAAACAGTTGAAACTTGGCTTAACAGTTTTTCCAAGGTTTCCTCTAGTTTTCTTCGCGCAGTTGAACGGGCAGAGTAAATCGTACATACGTCTAACAGCTCGTAACGGGTATCACTCCAACCATCATAACGCTTGTGCATTGCTTCCTTTAGAATCAAGTCAAAGGTATTCCCCTGCACACGATAGTTGGTAGATAGTAGTACTAATGAAGATGCATCTTGAAGAAGTGTGATACTCTCATTCACTACATAACCAATTTCTCCATTTGAATCATCGGTATATTGAAGCATATCAATAACAATGGAAAGCACAGCAATCCCTAACTTCACTGCCATTTCTTCTTCTCCACTGTTTAATTTGTTCCTACCTTTATCAAGGACCATTTCTGCACCTTGTAGGGCGGCGTTTACATTGCGCCATGAGATAAATCCTTGTCTCTTATTCTCATTAATATACTTTCGAATTAATTGTTTACTAGCTTTCACTTCGTCATTCGGTGTAACTAGTTTAAACTCAATCTTCCTTGCGACTTCCTGATCGCCGTCCACTAGTTCCATGACTAATTCAACTAATTCCTTTTTCGAAAGTTTGGCTACTTCCTTTTGTAAATCCAACTTCTCGGACCCCTCTCTTCAAACAAACTCTATACACTAGTGTATCACAACCCCTTCAGTTACTTTCAAGCAAAGCAGTCTACCTCCTTTTATACCCTGTTTTTTAAGACGGCATGCCTACCAATGAAAAAACACACATAATTAGCAAATGACACATTGTCATTTTATGTGTGTTTTATTTGTTCAAAAACTTACAAATGACTTATTTTTCTTGAACTTCAACCGTTTCCACTACTCCAATTTCGTCTTTAGAATTTATCATTAAACTCATTAAAATTAGCTCATAATACATATTAGTGTTACAGTTAATAAGAATATTAAAAGGTAAGTAGGTGTGCATAATGATAGAAATTAAGACATCCTCACTAAGTGATGGAGAATTCAACAGAGGAGTATTTGCAACACGAGATATAAAAAAAGGTGAGCTTTTGCATGAGGCACCTGTCATTGCTTATCCGAATGATCAGCATGAACATATTGAGAAAACCTTACTTGCTGACTATGCATTTGAGTATGGAATAAACCATTCCGCTATCCTTCTTGGATATGGCATGTTGTTTAACCATTCTTATGAACCCAATGCACATTATGACATTAATTTTGATAATCATACCTTCGAATTTTATGCTTATAAGGATATAAAAGCAGGCGATGAGGTTCTGATTAACTATAATGGAGAAGTCGAAAATAATGATCCATTATGGTTTAATGAGGAAGAAGAAGGAGACTAGAGAAATATTAATGTAGTAATGAATGACTAAAGATGGTTTCTCTAGTTAATAAGCTTATCAACAAAGCAGCCAAGTTCGTTCGACGAACTTGGCTCTTGTTCAGTAAGCGAACCCATCCCAATCTCTTTTTAACAAAGAAAAGGAATAATGGTCGTAATATTTACCCTTATATAAATGTTTATCCCTATAAACACCTTCATTTTTAAATCCAAGCTTTTCTAATAACTTAATAGAATTGATATTATCTAGAGCAACATAAGCATTAATTCTATTTAATTTCATATGATTGAATCCACTTTCAATCGCACTAATTAATGCCTCTTTCATATAACCTTTTCCCCAATACTCGTACCATAAATCATAGCCTATTTCTGCAATATTGTTCGATTTGTCCCAAAGATGAAATCCACAGGTTCCTATTTGCTCTCTGTTTTCGTCTTTTTTTACTAGTACCCAGCGATTATACCCCGTTTTTTCTGGGTTTTCATACCATTTAACAAGCTCTATTGCATCATTTCGACTTGTAAATAATTCTTCATCATATAGGAATTCACATACTTTTTCATCACTAAAATGCCTATAAATAAAATCAACATCCTCATGATTTGCATTTCGCAACAATAATCTATCTGTTTCTAGGTTGGGAAATTTTTTTCCTTCTTTCATTTTTACAACTCCTAATCAGCTATTCCAATCCTAATAGTATATTCCGGGTTGAACATCTAGTTTATTCTCATATGTATAATTACCAAAGTGCCATTGATGTTCATAGGTATAATCCAACAATTTAATAGAAATATACTAATATGATATTCTATTACTACTTTATTACACAAGAGGAATTTTACACACACACCTCTTGACCATAGCCAAAATTCCCTTGACACTTTTATACAAAGATACGGCATTATTATATGGTGAGGGGGAGAGAAACAAAGAATGATATTGGTAGGTGAATGTTAAAGTATTTCATTCCATTCAGTCATTTAAAACTTCTAACATACGTACCGGATCAAATCCGAACACCCATTCATCATTAATATTAGTCTGTGGTACAGAGAACCTTCGTGTTTTCCCGATTAGCTTAATCATCGCAATTGGATTCAAATCTACGTTAACTTCTTTGTATTCGATATTCATATTCGTTAAGAATTCTCTAACCATGCCACATACTGGGCACATCGTGGTGGTGTAGAGTGTTATGTTTTGATTCATCCTAGTAACCTCTATTTCTATTAAAATAAATAGTTAAAAGCAGTCCCTGGCCATGGACTGCTTTACTTTTACTATTTGCTCTTATCTATGCAAGCAATTAAACGATTTTCAATATCTGTAGCGACTTCCTGTAAAGATTCATCTTCTACCATTTGGATAAGAGCACTAGGTTTTGGCATACCTATTTTCGTTTTCCCTTGATTGTCTTCGTACACAACAATTTTACATGGAAGAAAATATCCAATTAGTTGATTGGCTGATAATACATTTTGTGCTTCCTGAGGATTACACACTTCTAGTACCGTAAATGGATTCTCTAGTTCAAAACCTTTATTTTCCAGTGTCTCTTTTACATTAAATTGCCACTGGACACCAAATTTTTCTTCTTTTAAATTATCTTCGAGTGATTGTATAGCTTCATCAATTGATTTAGACGTCTCAACAGTATAATGAAACAAGTTCCTCAGCTCCTTAGAAATTTCAAGGTTTATTCGGTTTTGTCACTCCAGTTATTCATACCACCAATCATATCCTCTACCTTATATCCTAATGCTTCTAGGATTCCACAAGCAGCTTTACTACGATTTCCAGATTGGCAAGTAATGATATAGCTTTTACTCTTATCTAGTTCGCCTTTACGTAAAGCCAACTGACCTAATGGGATATGTTTCGCACCAGGTATTTTTCCAGTTGCAACTTCACTACTTTCACGCACATCAATTACGGTTACTTCTTCACCATTCTGAAGACGTTTAGATACTTCCTCAGGTGTTACTTGTTTTGCCATTTTCGTCTTCCTTTCTTAGATCCAGACACTCATTCCGCCTTTAACATTGGAAATCTTTTGAAATCCTTGCTTCTTAAGCATTTTTGCAGCTTTTGCGCTTCTCATTCCACTTTGGCAAATGACAACTACTTCTTTATCCTTATCTAGTGTATCTACTTTACTAGCTAGATTGGAAAGAGGAATATTTTTAAAGGGCTTGCGGTGATTTGCTTTATACTCACCAGGTGTTCGGACATCAATGAATTGTACTGATGTTTCCTTGAATTTATCTTTTGCTTCTTGAACCGTTATATTCGTAACACCTTTTACCGGCATAAAGCGACTTACGAAAAATGCGATGATTAAGATTAAGATGATCCATTGTATAATATCCATTTTCACTACTCCTAATTAGTTATTTTTCGAAAAAAGAAAAGGAGAAATTACTCCATTTCTCCTTCCCAGTCAAGCATTCCGCCTACCATATTGGTTACATTGTAGCCGTTTTGGATTAGGAACTGACATGCGTTACCGCTTCTACCTCCTGAGCGACATACCATGTAGTAATGCTCATTTTTATCTAATTCTTCTAGGCGCTCAGGAATTTGACCTAGTGGAATATGTTTTGCTCCAGGGATGATACCTGTTGCTACTTCAACATCTTCTCTTACGTCAACAATATTTAGTTTTTCACCTGCAGTTAGTTTTTGTTCTAATTCTTTTGCTGTAATTTCTTTCATATTAAATACCTCCAAATAATAGTTTTATACCCTGTTGGGTATGATTTCCTTTAAAAAGAAAAGTTCATCAACTCTTCTAACATACATGAATTGTGAACTTATCTACTCTTAACTAATAAATTTACTGCTTCTTTCACTACTTGCTCTGTGCTTTCCCCATTAGCTATATTTTCCCGAACACATTGTTCTAGGTTCATACTAACAATCACACCAATGGTACGATCTATTGCACTTCGTGAAGCTGATAACTGGGTAATGACATCTTTACAGTCTTCGTTTTTCTCAATCATAGCTAAAACGCCTTTAATTTGTCCTTCTATTCGTTTTAATCGATTGACAACCGATTTATCATATTCCATTTATTATCACTCCTTATCTCTGCATGGACAGTTACTTAAATGGTAACTGGCAATTTGATATCCCCTGCTCTTTAAATATCTTAACCCTAAATTAAGTTCAAGGCGATCATTTGCAATCACGTGTAGTTTTTGTCTAGGGATTTCTTGAATAAATCGTCTCATATAGGCATAAGGAATGCGCATATCGCTTTGGCGATCATTGACATCTATATTATAATCCCTAATATCTAGAACAACAGTGCTTGTCTTATCTTGACCGGTTTTTTCACAAGGAATACCTAGTACAGGAAAATATCTTTTATATAACATTATACATAATATTGAGCCAACAATTAAAATAAAATAGGTAATCATGTCCACCACCTATGATAAAAAGGATATATTCATATTATACCCTCTAGGGTATAATGTCAAGTTTATTTAGGTATAAAATCCTATTAACTGACTAGATAGGCTGACACAAGAAGTGGCAGTCTATTGCATTATTTAAAGTTATATTCAGTGACGATTTCATTTGCTTCTACTACATTAAAATATCGAACCAAATTTTTACTGCAGTAACTGCTATCATTAAGGCTAAAATAATCTGCAATATATGTGTATTCATTTTCTTACCAGCTTTAGCTCCAAGCGGTGCTGCTATTAAGCTCGCAACGATCATAATTAGAGCTGGCCAATAGTCAACTTGGCCTGTAACTAGTTTACCAACACTTCCTCCGATGGAAGAAATAAAGGTGACCGCTAGACTTGTTGCAATTGTCATACGTGTTGGAATGTGTAGCACGGTTAACATGATAGGAACGAGTAGGAACCCACCTGCTGCTCCAACAATACCGGAACCCACCCCTACAATTAAAGCTAGGATTGCTGCTAGTGGCTTATTAAATGTCACTTCATTTAGTGGCATATCATCTACTTGTTTTTTCGGTACAAACATCATCACTGCCGCAATAACAGCAAGAATACCATACACGACATTCACAGCCTGTTCCGATAAGAAGCTAGATCCATAACTACCGATTAAGCTACCAATAAGAATTGCTCCACCCATATAAATAATGAGTTGTTTGTTGAGATATCCACCTTTACGATAAGCCCATACTCCGGCAATGGAAGCAAACAGTACTTGTACAGCACTTATTCCTGATACTTCGTGAGCAGAAAATGCTACTAGACCAAATAAAGGGGGAATATATAATAGCATTGGATATTTAATAATTGATCCACCAACACCTAACATTCCGGATAAATAAGAACCAATAAATCCAATTGCAAATATGACGATGATAAATGATAAATCCATTGACAAACCTTCTTTCTAAATTAGAAAAGCGAGTAGTTATTGCTACTCGCTATTTGGTTTTCATTATGCTTTTTGAATATAGAAGTAAAGAACGTCCTCTTCAGTTTTGTGTTCTAATACCGTGTGGCCACCTGATTTTGCCCATGCAGGGATGTCGTTCAATGCGCCTTTATCCGTTACAAGCACTTCAAGTACTTCTCCAGAGTTAATGGAGTCGATTGCTTTTTTCGTTTTAACGATAGGCATTGGACATGCTAGTCCTTTTGCATCTAATGTTTTTGTAATGTTCATATGAATTGCTCCTTTGTATTTATTGTAGAATATCAACCGAAATCTTGGGTCTATCAACCTTTTTTACAGAGTTTCAACCGAATTCCTTAGTCTATCAACCTTTTTTACAGAGTTTCAACTGAATTCCCGAGTATATCCACCGTTTTTACAGATCTTCAACCGAATTCTCAAGTGTATCAACCGTTCTAAACTAGACTTCGCCGACACCATAGGTTAGGTCGAAAATTTATCTAACCGCACAACGGTTAGGACCAATCTCCATTTCCGTTTGTTCGTCATTATCTGGAGAGATTTTACCCATGTTAACTTGACGAATTTGTTCGTACGCATTTGGTTGTGGTGGTAAATTATCTGTAACGGTGCTACGGAATTCAGCCTCGTCTTCGATGTTCAGACCATGGTTATCTTTGAAAAGATCACCAAGACGTCTTGCTACTGTACCATCTTCATTTAACTCATCAATGATCATGAAGTGTGCAGGTAGAACGACTAGATCTTCTGCTAGTTCACGGTAACGAGTATATAACGTTTCACGTAAGTCTCCTACCCAGTCTTCAGCAAGTCCTGCTAAGTCTGGACGACCAATAGAATCAATAAATAAGATATCACCTGTTAGAAGGAACTGATTATCAATAACAAATGAAGTTGAACCAATGGTATGGCCAGGTGAGTAAAGTGCATTTACATCAATTTGAGATGATCCAATTTTCACATTTAAGCCGTCAGTTAATGCTGTGTAATCAAACACTACTTCTGATGCATCTTTTGGTGGTAGATAGTACGTTGCACCAGTTTCAGCTGCAATGTGACGTCCACCTGAAATATGGTCCGCGTGTAAGTGTGTATCAAATACGTGCTTGATTTCTACACCTTTTTCTTTTGCAAAGCTTGTAAATACATCCGTGAAACGAACTGCGTCAATAATTGCCGCTTCCCCTTCAGAGATAACCATATAAGATAGGCAACCTTTACCGAGACGAACAAATTGATATAGCTCGCCACCGTTATTTAGATCAGCAACTTTAATTGGCTCTAGGTAGCTGCTCCAAGATTTCATACCACCTTCAAGGTATCCTACTTCACGGCCTTCTTCAGATAGCATTTCAGCAACCATGACAGAAGATCCTTCTTTTGCACAAACTACTAATACATCTTTATCCGTTGGAATCTTCGGTAGAATCTCTTCTACACCATCTAATAGTTCAAAGTAAGGGATATTTAAATACTCAAACTTATGTCCTTCAATTTTCCAATCTGCAAAAGCGTCTGCGTTTCGTACGTCTAAAATAAATAATTCTTCATTATCGATTACTCTTCTAGCAACATTTGCTGCTGTCCATTTGTTTACCGTCATCCTCCAAATTACCCCCCTAGGTATATCTACGTTTATTTTTTTGCAGTGGAGAAATTCCCCACTGCATGAAGTTTTTTAATCAAATTAGAAAGTTAATGTTGGTGCTGCATCTTTTGCATATTCTAGGAATGTTACTGCTCCACCAACTTCTATTCCATCAACGAAATCTTCTTTTGTAAGCCCCATAACGTCCATTGTCATTTGACAAGCAATAAATTTAACGCCAAGCTCTTGCGCCATTTCTACAAGTTGTGGAATTGAAGGTACGTTTGCTTTTTCAAAACCTTCAGCGAAGTGTTCTTTTCCTGCTGGCATTTCTAAAGCATGCATTCCTTGCTTGTGGATTAAGTTAAGACCTTCGAACGTAAAGAAGATTTCAACCTCTTTCTCTGAAGCTGCTGCTGCTGTTGCGATATTGAATACTTTGTATGCATCAAACATACCACCGTTTGCTGCGATAATTGCTACCTTATTTGACATAATAATTTCCTCCTAAATATCCTTTGTTATTTTTCCGTCCCACTCCGTCATACCTGGTAGAACGTTATAAACTTTTGAAAAACCATTCTTTGTTAAAAGTTGAGCTGCCAAGTCAGAGCGTTTCCCCGTACGGCAGATTACATAGATTTCTTTTTCTTTATCCAGTTCCTCTAGGCGTGATTCTAGTTCTCCCATTGGAATGGATTTTGCACCTTCTATATGACCAAAGGCATATTCAGCTGCTTCACGTACGTCTAAAATTAAGCCTTTACGTGATTCGATTGCTTCAAGTGGAACAGTGTGTTCGAATGATTTTTCCACTTCTGGCTCATTGGAACCTTTGCGAATGTAATGATAAAGTACATCGCCTTCTTCTACTGTTCCTAAATATTGATGGCCAACAGTATTTGCCCAGGCAGCTAAATCTGCCTTAGATCCTTTGTCTGTTGCTTGCACTTCCAACACTTGACCTTCAACAAGATCGGTGATTGCTTTTTTCGTTTTCACAATCGGCATTGGACATGCTAAGCCTTTTGCATCTAGTTGATGATTTGCTTGTATCATTTGGTTACCCCCCATGGTATTATTTTCATCAAAAAAATAAAGTGATGTTGACATCTATCTTATACCTGCATGGGTATAAATTTTAGCAATAAAATAGTCGTTATCTTAAACGACATTTATGTGATGCCTTTTTGATGTTCCCACTGATTTCGCTCGTGGGAAATTAATTACATGACCTATAATATACCCCATAGGGTAAAATGTCAACCCGTTCATTTATATTTTATTGTGAATCACGCTTGAGTACATGTATAACAAGATTGAGAGCATCTACCTCACGAATAGGTGTATCTATTTCACAACGGGATCATCTCACTTACGAATGGGGGCATCGGATTTTAACAGGGACCATCTCACTCTTTTTTGGGTTCATCTGATTTAGGAACGGGAGCATCCACCTAAAGCATACATGCATCTCACCCCACATCACCCACATTTACAGGTAATTGAAACCAAAAACTATGCACGTTGTCATCTGTATTTACACCAATCGCACCACCGTGATGCTCGATGATCTCTTTTGATATCGCTAGCCCTAATCCAGAACCACCTAATTCACGTGACCTTGAATGGTCAATACGGTAAAAACGTTCAAATATCTTTCCCTGTTCCTCAGATGGGATCGGTTTTCCAGGACCTGTTACAGTGAGTTTATACGTTGAACGATAATTTTCACCTTTAATTAATATTGGCCCTGTTCCTTCATAATAGCGAATCGCATTATCGATAAAATTACTAATGACTTGTGTAATGGCACCACTATTGACCAGTACATCATTATTTTCAACATCAGTATGCACCTTAACATTCGATTGCTCCAAAGCCCAACGAAACATTTCAACAGATTGACTTACTAGTTTCTTTATATTTACGACGGATTTCTCTGTAAAGTTCTGTGTTGATACGTGGTCCCATTCTTTCAATTGCTCCATCTGCTCAACTAAATGAATGAGTCGCTTCGATTCCTCATATAGGGATTGGTAAAGCTTTTCATTTCCCTCAACCACTCCAGTTTGTAATGCACGGAGATAACCATTTAGGTTTGATAATGGTGTACGAAATTCATGAGATAAATCGGAGACTAGCTTTTGACGTTGCAGCTCATTGTCCTCTAATTGTTTAACTAAATCATTAAAGTGACTAACCAATTCCCCAATTTCTCCCTCGGGTTTCACTACAATAGGTTTAGGGTACTCACCCTGCTTCATCTTTTTAGTGGAATAAATTAGCTCTCTCAATGGATGGATTAGCTTTTTGGTTAAATAGAAATGCGTGAGACTACCGATAATAATCGTAGAAACACTAAAAATCCATAAGTATTGGAAAAGTGTAGCTTCAAACTGGTCTTGTTTTTGACTACTCATGGATACTAATCCATCAGCTAATACGCAGGCGGTATTATATATCGCCCAGCTACTAAGACCTACAAATGCTGTAATGACTACAATATTAATAAAAGTTAGGCGAAAAAGAAATTGTTTGGGAACAAATGCATTTCTAAGTCTATTCCGTAACAAACTTATACCCCATTCCTCTAACCGTTACAATCCTTTTTGGTTCAGCAGGATTTTCTTCGATTTTTTTTCGTAGTTTTTTAATATGAGCATCTATTGTTCGATCCAGTACTAATTTATCCGCATAGGGATACAATTGATCCATGAGATTTCCCCTAGAGATTACTGTATTCGGGTTTTCCATAAAATAAAAAAGTAGATTGAATTCATGTTTTGTTAATGGTATTTCCTTATCAAATAGTAATACCTCACCTTTTCGAGGTTTAATACATAACCCATCATGAGTAATCTTTTGGCAAAATTGTCCCGTACGACGCAGCACTGCCTCTATATGCGCAAGAAGTTCCTCCGGCTCAAATGGTTTCACTAAATAATCATCTGCGCCAATTTTTAAACCCTTCACTTTATCCTCAGTACGTGATTTGGCGGATAGCATAATAATAGAAACTTCATTTCGTTCTTGTGCTCGAACCCACGTACAAAACTCTTCACCACTAATTTTTGGAAGCATTAAGTCCAGTATAATTAGGCAAGGATGGTTGGTTAAAAAGACTTCTTTTGCTTCTTCTCCATCTGCGGCTTCTACCACTTCATAGCCCGCTTTCTTTAAATAAATCCTAATGAGTTCTCGTATCATCTTATCGTCTTCTACAACTAATATCGTTTGTTTCATTCACTCACCTCTTGCCACATTATACTATACGCTCTATTCCATCTTCTCAAGCACTTCTAACTTTTATCATATTCCTTCCATGTGAAAATTTAATGAAAATTAATCAATTTTTATTTATATCTGCTCTTTTTTATCAGTCTTTCACCTAATACCATTAATTAAGACAGAAAAAAAGATTTAACATGTGATTGTCCACTTTAAATATTAAAAATAAGGTGAATCAAATCCAAATTTAAAAAGGAGCTTCATCAGTATGACAAACTCCTTATATCGTATATTTAAACTACTATACTTTTGTAGACATTTATCAATGTTCTAAATTTTTTCGAAAAACACTGTAATTGTTCTACAAACCATATATCGGCTTATTTATTTCTAACTTCGATCGTTTCAACAATTTTGATCGCACCTTTAACAGACTGTACCATAGCGCAATTTTTTATTGCTAATTCCAGGGATTTTTGTACTTTATACAAATCTAAATTCTTGCCACTAACAATGTAATGAAGTGCAATTTTCGTAACTCTATTTGCTTCTTCTTCATTTCGTTCAATATCTGATTCAATCTCTATCGAATCAAACGAAATGCGTTTCTTCTCTAAAACCTTCTTTAAAACGCTCCCACTACAACCTGCAAGTGAAGATATAAGTAACTGTACTGGTCGGAAGCCAATTTCGGGATTACTTGAAATATCTAATTTACCATATTCGAAGTCCCCTTGCACTTCACCATTCTCTCCCACATGAAACTTCACATTTTCTCCTCCTTTGATATAGAATCAGAAGATTAATCCATCTTCTCAAATTCTTGAACCATTAAATCATAATTCATTGCTCCAAACGCTCTATAGCTGATAATACCATTGGAATCAACCATATATGTGGTCGGAATTGGCTGGATTGCATAGAGATTCGCCACATCTAAATTCGTATCCATTAATATCGGAAATGTTAACTTGAAATCGTCCTTAAACTTCTCCACGTCTTCCACACTTTTTTCTGTGTCGGATAAATTCACTGCTAGTATAACAATATCCTTGTCTTGACGAAATTCTTCCATATCTGGCATTTCTGCTCGACATGGAGGACACCATGTTGCCCAAAAGTTAATCATCACTCGGCTACCACGGAAATCAGAAAGTTTTACAGAGTCTCCAGTTAACGTATCTAATTGAAAGTCTGGTGCTTTGTTACCAACTTCTAAACCAATAACAGGCTCTTCTGTTCCTGTTTCAACAGCCTGTTCATTTTGGGAATCATCCTCTTCTTCTACTTTCTCTACATTCTCAAATCGATCTGCAGATTTTCTATTAGAATCGATAAAATCAAATACTGCCCAACCTAACATACCAATAACAACAACGATAAGTATCCACTTCTTCATAGTATATACCTCCTGAATTTTATCCTAATCTTGCTAACCATGTATCTTGTACTAAATCTAGTAAAAACCCTGAAATACGTGGCATTAATCCAAAGAATAGAACTAATCCCATGATAATCATCATGACAGCACCTATTTTCATAATGACTTCACTATGACGTACAATCCATCTCGTTTTACCAATGAAAAACGTAAGGATTACAAACGGTAAAGCGAATCCAACTACATACATCAATGTATAAAATATTCCTTGACCTGGATTACTAGCAGATAAAAGCAATATAGAACCGAAGATAGGTCCAATACACGGTGTCCATCCTGCGGCAAATCCTAATCCAATAAAGAAAGTACCAAGATATCCCGCTGGTTTTTTCGTGTAATGAAATCTTCTTTCCTTCATTAGGGAAGGTATATTAATCCATCCGGCTATAAATAAACCCATCACGATAATGAAAACTCCCGCTATTCGCTGAATGAGCAATCCGGAATCTCCAATTAAAAGCTGTTGTGCCCACTGTCCTAGAAAAGAAGCACTTGCACCTAAGCTAAGAAATACTAGTGATACAGCTAATAGAAAGAAGAAGGAATGAGCAAATAACTGTCGAACCATTCTACTATCTTTATTTCCCTGCAGTTCTTTCACACTAATTCCGGTTATGTACGACATATAAGCTGGAAAAATTGGTAAAACACAAGGAGATAAAAAAGATAAGGCACCAGCACCTATCGCCAAAAGCATTCCCACTAATAACATCGTATCCGTCTCAATAATACCCATTATGCATCCCTCTTTCTTAATTTATAAGTCAGGCCACCAATACTAGTAATGAAAATTACTCCAACAAACCAAGGTGCCATCATATAACCAAAGACCGTAACAAATGGCTGAATCAACGCTAAGCTAACCATTCCAACAGACCAAGCTGTTACAAGAATGATTAACAAGATGATGACATTCAATCGCTCCCGTAGGAAAAAGAATATACCAATTAAAATTGCCAGTAGGATTACATATCCGAACGCATACGAATTATCCTCTACAACCAATTGAATAAACTCGTATACAAACGAACTAATTAGAAATAATTGAACAAAGGATTCCAATAAAGGAAGTACTTTCATATTTTTTCGTTTTGACTTATAAAGAAGCAACAAAGCAATTAATACAATAGCAAAGTAAAATGCCTTTGAGTCACTCGGATAAGCTAGAACCGACAGTGGATCCGAAAGAAAGGTGGAAAGATTTAATACAATTTTCCCTAACCAAATAAAGATTACAAAGTTGATTAATTGAGAGGTTAGTTCTTCAATATGCTTTTTCTTTTGTCCCTTCTTCAAGTCACTATATATATAGAAGAAAAGAAACCCTATTGCTAAACTGAGAGTAATTATTCCAATTGCTGTTAATTTGCTTGCTATCGCCATTGCTTGTTCCTCACTTTCAATACACTGCCAATTGTATCTTACCCATCTAATGTGAAAATTTGATGAAAGTCATCCATATTAATTCAACAAAAAAAAGAGACCATAAGTCCCTTTAAAGTAGCATATTCTCTTACAAAAACTCCAGCCATATTTTTATTGCTGTACCTAGTATTAATATGGCTAATATCCATTGCAATATCTTTGTATTAACTTTTTTCCCAAAGTTAGCTCCTAGAGGGGATGCTATTAGGCTCGCGATAATCATAATTACCGCTGGTATGAACACTACTTGGCCCGTTAATATTTTCCCAGTAGTCGCCCCAATCGAAGAAATAAAAGTAATAGCTAAAGACGTTGCAATAGTCATACGGGTTGGAATTTTTAACACTAAAAGCATAATGGGTACTAAAATAAACGCACCAGCTGCTCCAACTATTCCCGCACCAATACCAACTAGGAAAGCTAGAAATGCTGCAAGCCATTTATTAAAGGTAACCTGTTCTAGCGGGATATCATCGATGTCTTTTTTTGGTACAAACATCATAACTGCTGCAATAGTTGCAAGTATTCCATAAACAAAGTTCACTCCGCCACTCGTCATCATTTGAGAGCCATATCCACCAATAAAACTCCCTATTAAAATACTTACGCCCATGTATATGATTAACGTCTTATTCAGGTATCCACCTTTTCGATAGGCCCATACGCCACCAATTGTTGCAAAAAGTACTTGTACGGCACTAATTCCAGATACTTCATGTGCCGTAAAAGCAGTTAATCCTAACATTGGTGGAATATAAAGCAACATCGGATATTTAATAATCGAACCACCTATTCCGACCATACCAGAAACAAATGATCCAATAAAACCAATCAAGAAAATCGTAATAATAAACAAAATACTATATTCCATGAAACAACCCCCTTGTAGGAGGGGACTCAGAAAGGTGAGTCTCCTTATCCTTCAACTGCACAGCGGTTCGGCCCTGTTTCCATTTCTTTTTTCTTTTCTTCTTCTGGGCTAATTTTCCCCATATTCGTCTTCCGAATGTCTTCATAAGCATTCGGTTGAGGTGGTAAATTTTCTGTAACCATTTTTCTAAATTGGTTCTCATCATCTACTTGTAATCCGGAATTACGATCATAGAGGTCGCCCAACCTAGCGGATACTAAACCACCCTTACCTAGTTCTTCTGCAAAGGAGTAATGAGCTGGCAAGACGATTAAGTCCTCAGATAATTCTTTGTAGCGATTATAAAGTGTTTGACGTAAGTCGCTCACCCAATCTTCTGCTAAACCTGCTAAATCAGGGCGTCCAATGGACCTAACAAAGAGAATATCTCCTGTTAGTAAATATTGGTCATCAATTAAGAAAGAAGTACTTCCGATAGTATGTCCTGGTGAATAGATTGGTCGAACTTTTACAGTTCCCCCTACTTCAATATCTTTTCCTTCTTCCAAAGGTGTATATTCAAATGTAACTTCTGTAGCATCTTTAGGAGGTAGGTGATATGTTGCTCCTACCTTTTCTGCTAGTTGACGTCCTCCAGAAATATGGTCTGCATGTAAATGGGTATCGAGTACGTGTGTAATCTTTACTCCTTTTTCCTTAGCAAACTCTTCATAGATGTCTGTCATTCGGCTGGTATCAATGATTGCCGCTTCTCCGTTTCCTTTAATAAAATAGGATAAGCATCCCTTCCCTAAACGAACAAATTGATAAAGCGTTCCTCCTCCACTTAAGTCGCCAACCTTAATGGGCTCTAAATGTTCACTCCATAATTTCATACCGCCTTCGAGACTATACACATTAGGGAATCCGTCATCCTCCAGTAATTCTGCAACCATTTCGGAGGAGCCTCCTTTAGCACAGACAACGATGATCTCTTGTTCTTTTTTCTTAAGCTTCTCTGCTACTGGGTCCACACCATCAAGCAAATTAAAGTATGGTTCGTTGATTACTTCTACTTTGCCACCTTCTATTTTCCAATTGTCAAATTCATCAGTATTGCGTACATCTAAAATGAGTGTTTCTTCGTGTTGAATGACCTTTCTCGCTAACTCTTTTGTTGTCATTATTTTAACCATGAATATCCTCCTATCGATTAAAATGTCAAGGTGATATTGGCGTCTTTTGCATACTCAATAAACGTAGCCGCCCCACCAACTTCAATTCCCTCTAAGAATGCCTCTTTCTCAATACTCATCACATCCATCGTCATCTGACACCCTATTAATTTAATATCTAGTTCTTGTGCGATACCTACTAACTCCTCTATGGAAGGTACATTTGCTTGTTTGAATCCTTCCTGAAAGTGTTCTTTCCCTTCTGGTAACGGGAGATTTTTATGTGCTTCCTTATGAATTAAATTCAACCCTTCAAAGGTAAAGAAAATACCAACTTCTGCATCGGATGCAGCTGCTGCCGTTGCTATATTAAATACTTTATACGCGTCAAAAAGATTTCCGTTTGCTGCTATTATTGCTACTTTCGTATTTGCCATGTAAAATTCCTCCTATTGTGTTTTACTTCTTCTTATCTAGTGGACCACCCCATTTATTCATCCCAGGTATAACGTTCTTTACATTTTTGAAGCCTTTTTCAGTAAGTATCTGTGCAGCTAAATCACTACGATTTCCGGTTCGACATATCACATGAAGATCGTTCTCTTTATCAACCTCATTAAAACGCTCTTCAAGTTCGCCTAAAGGAATATTGATAGCACCTGGAATGTGACCAAATGCATATTCTGCAGGTTCCCGAACATCTAAAATGGTAATGGATTCGTCTCCGTCTATTTTCTGCCGAAGCTCTTCTAAATCTAGAACATCCTCATGTTTAGTCTCTTCCTTTGTTTCTGCTTCGGATGCTTTTCTTATATAATGCTTTAATAATTCACCATCTTCTACGGTTCCTAGATATTGGTGACCAGTACTGTCCGCCCAAGCCTTCATATCAGCTGTTGATCCCTTATCGGTAGCCTGTATCTCAATTACATGGCCTGGTTCTAAATTGGTAATTGCCTTCTTAGTTCTTACAATTGGCATTGGACAAGCTAAGCCCTTTGCATCTAGTACTTCATTTGCATTAATATCCATAACGAGTCCTCCTTACTTCTCTACATCATCTTTCCAAGCTAACATGCCACCTGTCATATTCGTGACATCATATCCTTTACTAATTAAAAAGTTACATGCATTACCACTTCTGCCACCCGAACGACAAACCATATAATGGTGCTCGTCTTTATCAATTTCATCTATGCGTTCTGGTATTGCTCCTAACGGAATATGTTTCGCACCCGGAATTTTCCCTTCTGCTACTTCGTCATCTTCTCGAACATCAATGATACTTATTTTTTCTCCTGCCTTTACTTTCTTCGCTAATTCTTCTGCTGAGATTTCTTTCATCTTTTTCCCTCCAAATACAATATCATTGTTATAGTCTCCAAATGACCAATTTCTATATGTTTAATGTTTTAGAAAATAAATTAAATCAAACGTTTGCTATTAAGAATTCCAATTATTATATGGGATTTTTATTCATGGGGAGAAAGAAGGAAAAAGTGATTGTAAATTAAACAAAAGAAGTCCCCAAAATCATTATTTTGGGGACTTCTGCACTTAATGCTATTGTTTCCGTAGTACATATAATATTACCGGTACGAGCAACATGGAAATAATTCCACTACCTATTGATAGCGTAGCAAAGCTTGAACCTGCTACTACCATTCCAGATAAAGCACCACCTGCTGCTCCAGACAACGCGATGAGAACGTCTACTGTTCCCTGTACCTTTGCCCGATTTGCTGGTGTGGTACCATCTACAATAAGTGCTGTTCCACTAATTAATCCAAAGTTCCAACCTAGGCCCAATAGAATTAAAGCAATGGTTAACATGGCAATGGAATCCGTTGGAGCATATGCAGCCATAACACCTGAAATCATTAGGGTAATACCCGAGGCAATTCCCATTACCTTACGTCCGACTCTATCTACAAGTACACCTGTCAATAGGGACGGTAAGTACATGGCTCCTATATGAAACCCAATAATTAGTCCAACTGCTGATAGCCCATGGCCATGTTCCTCCATGTGTACTGGAGTCATCGTCATTACTGCTATCATAATAATTTGTGTGACGACCATAACCGTTGCCCCAATGGTAATCGTACGTTGATTTAATTTGGGTGCGTCCTCTGTCTGATTAGTATTAGCATCACCTTTTATATCATTAGCTGCAAGTGCTTGAGCTATTTTAAGTGGGTCGGGACGCAGTAATGCAAAAAGCACCAAACCTGCAAGGATAAAAGCAGCCCCAGCCAATATAAATGGTCCTGCTAATGCTGGTACACCGATCGAAGTTGCAAACTTACCCATCACACCGACTAAGTTCGGTCCTGCTACCGCACCGAATGTTGTGGATACCATAGCCATACTTACGGCAGTTGCGCGTTGCTTTTCACCTGCTAGATCCGTTCCAGCATAGCGAGCTTGCAAATTTGTAGCAGTTCCTGCACCATAGACTAATAAGGCAATAAAGAGAATAATAACATTATTAAATATTGCTGCGAACACAACACCCGCAGCACCAATACCACCTGTTATGAATCCCGAAGCAAGACCTATACGACGGCCAAACCGTTGGGATAGATTACCGATAATGAGTGCTGCACCAGCGGAACCCAGCGTAAATAATGCAATAGGAAGACCAGCTAACGTGTTAGAGCCCAGCATATCTTCCGCAAGTAGTGCACCTACTGTAATACCAGCTGCCAATCCTGCACCACCGAGAACCTGCGCGATAATAACGACAATTAACGTACGTTTATATAATTGCTTTTGTTTCTCAACGCTATCTATATATGATTCAATAATATCTTTCTGTTTATCCATAAGCTCATCCCCCTATAATAATATTATCTCCATTCAACCCATACCCTAAGGGGTATCTTTAAAATCTATAACATTATATATCTAAAGATTGAACTACCCACCACTTAACTACTCTTCCAAGCTGTTTGAAGTGGGGGATTCCTAAGAACACCTTCGTACCCGAAAGTTTTGATTAGGCTATCCCCGCAGTCCCTGCGGTTAGAAGTCTTATTGCTTCATTTTTAAGATTTTGTCCTGCGTTCACATTCCTTTGGTGATGGACGCCACATACACAGGTCCATTCACGCAAATTTAGATTTTTAACGTCTTTATTTTTGTGTCCGCAACTCGAACATAATTGAGAACTCGGGAAAGTCTTACTCACTTCCACCACCGTCTTGCCGTACCACTCTGCCTTATATTTCAACATGGCCTTCAATTGATACCAAGACACATCAGCGATAGATTGTGCAGTTCTTTTGTTTTTCATCATGTTAGCTACTTGCAGACTTTCTATCCCAATAACATCGTGGTTTTTGATGATATCGGTAGAGGTCTTATGTAAGAAGTCATTCCGTTGGTTTGCAATTTTTTCGTGGAGGCGAGCTACTTTGATTCGTTGTTTATTCCAATTACTAGAGCCGATCACTCGTCTGGAAAGTACTTGTTGGGCTTTCCGTAACTTGTGCTCTGACGACTTCAAGTAGCGGTTATTTTTGTATATCGTTCCATCCGCAAGAGTAGCGAAGTCTTTTAAACCTAGATCAACTCCGGTAATAGCGTGTGTTTTTGGCAGTGGAACCACTTCTGTTTCCACTAGGATCGAAACAAAGTACTTACCGCTTGGATTACGCCGAATGGTCGCGTTGATAATTCGACCATCTACTTCCCGGCTTTTAGCAAATCGCACAAGACCAAGTTTCGGTTACTTGATGTGGTTATCACGAACAGCAATATTTCCATTCGTTTGTTTGGTGGTATAGGACTGAACCTTATTCTTTTTGCTTTTGAATGTAGGGGCATAATTTTGCTTCTTGTAATAGCGTTGGTATGCATCGGCAAGGTTTTCTACGGACTTTTGAAGAGAAATACTATCAACTTCTTTTAAGAAAGGGTAATGTTCTTTTAACTGGCGAACCGCTTTAATAGCATCATATTTATTGAAATAATCACCTTTCCAGTTGTTTGATGGTAGTTGTCCGTTTTGCACCATCTCTTGGACCTTGTACCAATACGCATCTTTTTGCTTTTGTTTAGCCAGGAAGTAATTAAATACAAATCGGCTACAACCAATCGTATTATTGATTAGCTCGATTTGTTTTTGATTAGGAAAAATGCGAAATCTAAACGTTTTTTTAACTAACATGGACTCACCTCATCGGACCGGAACATATGTTCTAATTATACCACAACAATATCTTTTTTGGCTATAGCCAATTGAAATTCATCTCCCCCTTATCGCTGGTCTAAAGACCTTTTCGCAATTGAAGAGGGAGTCTTCTGTCAAATAATGATAAACTTTGCAATATACCTTTTCACACCAAAATGAGTAGTTCTTCGCTAGAACTACTCCCCTTCTCCAATTTTTATTTTCATTCTTCCATCGCGATATTTAGCAAATGGATCACCTTGTTCGCTTATCATTAATCCTCCGTTTTGGAAATGGACAATTTCCTTCACAACTTGTGTTTCTCCACATAATTCCACTTCTATTTCCAAGTGATGCCAAAAGCTATGTCCATCCGCATATTCTACTTCTGAGATTCTATAATCCTTCACACGATAATCATGTTGCTTCAAATATGCAATTTTCTCTTGATAGAATTGTTTTGCTTGTTCTTCTGTCAATGAAGTGCCGGCACTAATGCTGCCCACCTCATCTATATGTTCTCTATCATATATGTACAAATAACTATAGGCTTTATCAAACTTCCCATCAATGATTGCTTCATAATACTTATGAATTAATCGCTCAGCTTCTAATTCGGGAAAGAAAGTTTTCCTTATTCCATTCCAAGCAAATGTAATAATGAGTACAATTAGAGCTATAATAAGAACACTTTTTATAATACGTTTCACACTGTTCCCCCCAGAAAGTTATACAATTATCGTACCAATGTTTATGCAGTTTGGGAACAGGATTTCAATTTCTTCATTCGATAAAAATACAATCCCAACCCTATTGATTAGAGTTGGGATTGTATGTTAATCTGCTTTCCTTAGGGCTCGCATTACTAAACTAATCACAAAGATTAAGATAATAGCCCCGATCAACGCCGGGATAATTGAATATCCCCCGATTTCCGGCCCCCAATCTCCTAATAATGCTGAACCAATCCATGCTCCGATAATACCGGCAATGATGTTACCGATTACGCCACCTGGTATATCCTTACCGACGATTAGACTCCCGATCCAACCTAAAATACCGCCAACGATTAAACTCCATATAAAACTCATATAATTTCCTCCTATGTCTTAATAGATTTAATAGGGTTATTATATTCCCCGATTTGAATAATTTTAATCAAGCTGTACAAGGATATTATGCCTTCCTCACCAAAGATGTATCCATTTTTAGGAAGCTTGTCTTTTCTTCTCTGAATCATCATATACATGATTATAGGAGGTATGATACATGAATCAATGGATATCGATCATGCTTGTAGCAGCAACCTATATCGGAACCGTTATTGGTGCTGGATTTGCTACGGGAAAAGAAATTGTAACATTCTTTAGTAACTATGGAGCACTTGGGACATTTGGGATAATAGTCACCTGTTATCTCCTCACCTTCTTTGGTACGAAGATTATGCTTATCTCTGCCCAGATAGAAGCCTATTCTTATAAGGAATTTAATGAATATATATTTGGGAAAGCTTGGGGAAAAGTGATAAACTTCATGATATTTATTATCGTGATGTCTGTAAGTTCTGTTATGTTATCTGGGGCTGGGGCTGTTTTTCATGAACAGTTAGGTATTCCCTATCTAGTAGGTATATTAGTAACCATTCTATTTGTTTACTTAGTGGTCATGAAGGGACTGAAGGGCTTATTTGCTATCAATTCGTACATTGTACCTTTAATCATCCTTTTTAGTTTGTTTATCTTCATTTCTATTTTCGATCAAAATCTGTCCTTATTAATAGCTCCTTTCTTATCGATAGAAATGCCGAAAAACCCTCTTTGGGCAGTATCACCTTTTACATATGCATCATTTAATGTCGTTACAGCATTAGTAGTGCTTGTACCATTAGGCAAGGAAGTAAAAAATGAAACTGTACTGCGATGGGGAGGATTCTTTGGAGGGCTTGGACTACTTATTCTATTGCTATTAAGCCATTTTTCATTATTAGTTAATCCAGGAACATTTGCATTTGAAATTCCGATGGCAGAGATTGTGAAATACTTTGGTAAGTTTATCCACTTACTATTTTTACTCATTATCTTTAGTGAAATATTTAATACAGTTACAGCCAATGTATATGGAATCAGTCGTCAATTAAAAATGAGTTTTGGTTTGAAATATAACCATGCTGTATTAATAGTATTACTGATCATATTTCTGATAAGTCAGCAGTATAACTATGGAGAATTGCTCACAGTGCTTTATCCACTGTTTGGATATATTGGTTTGTTCTACTTAGTTTCCCTACTTTTGAAGAAAATACCTAATAAGTAGAAAAGAAAAGCAGCTTGCTCCTCGTACGGAACAAACTGCTTTCTTTTTATATGGAGCAAGTTTACTAGATTTTTTGATTACTAAGAGCGGCTTTAATAATTCTCGCTTCCTCTGGAGTGATCGTCTTGATTTTTTTTATGAAGTAATAGTGTTTAATTAAACAGAGGATAATCATGACAACTTTAACTAAAATGATGTCTACATATATAACAGAGAAAACAATGAAGAAGTCTGCTATAAGATTTATTCGAATTTTTTCTTTCCTAGTCATTCCTTTATTCTCTTTTAGTCGGACGACATATTCTTTATAGAACGTTGTGCCCTTGAACCAGTTCTCCACTCGTTTGGAACTTTTTCCAAAGCAAAACGCTGCAAACAAGAAAAATGGCCCCCCCGGAAGTACAGGTAGTACGGTTCCAGCAACACCAATCCCAAATGAAATAAACCCTATGACGACAAATAGAATACTTCTTATATTTTTTATGGTAATCACCTTACCTAAATTTAACCTAAAATTTAATAGCCTTAAGCTTACAGAGCAGTGATACTAGTAATCATTTTACACCTAAAACAGAGTATTTTCAAAGAAGGGTGACATAATCGCTTATCATTATATATTCCTTTCTTAAAATATTATGTACTTCGAAGTTAAAACGGAAAAAATATTGTTTCTAAGAAAAGCACTTGTAAACATCATTTCAACCACCGTTTTCTTCCAAATTGATGTTTATAAGCCTTCTTAACTTCTTTTCAATCAATGATTTCATAGCAAAATGATGTTAATAGGCCCTCTTAACTTCTTTTCAACCAATGATTTCATAGCAAAATGATGTTAATAGGCTTTCTTATCTTCTTTTAAACCAATGATTCATAGCAAAATGATGTTGATAGGCGTTCTTTACTTAAATTCTGCCTATGAACAACTCCCTAAATGATGTTCAGAAATGGATCCACATAAAAATCCTATCAAAATGTAATTTCACAGTTTGATAGGATTTATCCCGTTACATTTTTATATCTTTCTTAATTGTTCTAAGACTTGCTGTGCTCTATAGCCAACCTCAAAATCGTATATCCCCGACTGTTTGCCTTGTACAGCTTTAACAAGCTCATTTATCAAAGTATATTGGGATGAGTTTTCTAATGGTATTTCTTTTAATTCTTCGCCCGTTTTCCCTGCTCGGAGTAAACCCCAATTTTCAATTGATAGTACTCCTTCTGTACCATAAGCGGTGTATCCAATATATTCATTTCCAGCAGCTTCACTTAACCCTTCGATTAATACTGGAGTTCCATCTGAAAGCTCTCCTGTTGCGATAATTCCAGTTTCACACTTCGTAGGATCCGCAGGTAGTTCTAATCGGGTTTGGATATTTTTAATATCACCAAAGACTTTTATGATTTGCTGAATAAAGTGTACACCAACTTCGAGAACAAACCCACCTTGTTCACGTCCACCTACCCAATTATTTTTCTGCCAAAGTCTTGGCCAATTTGGAAAATACATGGTTAGATGTATTCTACGTAATTTTCCTACATAGTTCTGCTCCACCATATTAGCAAACTGAATAGCAGCTGGTTCATAATTCATTGGAAAGTTCATCGCATGGACTACATTTGCTTCCTTTGCAGCCTGGAACATCTCTTCTGCCTCTTCTAAAGAATTTGCTAATGGTTTTTCGCAAAGGACATGTTTTTTTGCTTTTAAGACATCCATAACTATCTGATGATGGAGCTTTGGTGGCACAGCCACATAAACTAAATCTACATTTTCATCATCTATTAATTCTTTATAATCAGTGTAAGCCACTATCCCGCCGAGCGCCTCAGCAGTATCTGTTGCCAACGACTCCAATTGGTCACATACTGCAGTAACCTTTATCTCAGAATGGTTTGAAAACTGTTTGATTAAGCGTTGTCCTATTGCACCAAGGCCAATAATTCCAATATGTATCATTCTTTATCTCCTCGCCTTATGCTTACTTTTTTCTATCTGTAGCATAAATAATATTATCACAAATCGAATAGAACTATGAACTTTTCGTGAAAAGGTAGGTATCTATAGCGGGAATATAGTAAAATACAATTGATTGTAATTTTATATAAAGTAGGGAGTTGAAATAGATGAAAAAGGCTTTTGTTATGGGGATTGTATTATTGTTCTCTCTTGTGTTAGTTGCTTGTGGTGATGATACTACAGAAAAAGAACCAAAGGATATTAAAGAACTTGTACATGACTACAGTGTAGGTAGTTTTGACGATGTTATAGCTTCAATTACATCACATGAACTCATTGTTACTGATAGTAATGAAGAAAAGACGACTTATAATCTTCCAGAGGATGAGTTTTTCGTTTCCATCGCACCATTTATACAGACAACTCATAAGTGTGCCATTCATAGCTTAACCGGCTGCCAAGGTGAGCTTGTGGAAAAAGAGTTTGATGTATATATTGCTGATGAGGAAGGTAATGTCGTTGTTGATGAAACAATCACTTCCTTTGATAATGGGTTTATTGATATTTGGTTACCACGTGATAAAACTTATCAAGTGAAGATTGAGCATGATGGAAAAGTAGCTGAATCTGAGATTTCTACTTTTGAAGGTGACAATACTTGTATTACTACTATGCAATTATTATAAGATAAAGAAGATGAAGCATAAGAATAATATAATGGTCAGCGCGTAAACCTCGCTCCGGAAATATACTACGCTTTCCGCGGGCGGCTGGTGAGCAAGGCTGCTACTTGAATTAACTTCTTAGCAGCCTTGCACCGAGGAAGCTTGCTACGTAGCATTACTTGCAGACGCAGGTGCATTCTCGGGGTCTCACCGAAGCCTATCCTCCCACAGGAGTCGTCGTATATTTCTGGGGCTAATCTAGTGTTTGTTCGCCTTTTACTACCCTTGATTGAGTTTTGTCCCAACCTTTATCTTTACCCTTAACCCTATCTCAAGCTGTAAATTCCTTGATAATCTCTACCACTTCTATTCTTCCATCAATCAATAGTTCGGGAAGCTCGTTGTTCTTATTGCCTTTCCAGTATTCTCTTGCTTGTTCTATTTTCTGGGCAAGGGGTATGCCGTCTTCTTTAGGCAGAAGATTACCATCGCCTTCGAAGGCATTTCCATCTACTTTCAGTTTAACAATCTGCAATACGTTCCGATTATAAGAATCAAATACCTCTTTCCATTTTATAGCTTCTTCATAGCTTTTTGCAGCGTATAGGCAGGACAACCTAGAAGGATAGCTCGGATATTCCTGTACTCTAACAAGTTCAACTGCTATTTCCCTTATCGCTCGGATTGTTTGGCTTACATACCTAATCGCAACTTCACTATCTTCTTTATTTAAAGTTAAGCCCTTTTCTGACACATGACCATACATAATCTGAAAAAAGTCTTCGCTCTTAGAATTTAGTTGTTCTTTTTCAAAAAAGAAGTGGTATAACGTATTTTTCTGGTCTTTATTAAAGGTTATTATTTGCCCTAGACTCATTCTTTTCCTAGTAACAAGATGATAAACGTATTCTCCGGTAAGCTTCATATGTATGTCTCCCTAGCATTATCTCTTTTCAGTTAAAATTACCACTTAAAGCTTTTTCCCACTCTTCTTCCTTTTCATCATGGTAATAATTAAGCATTCCTAATTTCCATTTTTCATCACCACGTGCAAACCAAAGCGAGACATCCTCTTTTATACTCTCTTTCCCATTTTCCATGATGACTAAATCTACTGTACCTTTTGGATAAGTGTCATCTAGTCGTACCTGAAGTTGTTTGAAATCTACAAGGTAAACACCTTCATCTCTTAAGTCTGTCACTCGTTGAATCCATTCCTTTTTAGCTTCTTCATATGAGATGGTCGGTTCAACATCTGACTCTCTATCAAAATAGTAAATACTCTCAAACGCTTTTTCATAGTTTTGTTCGATCACGTTTTCCAAAACATTCTTAGCAGCATTTTTAGATTGAGTTTGATCGATTAATCCAGGTAAAAATGCAAATGTTAACAAACCAAGTATTACTACAACAGCAAAAAAGGATAATAACTTTTTCATGGAACTCCCCTTCAAAAAAACATAGTTATAGTTAGACACCTGCCCATACTATCTATGAATATTCTAACACAAAATTCTGACTCCTCACTTGCAATTTTCAAAATAGAAAACTCACACCGCTAATTACGATGTGAGTGTATAGGCAATTTCCATTCAGTTTTCATCCAAAGGTTTAAATGCACCTGTTCTACTAATCCTATCTGCAATCAAATAAATTACAATATAAATTGGAAACGAATATATACTCCTCCACTCCTTGGGTGTATAGAGACCAAGCCACTCAAATAGATACTCACCTATGAAAGCTGATATTGCAGCGAAAATAACTGCTTTTAAAAAAGGATTCGACTTCGGTTTTATTTGTAACCAAAACATGACCGTTACTGGCAATAGCGTAAAATCCCATGGTACATAAGACGGGATAATCGGTAGGGCTTTCCCAGAATAATGCCAGATACCAAATACGACTCCTAGAAAATCTAATAATGATGCAATTAAAATAACAAATAAACCTGCCAGAAGGAGTCGTGCTTCACTTCCACGTTTACGAAAAACGAACCAAATAACCCAAGGAACAACCGAGAATAATACCGAAACCCAAAATTCCCATTGCCACAACGTATTTTCTTGCCAATAGGCTAAGTAATCCATTTCAGTACGATGGATTTGTTCATAGAATTCGCTAGTTTCCTTAATTTTTTCTTCATCAAGCAGTGGTTTCATGGTGTCATTACTCCCAGTATTTATTTGGTAGTAATAGTATGGTTCACTTTTTCCATTAATATCCTACTTACACAAAAAACACCCGTCCTCATTGGTATTCCAACAAAGACAGGTGTGTTCCATCGCCTTTTTAAGGAAGCTTTCTAGCTTTTTCGTACAAATATTGTACTCCATACAATAGATAAGCCTTATAGTGTAAATATATGAAAAACTGAATGTGGTTTATTCCGTTTAAACTTATGATTTTGTACCGTTTCAATATATCAATTATCGGAAAGGCAAACAATGCGTCAAAGATTAGGTTCAATATGACAAACTTCTTAAAGTTTCCATATGTATATTTAAGAATCCACATCGATAATGGTGCGTATGGTCCAATGCTAAATGGAAGTTCATCCTTGAAAAATGAATCTTTCTTATCATAAAACTTCCACCAACTCCGTTTATGTCCATATAAATGATTGAGAATCTCAAATACAATAATGAAGATTCCAGCAACCGAAAAACGTTGCACATTCCGCTTACCAATAAATAGCAAGCTCATCCACGGAAGTATGATAATAGCTAGATTAAATAGGAAATGTCTTTTTGTAATCATGTTTTATTCACCTCAACCAATTTCTGAACTCTTTCTTAAAGTGTCCAAAAGTCATGAAATAAACCGTTCAGAATTCATTGAGTTGCAGATATACCTATTAACGATTTTGATCCCGATAACTCACTAATAGATTAGACCTCGAAGCATAGGTCATAAATAGGAAATAGGCTATAATCGTTAAGAAAATCCCCGATATGTATGGCAAGTTGATTGTAATAGAATATAAAAACCCACCTAACACAGGACCGATAATACGACCAAGCGAATCAAATGACGATAAATATCCAGTTGCGGCACCGTGCCCCATTTTAGAGTATTTCGTTAACAACGAAGAAACACTCGGTCGAATAACACCATTACCTACTCCAAAGATAGCAAGAAATATTGCTGCTGTAGTAAAGTTTTGTGTGAAAAGGATCAGGGCAAATCCAAGTGCAGATATAATGATACCCATTTGTATGATTGCACCTTCCCCAAACCTTTTGGTCAATGCTCCCATTGACCCTTGAACAATGGCACTAGCTAGTCCCATTATCATAAAAATATATCCAAGTGTAAGCGCATCTAAACTTGCTTTCTCTGCAGCGAAATAAGCGTAGGTTGCTTCTAGTCCAGATAACGATAGAGAAATAAAAAATTGGAGAAAATACAACATGGCAAGAGGTCCACGGATTACTTTTCTACGTGAATCCCTGCTAGAAGAGTTTGCATGATCACCAGTTACACGTAAGGATTCCTTTAAAATAAATAGGACAAATAATAATGTAATTAGTGAAACTACCCCAGCAAGATAGAAAGGCGTTTGTAAATTGATATTTGTAAAAACACCACCTATTGCAGGGCCGAAAATAAAACCAAGACCTGTAGCTGCTCCAATGATCCCCATCCCTTTCCCACGGTCTTCTTCCGATGTAATGTCCGCAACATAGGCTGTTACTGTAGGCATATTCGCAGCGGATAGTATCCCACCTATGATTCGCGCAGCAAATAACATCCAAACCTCAGTGGACAATGCTAATAAAAAGAAAGATAAGGACAAGCCAAAAATTCCAATCATAATAACTGGTTTGCGTCCAATACGGTCGGATATTTTCCCCCACATTGGCGCAAAAAGGAACTGCATTAATGAATAGACTGCCATTAATAACCCCAGTTCGGTAGGGGAGGCACCTAATTCCTCAGCATAAAAAGGAAGAACGGGAATAATAATTCCAAATCCGACCATGACAAGGAACATGATCATAAATAATATAGGTAATGCCTTTTTTAACTCCACTATAATTCCACCCTTAAAAGTATAAAAGAGACTCTATTTATTTTTTATATGTAGTGAATGAATCATGTTTATTGTAAACCTAGCCTTTTGAAATAACAATCTATAGTTAGAAAAACTCGCATTCGCTCGTCCTTTAGAGAATGCGTTAGTTTTTCTTATGCAAGCGGGAAAGATTGTTATACTTTTCTATTTGCCATGGAAAAACAGCAGGAGTGAATCCGTCCTTACACTTCACTCCCACTGTTTATCTATGAATATGTGACTTTAACAATTTTGTGTACTTCATTTCACCTATGGTTTTAATACAACTTTAATACAGTTATCCATTTTCGTATCAAATATTTCATAGCCATGCTTTGCTTCTTCTAAAGGTATGCGATGAGTTATAATGTCACTTAGGTCTACTTTTCCAGATGCGATTAAGTCATGTAAATGTGGCATGTAATGGACGACAGGTGCTTGACCGGTCTTAATATTAACATTACGCATAAAAAAGTCTCCAAAAGGAAATGCATTATATCTGGAAGCATAAACGCCCGTTACTTGTACATTCCCACCTTTTCGCACAGCCTGGCTAGCCATAACTAACGCCCCCATTGAACCCCCATGCAACCTTAAACCAGTTGCAAGAAATTCTAAATCAGACATTTTTCCGTCCATTCCTACACAATCAATGACTACGTCCGCTCCACCTTTCGTCATCTCGCGCAAATACTCACCAACATTATGATGATCCTCAAAATTTATAATCTCCACATTGTTCGTCCGTTTTGCATGTTCAAGACGATAGCCTACGTAATCCACAGCTATCACTCTTTTTGCACCTTTTAACCAGGCGAACTTCTGTGCAAGCAGACCTACTGGGCCACAACCGAGAATAATCGCGGTATCTCCTTCTTTTAAACCCGAATTATCCACACTCCAATATGCTGTAGTTCCTGCATCCGAGATTAATACTAAATTATCATCGCTTACTTCGCTATCTTCGGGTATCTTAAAGGGGGTGAAATTCCCATATGGAACACGCATATACTCTGCTTGACCACCTGGATAGCCTCCCGTTGTACCAGAATACCCGAAATACGCTCCCATTTCTCCATTGTCATTTGAATTATCACATTGACTTTCTAGCTCATTTTTACAAAACCAACACTCGCCACAGCTAACGTTAAATGGAATGACGACACGGTCCCCTTTTTTCACCTTTGTTACATCAGGTCCAACTTCCTCTACAATCCCCATCGGTTCATGCCCAATAATATAATCTTCTTGGATATTTGGAATCATACCATGCAGAAGATGAAGGTCCGAACCACATATGGCAGTATTTGTTAATTTTATGATAATATCATCTGATTTCTCAATACGCGGTGCTTGTACTTCTTTAACAACAACCTGTTTAACTCCCTGAAAGGTAACAGCTTTCATTGGTAATCTCCTTTTTACTATGCCTATTATTTTGGTGGTGTTGGGAATAACCCTTTTCGATTGTTATTCGCTGGAAAGAGGTCCATTCCGGCGATTTCCACAGCAGTTTGGGCGGCTTTTAAATCTAGCAATTGTTGTTCACTCATGTCATATGGAAATACCCATTTCTTTTCTACCATTAAATCTAAAATCTCCGCTTGTAAATCAATAGCCGCTTCCATCTGATTTCGTATCGTTGTTCGAACCTCTGGACTCGCCGCTTCCGTCAATGCAATCGAGTAATTCCTAATCCCCTCCTTTATGGTGATTAAAAAATCTAGTGCTAATGACGAATCAATAAGCTCTGGCATACCTACCGAGTTTATTGGATCTAAATAATCATTCATGGTTCCACCTCACCTACTCTGTTTTGGAATACGGATATAGACGCTGCAACTGTTTGATATCTACCACCGACATTTCAACACTTTTTTGCATTAGAGCCCGAAGTTCTTGATCGAATACAAGACCTTGCATAAGTTTCGATTTAAGAAGAGCAAGTGTCTTCAGGTTTAACAACTCATGCAAATCCATTGTTTCGTGATAAGCCATATTATCTTTTTCCATCCAAACCCTCCTCACAGCTATAAAAACTAACCATATTTTGTCTCAGATACTCGGGGATATTCAGAATTACAATGCTTATAAGGTTAAGAATAATAATTGGAGCCTTGCAGAACCTATTAGAAACTTTAAGTACTAGGGGTGAAGGTATGGTAGGAAAAATAGCTCTCCACGAAAGATTAGAAGTACAGGAAATCTTAGCTCTTAAGAATTTAAGTTTAACCAAGTCTTCGATGATGAAGGGTTTAGTCGGTTGTGAGGAATTAAAGAGTATTCTTACGATGGATGCAACAGAAGGAAAACAGCATGTAGAGCAATTAACGGAGTTATTAAAAGAGAGGGAAGTGGTATCATGACCAATATGATTCAAAAAATTGCTGGAATGGGCGGCATGACTGACCAAGTCATCGCAACCGATTTTTTAATTTCAGCTAAGTCGGCTGTACGGAATTTATCGTTTGCATTAACCGAATCAGTTACACCAGATGTACGAGATGTTCTACGACAACAGCTTAGCTATGCTATAGAAGCACATGAAAAGATTAGTCAATACATGATGGATAAAGGGTATTATCATCCAAGTAACTTGGATGAGCAACTAGAAGTAGAATTGAAGGCATCGAAGGCCGCGTTGAAGTTGGCTAAATAAAATCATTTAGAGCTGTGAACAAGGTTTGAACTTGTTACAGCTCTTTTTATGTTGAACCATCCATGTTGCTTGAGACTCCAACCATCCCTACAGCGATATATAAGCTTGGCATGGGAGTAGTGGAGAGTGACATGAATTTTGGTGGAGGTGTTCTATTTTGTTTGGGTGGATGAGCTTCATTATGAAGAGCGCTCACAGACAAAATCTTATACAAGGCGGGGGAACTGTCCGAGAGAAGCGCACTCTAAGACAAAATCTTATAAAAAGCTGTTCAACTGTCCGTGAGAAGCGTTCTCTAAGACAAAATCTAATAAAAACCAGTTCAATTGTCCGAGAGAAGCATTCTCTAAGACAAAATCTAATAAAAAGCAGCTCAATTGTCCGAGAGAAGTATTCTCTAGGACAAAATCTTATAAAAACCAGCTCAACTGTCCGAGAGAAGCGTTCTATAAGACAAAATCTAATAAAAAGCAGTTCAACTGTCCGTGAGAAGCGTTCTCTAGGACAAAATCTAATAAAAAGCAGCTCAATTGTCCGAGAGAAGTGTTCTCTAAGACAAAATCTTATAAAAAGCAGCTCAATTGTCCGAGAGAAGTGTTCTCTAAGACAAAATCTTATAAAAAGCAGCTCAACTGTCCGAGAGAAGCATTCTCTCGGACGAATCTAGTAAATAATTAAAATTTAAAAGAGAAATAAAAGACTAGTTTACCTATGTTATAATTAACTCAAGCTATTCTAACTAGTTCAGGTACTGAGATAGTGTGAGGAGGAAACCGATGCTTTGGCTAATCATTTTTGTCATTATTGTTAGTGTTATTGGACTTGTTGCTACTCTTATCGTGTTAAAACAAGAAGGAGCGAAAATGAAGAAGTACGAAGAAGAGGGAGATACTGCTGAAAACGAACTTCAAAGATCCCTTGAATATGAAACAAAATCCTTATCCTCAAATGTGAAGAATTTAACATGGATCTATGTAGTGGTCCTATTGTTATCTTTTATTGCGTTTGCTGTTTATATGTTTATGCGATAGTTAAATTTGACAGGGGGGTATCCTAAAGATATCCCCCTGCAACTTTACTTATATCTCAATCAAAATAGGAATTATCATTGGTTCCTTTCTTGTACGTTCTTTAATATACTGGGATATTTGCCTCTTAATTTGTTTCTTCTTCACATTCCAGGAGTAACGATCTGCTTTGTGTAACTCGTGAATGGTTTCCATAATCATTCGAATCATTCGGTTACGCAATTCTGAGAAATTGTTATCAACAAATCCTCGGGAGATAATCTCTGGTTCAGCTAGCATCTTCGTATCTTCTTTGCTCATCGTCAAAATAATCATGAGCATTCCGTCCTCTGCAATCTGCTTACGATCCCGTAAAACGAACTCCATATTTCCGACATCAATGCCATCGACATAAGTGCTACCGGTAGGAACAATCCTGGTACTACGGGCAACTGAATCTTCAATACCTACCACTTCACCATTACTTAATATAAAAGTATTTCCTGGCTCCACACCAACTGATTCTGCAAGTAGTTGGTGGTGATGCAACATTCGATACTCACCGTGGATAGGAATAAAGTATTTTGGTTTCATTAGAGTGAGCATTAGCTTTAAGTCTTCTTGGTAACCATGGCCAGAAACATGCATACCCGAGCTGCTCCCCGAACCGTATATGACATGAGCTCCTAGTTTGTATAAATTATCTACAATCGTGGAGACACTTTTCTCATTTCCTGGGATTGGACCTGCCGCTAGGATGACCGTATCCTCTGGTAAAATTTCTGCATCACGGTAGTTTCCAGTTGATAACCGGCTAAGTGCTGCCATAGCCTCTCCTTGACTTCCTGTACAAAGAATAGTGACTTGTTCTGGAGGTAGATCATTTATATCACGGGCATCAATTAACATACCTTTGGGCACGTTTAAATATCCTCGTTCCATAGCAACACGAACGACATTCACCATAGACCGACCAAGTAAGGCAAGTTTTCTCCGCGTTTTGAAAGAGGCATTGATTACTTGCTGTACCCTACTTACATTCGATGCAAATGTTGACACAAAAATCTTTCGCTTAGACTTAATAAAAATGCTTTCTAGATTTTCACCAACCATTTTTTCTGATGGTGTAAATCCAGGACGTTCCGCATTCGTACTTTCAGAAAGTAAAAGGAGTACCCCCTTGTTCCCGATTTCTGCCATCCGATGAAGATCAGAACGCTCATTATTTGCAGGGGTCAAGTCGAATTTAAAGTCACCGGTATGTACGACATTACCTTCAGGTGTTTGAAAAACAATTCCTAAACAATCTGGAATACTATGATTAACCTTGAAAAAATTGATGTTCATTTCACCTATTTGAAGTTCGGATTCAGCATTAATTTCATGTAATTCGCTTTCGCGCAAAATTCGATGTTCCTTTAATTTGATTTCAATTAACCCAAGGGTAAAGCGCGTTGCATAAACAGGAACATTAATTTTCTTTAAAAAATAAGGTATTCCTCCAATATGATCCTCATGACCATGAGTGACGATTAGTGCTTGTACCCTATCTTTATTTTCTTCCAGGTACGAAATGTCCGGGATAATTAAATCTATCCCTAATAAACTCTCATCAGGGAATTTGTTTCCACAATCAATAACCACAATATCATTTCCATATTCAATAGCGTACATATTCTTACCAATCTCATTTAATCCGCCAAGGGCAAAAACTGACAACATATCTTTTGATTTCAAATGAATACCCTCCCGCTATAAATATAGATTAGTTTGTCCTCTCTTATGGCTTTTTATCTATGTTCTACATAAAAAAGATAGACCAATTAAGCAAATTGGTCTATCTAACCTAAGAATATTAATAGTTAGGATTTTCACTTACATCAATCCAAGTATCCGTTTTTTCTAATTCACCAGCTAATTGTAATAATAGGTCTTCTCTACCTCGTCTGGCCATTACCTGAACACCACATGGTAGTCCCTCCGTAGATAGATACATTGGAAGTGTTACAGCTGGTTGACCTGTTAGGTTAGCTAATTGTGTAAAAGGAGTACGTTGTAAACTTTTAATGGCAAGTTCGTCAACAAAACCAGATTTTTTTAACATCTTTCCTAACCCTAGATTACTTACGGTACGGATAAGTGTTTTTTCCAGTTTAGTAGGGTCAAGTTCCCCTATCTTAGATGGTAAATTTGCTGTTGTAGGTGTGATATAGAAATCATAGTCATCATGGAAAATTTCCATTTGAATAGCAGCCTCATCCCAAAACTTTAAACTAGTTAGAAATTCCTCTGCAGAAACAGCCTTCCCCAATAGACCTAGTATCCATGTAGTAGGTTCTACATCAGTATATTTAACTTTCCGGCCAATTAGATTCTCCAACTCTCTTAAGGTGGATCCTACTTCTGCAAAGTACAGCATCATATAACTATTAGCTAATCTTTCACCATCGACAGGTGCTTCTTTTTCTACTACGCTATGCCCCATCTCTTCCAGTAACTTTACCGTTTTAAGAACTGCCTCTTCACACGCTTGGTCAACAGGTGTACCTAATGGAGATTTTGTCGTAAATGCAATTTTCAACTTATCGTTTAACGGTGTTTGTGCAGCTGTTAGGTATGTTCCATCAAAAGCAGGTGCTAGAAAAGCATTGGCTCTGTCTGCCTGATATTGGTCAAGCATGGCAGCACTGTCCCTAACGGATCTGCTAAGGATATGTTCAACGGATGCCCCCTGCCAGACGCGGCCACGATTAGGACCTATTGGTGTACGACCGCGAGATGGCTTTAATCCAAATAACCCGCAAAAAGCAGCAGGAATCCGGATAGAACCACCCCCATCATTTGCACCTGCAATTGGAACCATCCCCGATGCAACAGCAGCTGCTGACCCACCACTTGATCCCCCAGGTGTATGATCATTGTTCCAAGGGTTTCTTGACGGCCCAAAATGAACTGGCTCCGTTATTCCAAGAAGTGCAAACTCTGGTACATTCGTCTTCCCAATTATATTTACTCCAGTATTCTTAATTTGTCGGACGAATTCACTATCATAGTCTGGTATATATTCTGCAAGCACCTTAGAACCAGATGCCATTGGATGACCCTTTAGTTCCTGAGAGATGTCTTTTAGAAGCATAGTGACTCCAGTAAAAACACCCGTCATCGGTTCATTAACTTGATTATCGATGTTGTATATGACTGCATTAAGTGCTTTGTTTTTCTTCTCAATTTCCCTTTTTGCCGCTTCATTTACCTCTTCAATAGTAACTTCTTTATTTTGAATTAATTCTGCAAGTCCTAGCCCATCATATTGCTTATAATCAAACATATGTAAAACTCCATCCTTAGTTAATTTTTAAATTTTCTTAATATTATATTATCATAAGTAGAGATTTAGAGTTAGTCAGGTTTGTTTTAAAAGAACAAAAAATCTGCCCCAAAAGGACAGATTTTTTATTAGCGAGTTATGCCTTAATGATCATGGTCATGCGAATGCGATATTTCCTGGTCATGCTGACATAATAAAGAGTCCTCATGAGGATGTTCACTATGTTCTAATTGAATCGTCACGTGACCAATTCCTTTGTGTACTAATTCATGTTCGATAGTTCTTAATATCTTCTGACTATCCACAATCGATAAATTACCATCCACTACTGCATGACAGGATAATGCATTCTGTCCACTAGTGATACTCCATACATGTAAGTCATGGATACTTAATACACCATCCGTATTCTCCATAGTATGAATAATATCATTCAAATCCACATTTTTAGGAGTTCCTTCCATCAGAACATGAACCGCATCCTTTGTTACTCTCCAACCACTAAATAATACTAGTACTGCAACAATTACACTTGCTAACGGATCAGCCCAGCCCCAACCGAAGAATATAATTAACAAAGCCGCTGTAACCGCTCCTACCGATCCTAGCAAATCACCGATTACATGTAGAAATGCTGCACGCATATTTAAATTATCGTGTGTATCGCCACGCATCAATATCCATGCAACAAGAATATTTACTAATAAACCAATGGAAGCAATGACTAGCATTCCAGTTGATGCCACTTCTGGTGGATCCTGAAATCGATGAAAAGCCTCAAAAAAGATATAGATAGCAATTAACAAAAGAGTGACTCCATTAAATACAGCAGCTAATATTTCAAACCGTTTATATCCATAGGTTTTACTATGATTGGCAACTTTTTCCCCAAGGGTAAAGGCTAAAACACCGATGCCAAGAGAAATCGAATCGCTTAGCATATGACCTGCATCTGACAGCAATGCTAGACTATTCGTAAGGAAACCACCGATGGCTTCGACTATCATATAAGCTGTTATAATGATAAAACTAATCCACAAAGCCTTTTTGTTTGCGCCATGGGTATGGTCATGTCCGTGATCGTGTCCCACGTTAAAACCATCCTCTCTAATGAAAATATGATAAAAATTCAACTCGTTTATGAAAATTGCCTTGATGCCTTTATTATCAGTAATCAAATTCTAATTATGACAAGCATGATCGATTGTTTGCTTCAACATATGCATCACATGTTCATCATCATGGGAATAGTACAAAGTAGTACCTTCTCGGCGAAATTTTACTAAGCGTAAGTTTTTTAAGAACCGTAACTGATGTGATACGGTGGATTGTCGAAGATGCAAGGTTTCTGCAATACTATTAACTGACATTTCCTTATGGAATAACAAATGCAAAATCCGAATTCTTGTTGGGTCACTTAGTGCTTTAAATGTCTGTGATACAACGAATAATGTTTCTTCATCTAGATCTTTTGCTACTTCTGAAGAGTTATTTTCTTCCATTTAATATTCCACCCCTTTCTTAGTGAATAGGACTAGTTATATGTGTATATTAGTATATATTCATATAATAACACTTCTTTAAAAGAAGTCAATCAAATTTTAGAAAATTCGGTATAGGTTTTATACTTACCACCAAAGAATAAAGCCATATGGAAGGTTCAAATCCATACGGCTTTCCTAATATTGTAAGCATTTACTGTATTACTTGCTTGAACTGCTGAAATTTCTCCCTAACAACCTGGTAATTGGTTGAGCAAGTAAAGCCTTGATCCAAAATGCGATGAAGAGGTTGTGAGGCCCAGCATCGGAGAAATGTACACCAACACAAGGTGGAATATCACCCCTCTGCAAAGCGGTAATATATAAGAATAAATGTTGCAAGAACAAAGATGAAATTCAAGAATACAAAAATAACCTGATCGAAAACAGATTTATGGATTCTAATAGGTGGATTATAAAAAGACACCCCTTCAATGATGAAGATGATTAACACAATATGAATCATGAAGTGACCAATTATTTCCGTATATCCAAATAGCATCGTAGTAGAGATAAATATTAATGTCAGTACAAATGCAAGAATCCGGTTTAGTACCCCAACAACTAATAGATACCCGACGACAAATTCTATAAACGCTGCTAATACAATAAAAGCTTCAGGTGGAAAGCCAAATGTTGGAACACCATGATTTTGTATAATATCAATCGTCATGGATGGATAGACCCATTTTTCTACAGCTACCCAACATAAAGATAGCCCTGTTCCTAGATAGAGAAACGGAAACCCCCATTTCTCAAATCTTGTTTTCCCAATTAGCAAAACAAAAATAATGGCTAAGTAAAACCCATAATCCAGCATATGGAAGATACCAACATTTGCTGAAACATTGATAAATAAACCTAATAACAGAAGTGCGCCCACTTTCGTTGCATAGTGGATTGGAATTAATAAGAAAATAATAGCAATCCATACTAGTATATATTCCCATGTTTCTACGAGCCTGAACTCTGGTGCAAATAGAGTCTTAGAGAATACCTGAATCATTAATGCTAGTGCAGTACCATATTTTAAAATATATCTCGAATAACCACGGAATTGATCTAGCTTATAATCGATTTTCTTTGCAAAGGGAATCTCCATAATTTTTGGCAGTATTTGAGGCAGAACACCCAATAAAATGGAAACAAGTAATGCCACCATCATAAAGAAAGGAGAAAGAATATTTTCTATAGATTCTTTTTCTGGTTGAACCTCAGTAAACCATTTAACATGCGCTTGGGCAGTAAATGGAATTAGCACTATGGCTAATAGAAAGACTGTTAACATCCTCTTCATGTTAAGATCAATCCTCCACTCCAAATTAACTTATCTTATTCTTTACTTAATCTTATTTACTATACAACTAGAGATCCTAGGCTTAGTAATAAAGCAAGGCCAACAGGTCCTGCTTGTTATTGGACTATTACTTTTCCAACCATACCTTCCTTTACATGGTACCTGCATATCAGTTCATATGTACCAGATGCCTCGGGTTTCACGGTAACAGTTTTCTCTTCTCCGGGTTGAACTTCAACATCAATTCCAAGCTTCTCCACAGTAAAGGTATGCTCTTTCTTCCCTTCGTTTTTCAATAATAATTCTGTCGTTTTTCCGTTGGGAATAGTGATGACTTCTGGTTTAAAGTAATCATCGTCCAATTCGACTTCAATCGTTTCCTCTGTCTCCAAAGGTTTTAACTGTTCACTAGTTTTTGCACTAGTATCTAGTGCCCCGGGAGCAGCCATAGCAAGAGTGATCGACAATAAAGCGACCAATCCTATTAAACTTTTATGAACAAACACGTACAATCCCTCCTTTCTTATACACTATTTTTTTCCAATTCTCATGAAATTATCTATATAATTTTAAATATATAGAGCCAAGAATAGAGTAAAGAAAAAGATCGCCTCCATTAGCGATCTTATCAATCAAGAAACTTTTCGTGATTAGCTCTTCTGCATATCCTTCAACTGCTCAAACAACTTCTCAACGGTACCAACACCTACACGATCATATTTAGCTAGTATGAGCAACTCCATTGGTAATTGGCCAACCCTCTCCATTTGGTCATCATGCATTTGTCTTAATAGATTCGGAATTCCAGTGAACTTTTCTTCAGTTAGTTGAATGGATGATAATTCTTCTGTTACTACGATGTAATCCGTTTTGAAAAAGAAAAATAGCTCTCCAGGTCGTTCAGATACAATTCTTCTACGAATCTTCTCTTCCATGATAAACACCTTAAGCTCTTCAAAAAACTGTGCTTCATTTTTTTCCGAGAACCGTTTTACATGCTTGCAAAGCCCTTCTAAACTATTTGGTAGTTCACTCATAATTCTTCCATGTTGCTCGGCACCTAGTCGTATCAGAAATGTTTCCGACTTCGAAAAACGTTGCGGTAATAAAAAAGCATCTCGAAGGAAATACGGGATATCGATTGACTCCCCTTTATAGGAGATAGTTCGAATGGCTGTGTCTCCTGGCATTTCTTCTGTTACCTCTTTCTCAACTGTAACGGCAGCTTCCTTTTCTGCTTCTTCTTGAGGATTCATAGCTGCAGAAAGTTTTTGCTCTAATGCATCTAATTTGAATACTAATTCTTGAATATCATAAGTTTGTTGTTTCTGAGGGGATGGATCTTGATACTCTGGAACTACGATTTTATGAGAGCCGTATACCTCGACATACCACTTCACAATCATGTAAACCGCTTCCCAGCAAAGCAAAGCCTCCGAATAACGAAACTTTCTCGGATCATGTGCTGCTTGATTTCCTTGCATCCGTACATAGTGAAGCGAATCGCGGATTTCATCGGTGAGATATCCATTTGCTTCTAATAGTTTAACCTGATCCATTAGCATCCCTTTACGTACTGGAGGAAGCTTCTCTATTTCTATTACCTTTTGTAAAATATGTTCTATAAAGATTCTTGAGTGAGTGAGTACGACTCTTGGGCTAGTGAAAATACTTTGTTCTAGTTGTTTTGCTATATATGCTAGATCCCTAGATATTGGTTCTAAAAAGCAATAAAAATAGTCTTGTTTCATAAATACTCCTCCAAAAACTATATAAATCTCCCTACATATCCTATCATATTTTCTGGACTTCTAGAGCTAACCTCTCCTTTAAAAACAGTGGATTTATTAGGAATTCATGTCAAAAATCTATTAATTTGTATAAATATTCCAATCCAAAAAAATCACACTCGCCTAGAAGAGTACATAGAATGGTCCCGAGTTCTCAATTTGCGATACAAGGAGATATGAAAATATGGAGCTTACTATGGCACATTGGTTATATTTACTTGGGACGTTATGTATTATACTAACCATGATATTCAGACAGAATGTGATAGTCCCAGCATTAGTAATGATATTCTTCGTAGCTTGGTCCTTCACAGGTTCATTCTTGGATGGAATCTTTGCTATTTTTAATGCAAACTTAATTGCAGCGACAGAGCTGTTTAATATTTTTTTAATTATTGCAATCATGACGGCTCTCCTACGCTCTATCCAGTCTATTGGTGCGGATGAGCAAATGGTTAAACCATTCCAGAAAGTTATGCGAACTGGCACATTATCCTTTTGGGTATTAGTCGTCGTGACGTATTTCTTATCGCTATTTTTCTGGCCAGCACCGGCAGTACCGTTAATTGGTGCACTACTAATTCCTGTTGCAATTAAAGCTGGATTACCACCAATTGGGGCAGCAATAGCTATTTCCCTTGCTGGTCATGGGATGGCACTATCATCCGACTTTATTTTAAAAGTAGCACCTGAATTAACTGCTTCGAGTAGTAGTCAGTTGGAAGCAAGTGCAATTGGTGAGCAAACGTTAATATTATCCATTATTGCTGGAGCTGTTTCCCTGTCGCTTGCATATTTTTCCATTCGTAAATCCATAAAAAAGCCAGCAAAAGAAAACCTAACGCAATGGGAAAAAAGTGGAGATGATGATTTAAACATTACGACAGACGATACCAAGGTTAAAAAAGGAAAATATAGTCCCGTATTTGCAGTACTCGTTCCTTCTATCTTTCTAGTTATTGTCCTATATGTTGTCGTTGCTACTTTTTCCAATGTTATTCCTGCGATCGAGGATGGAGCTGGTTCAGCACTTGTTGGTGGTACAGCTATCCTCTTGATTATCGTCATGTCATTATTCCACGACTATAAATCAATGCTACAAGAGGTTAGCGATCACATTGTGAATGGATTTGTGTTTGCATTTAAAGTAATGGGGCTTGTTATCCCTGTTGCAGCCTTCTTCTTTATCGGAAGTGGCGAACTTGCTGGCCAAATCTTCGGTACAAATCCTGATACTACGCCTTCCTTCCTATTAGATTTAGTTCAAGAAGGGCAAGGCTACATTCCCGATAACGCCTTCTTTACTGCATTAGGCGTTTTACTTCTAGGAATGGTTTCTGGTCTGGATGGCTCAGGATTTTCAGCGCTTCCTTTAATTGGTTCCTTATCCGAAGCCTTGGCAGCATCAACTGGAGTGGATCCAACTACACTTGCCTCCATTGGGCAAATTGGTGCTATATGGGTAGGAGGCGGTACACTTGTCGCTTGGTCACCCATTATCGCGATTGCAGGGTTTGCTAAAATATCGGTCATTGACCTAGTCCGGAAAAGCTTCATCCCAGTTGTAATTGGCTTACTCGTTGCAATGGTGTTTGCTTTATTATTATTCTAGCAACCAATCCTAAAACAAAAAGGTGCTATTACCGTTGATTGTACGCAACGTAATAGACACCTTTATCATTATTTAAACAAATCCAAGAATAAATCCCAAAAACCTTTCTCTTCCTCGACCGGTTCTTCACTTACTTCAATTGCCTCGTACTCTATGCTTTCCGTTTTAAATACAAACTGTACAGAATTCACTTTTTCGTTTTTATTGGAAACAAAGGATACAGGTTCAAAATCAGATTTATCATAATCAGACATCATATCATCGATTTCTTGATTCATTTGTTCTGGTAAATCACTAGTCGAATCGCTTAATTCCGTTGTACCATCATGCAGTTCACCAACGCCATTCTCAAGCTCTTCAGTACCACCGGACAACTCTACCATTCCATTATGAATCCCACCGTACGCTTCCGATAGTTGACTAACGCCAGTCGTATATTCTATTAATCCGGCATGGAATGTTTGATAATTAGTAGATAGCAAGGATATCCCCTCTTGCAGCTGCACAAGGCCATCCATACCGCTCCCATCTAAAGAAGAAGAAAGCTCACTTGCCATCGTATCGACATTATTAGCCATATCTCGAAGTGACTGATTTACACTCGTTAAAGTAGATTCAACTGCATCAAATCCAGGCTTAACTTCCGCGTAAGTTCCTTTTACTGTTTGAGCAGCAGTATAGGTATCTACTAATATCTTTACTACTTCTGGGTCTGCTCCACTAGCATATAGTGCTTGGATTTCCGCTTCCGTAATTTCATTTGCGGGAATTGTACTAATTGCATTGTCTAATGCAACATAAGCATCTCCATAATTCGTTTTTAGCAAATCTAGACCATCTGCTGTTTCTCGGAGACCAGCGGCTAATTGTCCTAGTCCCTCTATTAGTTCGGAAAGTCCTGTTAAGTCCATTTCACCTGATGAGCTAAGTGAACTATTCAAGGTTTCTAGCGCATCTTCTATTTCTTTGGATCCATTTACTAGTCCAGTAGAAGAATTAGCCAGCTCTGATACACCATCTTTATATTGTACAGACCCATCTACTAATCCACCTACGCCTTGATTTAACTCGGAAACGCCGCTATTTAACTCCCCAACACCATCATTTATCTCTGCAATCGCATCGGATAAAGACTGGATATCACCGGTCATTTCATCTACATTAATACCATCAATCGACATGGAGGATGGAATACCAGTAAAATTAATGCCATCTAGTTCAAAGCCAGAAACATCTGCTTTAAGAACAAAAGACTCTTCCTTTTCTGGCATGACAGTAAACGTAACTTGCTTATCCTTACCAGCATTAGCAACCATCCCGTCAACTGCCTCAATATTACGGAATACTTCGTTGTTTAACGCAAGAGATATCTGCAACAAATAATTTTCCATAAAGACCGGATTCACCGCTTCAGCTGCAGATACTTCGATTCGAATCTCGACATGCCCGTCTTTTCCAGCTAACTCATCAGAAGCTATTTCTTTTCCGTCTAAGAAATAGGTGACAGCAATATCCCATGGAAGAGCTGCTTCATTAATATTTCCTTGATAATAAAACTTTCCTTCTGAAGCTGCGAGTGTAACCGTATCACCTTGTTGCTCAATCTCTACTTGGTTAGTTAAGTTTCGTAAACTTGTATAACTACCGTAATCAGTAATAATTCCTTCTTTTTCTATATCTAATGTGTTTACCACATATATTTCTTGGCTATTTCCCGAAGCATCTAACGTTGCATAGACTACCTCATCCTTAGCAGCTATCTCCCCAGTACCAACAATCTTCTCTTCCTTATCCTCACTGTCATTCGTTGCATTTGCAGTGACAAGAAATGACGGCAGTATAAGGATTGCAGCTGCTAAAACTAGTAGTGTTTTTTTCATTCTCCTCATCATCATTTCTCCTTATAATAATTTGCTTTCCAAGTTGTTTTGTCGATCACCTTATCAAACACTAACAGCATTGCTGGTAGGAAAAATACTACCATAATAAATGCCAATAATGCTCCGCGTCCTAGTAGTAACCCAATGGAAGACACAATTGGATTAGTCGACGTAATCCATAAGATAAAACCAACACTTGAAAGAATAGAAGCTGAAATTGCAATTGAGAATATTTTCTCATCAATCGTTTTCTTAATTGCTTTCAATGCGGTCATTTCCTTACGATTCTCTTTGTATGCTTCCGTAAGTAGAATTCCATAATCCACTGTTGCCGCAAGCTGGACCGTACTTACAATTAAATACCCTACAAATACTAGTGATGAATTCGTAAAGTAAGGAACAGCTAAATTAATCCAAACCGCAGACTGAATGGTTAGCAATAGAACAATTGGGTAGGAAATCGATTTAAACGTAACAAGTAGTACAAAAGCTATTGTTAAGACAGTAAGTAAATTAACGAACGTATTATCCTTCTGAACAACATTTTTCATATCATACAATGTTACTGCTTCACCGAGTGAATACGCCTCTTCTCCATAATACCCTTGGGCAATCTCTTGCACTTCTTCTATGAAGCCAAATGCCGCGTCACCTTCTGCATCTGTTCTAGTCTGAAGGATAATTCGGCTGTAATGCTCCGAATAAAACTGTTCGGTTATAGACTCATCGACGTACTCTGGTGGAATTGCTGAACCGACAGTATTCACATAGGATAGAACACTTTTCACTGGCTTCATATCCTCTAATTCACGGACAAGTTCTTCTTCCTTCGCGATATCACCTTTTGGTACAAGTAATACCATCTGCGTGCTTTTACCAAATACTTCTTCTATCTTTACGATATCGCTACCAGCACGAGTATTTTCAGGTTGTTCCCCTATTCCATAAATAAAATTCGTTTGACCTTGCGCTAAAAACGCTGGAACAATTAGAATTAGAACAATTAATAGGCTAGGAATTTTTACCTTCACAACACGCTTTCCAAGGTTTTTGATACTTGGAAGAATTGGCTTATGCTGTGTTTTATCAATCCATTTGTAAAACATTAGAGTTAGTGCTGGCAAGAATACCATAACACTAATAAAACTTAATACGATTCCTTTTACTAGATTCAGTCCTAAGTCAGAACCAATCTCAAATTCCATAAATGTCAGTGCGATAAATCCAAAAAATGTAGTGGATGCACTCGCAATAATGGCTGGAAATGAACGCTTCATGGCCATTCTCATTGCTTCTGTTGGATCGGATACTTTTTGTCTGTAATCCGAGAAACTATGCAACAGGAATATCGCATAATCCAGTGAAACCGCAAGCTGTAATATTGGAGCTACTGATTGCGTGACAAAGGAAACTTCCCCAATAAAAATATTCGTCCCTAGATTGATTAGTACTGACACACCAATTGCTGTCAAAAAGAATACTGGTTCAATCCAAGAATTTGTTGATAATATTAAAATTAGCACGATGATTGGCACTAATAATGCTGCTGCGTACATCGTCTCTGTGACTGCCATTTTTTGTTGGGTTGCTGTATTTAATGCTTCTCCTGACATGGCACCTTCTTCACCAATGAGATCATAAATAGCGTCGGTTGCTGCTACTTCTTTACCAGAGGCTACACTGAAGGTAAATAGTGCATTATTATTTTTATAGTAAGTTTCAACTGTTTCCTCATCAGCCATCTCAATTGGCGTTTTTATATCAAAAGCGTCATCTAACCAAGTAACGTCAGACACACCATCTATCTGCGAAAGTTCTTCTTTTATGGCAAGTGCTTCTTGTATTGTAACATCGTTGAGCATGACCCGAGTGTTAGGAACAGCACCATCAAATTCCTGTTCCATCAGTTCCATCGCTTTCGTCGACTGGGCATCTTCTGGTAAGTAGTCGACCATATTGTAATTCACTGAAACTGCAAACTGAGCCACTATACTAATTAATGTAATAAGCATAAACGTAATTACAATGGGCTTTTTCTGTTTTATAATCCGTGCTGCAATATCTATCACGATTCACCCTTTCTTGCGTATACAAAAAATCCACTATATCATTATATAAAACACAGTGTTGTTTACTCAACAGTCAGTTTTATAAAATAAGTATGTTTCCCAACAGTTCATAAATGAGTGTTGGATAACTTCAAAATTCAGGAGGAAATTTCATGACTTCCGAAAAATTAGATAGACGAAAAAGATATACGCGAATGGTCCTTAAAAAAAGTTTTATGCAACTACTAAAAGAAAAAGCTCTTTCTTCTATTACTGTTAAAGAGATATGTGAAATTGCCGATGTCAACCGCTCAACGTTCTATGCACATTATACCGACCAATATGCCCTACTCAAGCAAATTGAGGACGAGTTGATAGAGGATATGAAAAGCTATTTGAGCACCGCAAACCTTCAGAAAGAAGATGAAGCTGTTCATATGGCACAAAAGTTACTGGAGTACTTTTCAACTAAGCAAGATGAATGTCAAACGCTCTTGAATGAAACCGGTGATTCCTCTTTTGAACGAAAGGTAATGGTCGTTGCGCAAAACATCATCATGAAAAATTGGATGGATGTTTATGACTTTGATAACGATATCTCTAATTACTTAAGTACCTTTATTGTTAGTGGTAGTGTGCAAGTCATTAAAATGTGGATGGCAAATGGAATGACCCAACCTCCTAAAGAAATGGCTATTTTAATAAATGATTTGGTTAATAAAGGACTTTATCATGTTAGAAAAGGATAGTTAAACTTCTTCTTTAAAAGAAATCCTTTTTCTCAGAGCTAGGTTTATTATCTTTCCGTTTACTAGAAAAATAATAGTTTTGATTAATAGTAGAACACCCTATCAATTTTGTTCTTTTTTCATATATTGATATAAGAATGAACAAAAGCTGCCATAGAATAAGTAGCCTAATTGGAGGGATGGGACAAAATTGATCATTATTGGAACTATTATTTTCCTTGTTGTTGTACTATATTTATCTGCCTTCTATTCAGGAGCTGAAACGGTATATTCAAGTGTAAATAAAATTAGATTACGATATTATGTGAATAAAAATAAAAAAGGAAGTAAAAAAGCCTTATATATTGCAGAGAACTTCGAAGATACGATAACGACCATTCTAGTAGGAAATAATATAACGAATGTTGCAGCTACCAGTGTTGCAGCAACCCTAGCTACACAACTGTTTGGAACTGGGATTGGACTGGCTCTTAGTACAGTTGTCATGACAATAATTATTCTAGTATTTGCTGAAATCTTACCGAAAACTGCCGCAAAAGAAAATGCCGATAAACTATCCCTAAAGTATGCTGGGATACTATATTTAAATATGAAAGTATTACAGCCTATTAATTTTCTAAGTAGAAAGTTAAGTGAACTGTATACGAACACTTTCGGGACAAAGGAGGATCTTCCATCTATCACAGAGGAAGAAATAAAACTCCTTGTAGACATCAGCAAAGATGAGAACGTTATTAATAAGGAGGAACGAGATTTAATCCATCGATCACTTGAATTAAAGAGGATGACAGTTGGAGAAGTGTTAATACCGGTCCCTAATATTATCGCTGTAGAAGTCAATCAATCGAATGAAGAAATTAAAAACGTTTTTCTACATGAGCGATTTGCAAGAGTTCTAGTTTATAAAGAAAATATCGATACGATTATTGGGTATTTAAAAGAGCGCGAATTTTTATCTAACCTAATCGAGAACAAAGAGACTAATGCGATGAAACTATTACGACATCCTCTATTTGTAGAAAAGCATATGAGTATCTCTTCCATACTACCAAAATTCCAAAAGAAAAAGACACAAATGGCAGTAGTTGTGGATGATTCCGGTAGGACACTAGGGATCATTACACTAGAAGATATTCTAGAAATATTAGTAGGGGAAATCTGGGACGAACATGACGCAAGTGCCAATATGGTGAATTATTTAGGGGAATCCTTATATGTCATCGATTCACGCTACCAGCTAAATGAGTTTGCACAAATGTTTCAAGTTCCAAATCCAGAAACGAATGCCAAAAATATCGGTGGCTGGATCTATGAGCGATTTAATAGAGTTCCTGAAGAAAGTTTTGATTTTCAATATAAAAATTTACAGATTACTATCCTTGAAGTAGACAATTACCGAGTTCGAAAAGTTAAAATCGAGGTTCTTTCATAGGAGTAAGATGGCTAATGGAAAGGAACTGCATTAATATCATCTCAACCAAAATGAGCAGACTTATATCTTCAAATTGATATTTAGGGAATTTATATATAGGTTAAAGTATAATTAAATTTGCAACTAGAAAATAAGTAGATAAGGTGTCTGGTAACAGTGGAAATTAAACATTTACAATATTTTATGGAAGTTACGCGCACAGAAAATTTTACTAGTGCTGCTGAAAATCTTTATATTACACAGCCCGCTCTTAGCAGGATTATTAAATTCTTAGAGAATGAACTTGGAACGACGCTTTTTATTCGTACGAGAAAGAAGCTGTTACTGACAGAAGCCGGACATGTCCTAAAAAAACATGCCTTAAAGATTGAACAGCAACTACAAGAACTTGGTGAGGAATTAGATAAGGTAGTTATGCTTAAGAAACATGTCCGTATCGGGCTCCCTACAATCGTTAATTCTACCTTTTTCTCGCAGCTTATTGCTTCCTTTCACCAAGAATATCCAGATGTGACATTTCAATTAGATGAAGATGGATCAAAAGCAATTGAAGATAAGGTAAGCCATGATTTACTGGATTTTGGGGTTGTAGTACTGAGAGAAAATAATGAGGATATCGACTACTTCAAGTTTGTAAAAGAGAAGTTAAAATTAGTAGTTCCATCATCGCATCATCTCGCTGGCAGGCAAGAAGTTTTACTGAATGAGCTTAAAGAAGAGCCATTTATTATGTTTAGCCGAGAGTTTGAGCTTCGAAATATCGTCATTAACGCATGTAAAGAAGTGGGATTTCAACCAATCATTATTTCGGAAACATCACAATTGGATTTTATAGAAGAAATGGTTGCTTCAAATCTAGGAATCGCTTTGCTGCCAGAGAGTACTTGTTTGGAATTAACAGGTGATATTCACACACTAACTATAACCAATCCGGAGATTGAGTGGAATTTAGCTATGATCTGGAAAAGGGATGAAAACATATCACTGGTCGCGAAAGAATTTATTCGATTTGCAAAACTGAAATTAAATGATCAAAATCCATTAGATTAAATGAAAGCTTTCTCAAATACGAGGAAGCTTTTTATTTTGGAATTGAAATAGCGCTTCCATACATATTTGTAATGGACGTTATCTAGAATTGGCATTTTAGTTTCTGTTTTTGCCATATTATAATGGGCTTTATGATAAAAAATTCCAATGCAAATGAGATTCTGTTTCAGGTGCATTGTTTATAAGGTGATATAAATGGAAGCAAAGAAAGTTAAAGAAACACGTGTCATTCATACAGACCAAGTATTAATAAATGACTTAAACAATTATCATACTCTATTTGGCGGTGTCTTAATGAAAAAGATGGATGCTTGTGCAGTGCTTTCTGCACGAAGACATTCACGTGTAAAAGAATGTGTTACAGCATCAACAGACTCCGTTAATTTCATTGAACCAATTCGAGTAACCGACTCGGTCTGTATCGAATCTTTCGTAAGTTATACAGGAAAAAAATCGATGGAGATATTTTGTAAAGTTATTGCTGAAGACCTAGATACAGGAAAACGCAGACTTGCAGCTACTGCATTCTTTACTTTTGTACCATTAGATGAAAACAAAAGACCATTAGAGGTACCTGGTGTCATACCAGAAACGAATGAAGAAATGCTCCTTTTTGAGTCTGGAAAAGAACGAGAAAACATGCGTAGAGTAAAACGGGAGCAGAATAAAGAGCTTGCTTCAAAACTAACACTAGATAAACCATGGGATTAAACTACAGAAGGGGAGAATAATTAATGCTAGTAACAACCAGTTATAATGAATTATTAGATGTACAAACTGCAATCAAAAACTTAAATGACTCCAATCCAACGATTTTTAATAAGTTTTTAAAAGTTATTAAACTAACTCGTCAAATGCAGTATGGATATCAATACATGGGTACATTAATTATGGATGAAGAATCAGATAAATCGATGCCAACATCCCAGGATGATTATGTATTATCCGTCTATCAAACAGAAATTGAGAAGTTAAAAGCAGACTGTCATTTCTATGACTTACAAGAATTGTTAAGCAAGTACAAGCTTGTAAGTTATAAAAATATTAGCAGATTGGTATTGGGTGAGAATCCAAAAATGTTAGTTGGTCCAATCGTAATCCGCTAATTGATAATTCGAGCGTGGCAAATGTTGCTACGCTTTTTATATTGCTAACAATATTTATTCAAAAGAAGTACGATCGTAACCTTAATTCCTCTCAATCATTATCAAGTCGTCAGATGGAGTTAGATATTTCTTTTCTCCTATTGAAAAATCAGCACCCTACATCTCTCCTTACAACTAATTTACTTTAATTAAACTAATTTACTCCCTTTTTAATCTAATTGCCTATTGACGTATGCTAACCTAATTAATTCCACTTCAGTCCAACATAATATTTCTAATATATTATTATTTCTAATGCTTACATTAGTAATTAGGCATTGTATTCTTTTGGAGTATAAATATTCGTTAATAACAAATTATTAATATGTATAACCAATCTTATAAAAAGGAGATGTCTTATGCGGTTAAAAATAAACGGTTTATATTTAGTTCTATCGCTATCACTGGTCTTTTCCACTTTAGTCTCCAATCCTTCTGTAGTAGATGCGCAATTTAAACAAATACCTACTGCTGGAGTATATGTGAATGGAAAACTTGTAAATGGTATCAATCCAATCCAAAATAATGGGGATTATTATGTTCCGATTATCTACATATCAAAGATATTGGGATATAACCACATTATATTTGAAGAGGACACCAAAACGTATCAACTAACAGACGGTTCTACTATGATTAGAGTTACAATGGGTGGTACAAGAGCAAAACGTGGAGATGGATATATCAATATCAAGCCACCATTATGGACAGACCTAGATAAAACGGGTTATCTACCATTATCAAGTGCTAGTGTTCTCTTTAATGCGGATATTACCTTTCAAAAATCAGATGGTTCTATACGAATAACCACACCAGCAAATTTTCACCTAGTACAAAAAGGTGACACATTATGGAGAATTGCAAAAGCATATCATACAAACATAGAATTATTAAGAGCAGTTAATGATTTGACATCAAACACCATCTATATTGGACAAAAATTAAAATTACCACCAAAAGGCCAAGCACAGGAACGTGAACCAGAAAAGGAACATCAAGAGCCTAAGATAATTAAGCAACCAAGCCAGACGAATATAGCAGACAAACTGATATCTGAAGCGAAAAAGTATATTGGTGCAACGTATAAATTTGGTGCAACATTAGCAGAAGCACCGAACAAATTTGATTGTTCTTCTTACACCATGTTGGTGTTCTTAAATAACGGCATTGAATTACCAAGGGTATCGAGAGACCAAGCATCTATTGGAACAACCGTATCTAAACTTCAAAAAGGAGATTTAATGTTCTTTACTACACCTGATCTGTATTCTGATGGAAGAGTAGGACATGTTGGTATCTATATGGGGAATGGTAGTATGATTCATGCTTCATCGTCTAAGGGAGTTACAATTACAGAAAATGTTTTACAAAATCCTTATTGGTCTAAGAATTATTTATTTAGTAAGCGAGTTATCAAATAAAAACATCCCCGTAAATTGCATAAAACAAGCATGGGTGAATTCACCCATGCTTGTTTTAATTTTATAGTATTAATCCTTAGGTTCTTCCACTTTATTGAATAATACTTCAGGAATCATTTCAAATCCTTCTATTAATGGGTTTTCTTCTACCTCAATCATCATGTAAAGCTTACCACCAAAGAATACCTGTTTCACATGTCTAAGTTCTTGTGGGCTGACCGAGATATCCGCTACTTTTGTTTTAATCTTGATTGATTTTGAAGTGAATTTAGGCACGACATTGTTTGCTTTAAATTCATATTTTTCATCGTCGATTACCGTTTTGAATGCCTCTTCTACTTTTTCCGTATCCACATCTTTTACACCACTGCTCCGAAGCACTTTTTCCACGTCTTTGTAATCTAGCCGAGGCACTTCTTCCTCTTCATTCTCTTCAATTACTCGATGAATTTCATCATAAACGTTTGATAGAGTCGATGTATTAATTTGTTCACCGGTTACCTTTTTGACAATCTCTTCAAATACAACTTTATCATCGGCTGCAGTCATTGTCTCTTCTGCATTTAATACCTGATCGATGAAATGATAATCTAGTTCATACTTCTTCCCTGCTGAATACAGGACATGATTCACATCTGCAGCATTTTCGGTGAAACAAGGGAAAAGAAAACCAGAGATAGGAGCCTTTAAATTAATAATTGGGTCCACCACAATATTATATTTAAACTCTTTTTCTACATAGTCAAAAAGTAATTCTTTCTTCGGATCGAGTGTTTTGCTCATGCTACATAGGATGAAAGGATTGGAATATACTGTATCTCGGTCACTTTCCTCTGATTCATCGCTTCTCTTCATTGGTTTCATGTACTCACCACGAATGAATGTTACGACAATATCCATTTCATACTGCTTATCCTGTAGCATTTTTTCAACAAGGCGTAACATTTGGGCTTTCCATTCTTCTTTATCATCTGTTAGTAGACCTTGGTGTAAGATTAGTTGGCTACTATCTTCCACATCACGTTGGAATTTCAATTCAAATAATTTCTCATCCAGTTGACCACCTAATACTTTCTTAAAGTTATCCATAAATAACTCTTTTTGCTCATCTTCTAGTAAATCGAATGGGAAACTTTGATGATGGTAAATATCACTTGACTCTTTCATAACATACACATAATAAATCTCTTGAATCTTAAGTAGATCATTGTTTACTTTGAATTGTTTACGAATATTAGCAATGTCTTTTTTGTTCAATTTAGTACACTCCTACGTAGGTTATCAGCACATTTTCTTTTTTCATGCATTCTTTCATTTTATCATAGATGACATTGTATCCGCCTGTGCTTTACCAATAAAAAAGAGAGGAAATAAGGAGCCTGTCTTAAACAAAAGCTGAGCGCTGCAGAGCTTTTGCACTAGTTTACTCTTCAATAAAAGATATTTCCTTTAATTGTACTAAGAGCTGTACTATCTTTTCTTCGTTATAAAACATGACTTCTTCCTTCCCGGTGTATCGTTTAAGGCGAGTTTTTAGGACTTTTACGAATTCTTCATAATTATGCTGATTGTTCCAAGGATCTTCTCGGAGCATTTCAATAACTTGTCTTGGAGATGTACCAACCGGTATTTGCATTTCTTACGCCACCTTTTTAACTATTTAAGATACTCAAATAAGCTTTCCAAGGACCTACATCCACCTTATATCTGTTAGCCATTACTCGAACGATTTGTGAGATATGAGTCAAATCATGTACGACCCATGTTGATAGTAATTGTTTTAGTGTAACTTCTCCAAAATCTGGATGGATTCCAGTTAATTGTAAATCCTCTTCTGCTCTTATACTGTTTTTTAGTATTACTATATTTTCTGTTCTAATTTCTTTAAATTCTTTAAGGCTTTCCTCTATTGTTCTGCTCTGTTTATGCAAATGGGCAAATCGATCAAATGGTGTAAAAAGCTTAACTTTATCAGGTTGGAGAATGGCTTCTAACCGAGGTATCCAATCCTCTTTTTCTCCTACAATTAAATGCTCAACCACTTCTAATGGATTCCAAGTCCCCTCTCCTTCATTATTCTGCAGCCAGGATGGAGATAATCCAAGCAATAGATATTCCAGCGTTAGTGGTGTTCGTTCTAAAACTTCAATAGACTCGTTTAAATTAAAATTCATCCTGATATTCCCTCCCAATCATGCTATCTACATAATTAGTATTTTTAGTTATTCTGTAAAGTAGTAATATAATCCTTCATTGTATTTAACGAAGATTGATAATATTTTATTTATAATACCAAAATAACATTACAACAAGTATTAAAATGGGAATATCAAAAAAGCAACTAAACAAAACTGTTAGTTTTGCATTAGTTGCTTTTTTTCTTAACTAAAATTTTATTTAACCAAAGAAACCGAAATACTTAAAAAGCGTTTCAAAATTCTAAGTACGCTTTTTCTTTTTTCTAGAAGAATCAACCTTTTTTCTTCCTGTTTCTCTTGATGTCGTTCCTTGTCCCTCAACTTCAGGTGAGCTCAGACCGTTTGTTAAAGGATTAGCTTTTCTCTTTGACACACGATTCACCTCCAATAATAGTATCCCTAAAATCTATTATTGTTATGTTTAGCTTTTGGGTTTATGATTGTTGAAACTTCGGATAGACATACATTTCTGTTTGCCATTCTTCGATGAACTGTTCATATACAAAACCTAATTTTAATAATAAATTTTTTGAAGGTGTGTTCTCTGATTCAGTCATGGCAATTACTCTGCAACTAGAAAAACATTCATTTAGTTTTGGTAATAAGGACTCTAACACTTCGGTAATATATCCTTTTCGAGCATAAGTAGGATTAATCGTATAACCTATATAAATTTCATCTTCTTGTTTTTTAATAAATAAATCTCCTAAAAGGTTATCATTAGTATAATCAGCTATTGCAAGTTGAATCCCATTATACAAATCTATTGGTACTAATAATGCTTCTCTATATTCCTCTTTTGTTAGGTTCTTAAAGCTCTGGTACTTCATCCATTCCTCATTATTTCGATACGTCATGATATGATCTATATCTTTTTCCTCAAAACTTCTTATTGTACATCTTTTAGTTGTAAACACTGTACCACCTAGATTCAATTAGTAAGTTATATATAAAACGGGCACCCACCTGATTTAAGTGAGCCCCCTATTGAAATCTTATAAAACGCAGCTTATTCCTCTTCCCAAACTTGATTCAATACATATTCAAACTGTTCTACTGGTTGAGCACCAGATACTGCATACTTGTTATTTATAACAAAGAAAGGTACACCTTGTACACCAACCGTACGTGCCTCAGATATCTCCTGATTTACCTTGTCAGCATTCTCTTCACTACCAAGGATGTTGCGTACTTTAGCACCATCAAGACCTACTTCTTCTGCCAAACGAACAATGGTATCCACATCGCTAATAACTTCCCCTTCTGAGAAGTGAGCAGCATAGAAACGTTTGAAAAACTCATTTCCCAATCCTTGTTCTTTCGCGTATTGGAATACACGATGAGCATCGGTGGTACTTGCAAGCTTAGCTATATCATAATTAATGTCAACGCCTGATGCTTCTGCCATATCAGTAACGTTCTTCAACATTGCCTGCGCCTGTTGGATTGGCATCCCCTTCAAGTTGGCAAAGTTTTGCGCATAATCCTGACCAGGGAAGTTTTGTGCATCTGGCATAAGAAGAAAGCTTTTATATTCAATTTCCACTTCATCAGCATGTTCAAAACTCTTTAGTGCCTTATCTAAATGAGATTGTCCGATGAAGCAAAAAGGACATACAAAGTCAGACCAAATTGTAATTTTCATAGTTTACCTTCTTTCTCTTGTTTAACTGGACCGCAAATACCAGTATTGACATCGCAAACAAATGCTGTGGAATCATTTTTATCAAGGCTTTTTAGTTCCTTTAAATCCATTAATTTAAATTTAGAATCGCTTTTATTCGGTGATGTATCAGAATTAGTTTTCTTGTCTTTCAACATCATGTTAACCTCCTTATTGATTCCCCCTGATTATATAGGAAAGCTTCTATGTTTTCTAATGATTGGATTTTGGGGAAATACAAATAACTACTCTAATATATCTCCTAGCGGTCCAAAGATTTGGTCCAGTACTGTCCTTGGTCCAGCTAATGTCTCAAGATTTAAGAAGGAAAATATAACCGATATTAGGAGTAGGCTAGAAAATAGAACCTTTCCTTTTCTCGAGAGTTTTTTTAATTGTTTCCATTCCACAATCACAATAAGCCAGACAATAACTTGAATTGTTAGTACGATACCCCAATTCATTGTTCTTCCACCCAATCTCTTGGTATTGCTGCTGGAGGACCGATATCCCCTGTTTTATTAATCTTTGCGTTTACATGTATGGTGACATTAACTTCCGGATATTTTTCGACCCAGTTATTTTTTACCTTTTTCCATTCATCCGGATACTTTCGATGAAATCGTTTTCCGAAATCTAGAATATCTGTATGAAACTCTTGTTGTAGTTTCTCCATCGTTTGCGTTAAATTTTCTTTCAATACTTTTTCTATCTCTTTCTCAAATTGTTTAACAGTATTTTCATTATGTAAGTTAAGTAATGTTTCATTCTGTATTACATTTGCCTCAACTTCTAAGGAGAAAGTCATGTTCCAAGTATTCTTCGAGATGTGAGGATTGAATTTTACATTTCCAGATATCGGCATCATGACTACTTCTTCCTCATTTCCTTTTGGCATTACAGAAATCGTTCCGTTTTTTAATGTTCTAATTAACCACAGCAACCAACTAGTTTCCTCCATATTTAAAGCCCCAACCATTTTATCTCTTTGAAAAACAGCAGTCCCATCAATGACTGGGATTGATTGATTTCCTTGTCTTGACTCCTCAGGTGAAACTAGCACCTTAATTATGGGGAGTGCAATGCTTTGACTATCACCTGCAAGTTTTACATCAACATCCTTCAAGGTGGTATCAATACCAATCTCTTGCTGCGATAGCTTTCGTAGTGCCTCGCCTGAATATCGCTCTAATGGAGGTATGAGCTCCAGCATTCGTTTCGCTTCCTCCTGACTAACATATAAGTTTGAAATACCTCGAGGAGATGGATGACGAACTAAGAAATCTATCTCTTTCTGTATTCCCATTTCTGCTAGCTCTTTTCCAAATATAAAGATTCTACATTGACCCCAGAACAGTTTTCTTGGAATATTGGTTTGTAAGTCGGCCACAGCTTGAGCAAGACTTTTACCAACCCCTTCACGGACAAACGTTGAACCAGTACTAGGATCTTCCCCCGTTTCTCCACTAGTAATAGCTCGCGGGATGAATATTTGAACACTAATTCTAATTTGTTCATCTTCTACAACATCTATTGCCGCAGCTGTAATAATTGCAAGGTCTTGTAATTCATACCGGTCCCAACAACCTGACAATAGAACGATTGACAACAGTAGCATTACTAGGATCATCTTTCTCAATTGTTATCACTCCGTTTCTTTTTCAGGAGTGCAATCAATAACAGGAAAAGGGGAATGACCGTCTGCACAGATATGAGGTAGAATGGCTGAATTTGTCCCATATAGTTCACAAGCTCAACAACATTCGAAATATCCCAATAACTAAAAAAGAAAATAAATAGACTTAAGGGAAGTACCATCACTCGATAATCATTTATACGAAATAATTCGGCAAGCGCGAGACTTGCTGCATATAGAAACATAGCAATTTTCACGAAATTCCCTAGTACCCAAGAGGCTGTAATTAATATCTCAAAGTTTTCGAAGAACTCTGCTAATGATATAGATTTTACGATTGCATATACCGGATAATAGAGATCTCCTGCTACGACCCCAATAGTCGTTAGAACAAAAAAATTGACATAGCAAAGAATAAACATTACTACCAAAATGGCACGAAAGCCAGATTTAAGCCCCTTTTTCGTGTTATTTAGAAAAGGAAATATAAATGCTAGAATAAAAAATTCACTAAACCATGATTGATGAATGAATGCTCCCTTTAAAACTGGGATAAAACCATTTTCAAAGGTTGGTAAGACATTACCTAATTCTACCTCTGGTATTAATAATAGAAGTACAATAGAAGTACTTAAAAATAGGAACGTACAAATAACAGCTGTTCTTGCAATCACCTCTAATCCACCTCTTACTGCTAAAGCAGCTACAAGCAATAGGGACAAGGAAATTACAATACTAGGGGTCTGAAGCAAGACATTCGATTTAATAAAACCGGTGTATTCCCGAATAATAATTCCAGTATTATGGCTAAAAAATAGAATAAGCAACAGCCCAAATAAACTCCCAGCAACTTTCCCAATTAATTTTTGACTATATCCAATAGGGGTTTGTCCAGGGTACAATTCATGTAATTTCCATACGATATACACGGTTAAAAAGCCAGCACTTGACCCTAATATCGGCGTCATCCACATATCGTGGCCAGCCAAACGGGCATCAATCGATGAGATGGACAATATTGCGGTCGAAATAATCGTTGGAATGATTAATAACTCCATTTGACCTGTCGATATTCTTCCTTTCTCTATCATCATTCTTCACCACCTGTACAACTACACTATAGTATCCCGCATTATAGATTAAGTTCTATCCTTCCTCTTTATCAGGCGAGGGCTTTAAATTATCACTTTGTCTAACTGCATTAAATTCTCCAGTAAGATGGGGGCGAAAGTCCAACTTCCAAAGTGGAGAACGGAAGATTGTATCTTTCAAACCATTTTTTTGTAATGTCGAAACCGGACTTAAATACGGAACACCAAATGACCTTAAGCTAGATAAGTGAATAACGAGTATAATTAAAGCCAGAATGACACCAATAATACCTAGAAACCCTGCAAAAAATATGATTGGAAATCTTAACAATCGAATGGATAAACCAATAGAATATCGCGGTACTAAAAATGAAGAAATACCCGTAATACTGACAACAATAACCATTGGAGCTGAAACAATACCAGCTTGAACGGCTGCTTGTCCAATAACAAGAGCACCGACAATGCTCACTGCTGAACCAATTTGTTTCGGTAGCCGTATACCTGCTTCACGCAACGCTTCAAAAGTAAGTTCCATAATTAATACTTCTATGATGGCTGGAAAAGGTATTCCTTCTCTTGCAGAAGCAACACTAAGTAATAGTGCCATTGGAAGCATTTCCTGATGAAAGGTTGTAATTGCTACATAGATAGAAGGAAGAAATAGCGCGATACCTAAAAATATAAATCTGAAGAAGCGAATAAACGTCCCAATCCAGAATCGTTCATAGTAATCTTCTTGTGATTGAAATAAGCTAAAAAAACTAACTGGAGCAATTAATGTATAAGGAGTCCCATCAATAATGATTAATGCTCTTCCCTCTAAAAGATTAGCACTGGCCACATCAGGACGTTCAGTATATAGCACCTGTGGAAAAGGTGAAAATGGATTATCCTCAATGAATTGTTCAATATAGCCACTTTCTAAAACACCATCAATATTAATACGATTTAGCCGATTCTCTATCTCTTTAATTAAAGTTTGATCCACAAGACCTTCCATGTAGGAAACGATCACTTTCGTTTTGGTATATTTCCCTACATGGAAGGTTTTCATTTTCAGTTGTGGATCCTTAATTATTCGACGAATTAAGGAAGTATTCACACTGATAGATTCCGTAAATCCTTCCCTTGGTCCGCGTATTCCGGTCTCTGCTGCAGGTTCTTCGATAGAACGCTTTTCATATTTTACAATCCCTAAAGCATAAGCCTCTTTCGCACCGTCGAGAAGGAGAATAGGGTTTCCGTTTGCAACAGCGTCAATGCATTCTGTGTATGTAGATATTTTCTTTATATTTGAAATAGGAATCGAATCTATCAAGGATTGAATAATATCAGTTTGCGAGATATCTTGTTTATTCATTAACGTCTCAAGCACAAGTTCGTCTAATTTTTCAATATCACTCAATCCATCTAAGTAAATGACAACTGCTTTTAGATTCCCAATCGTGAAAGGGCGAAATACAATATCAGAACTATCTTTATATAAGTCTGTAAAAAACTTCACATTAGCGTCTAGACGTTCAGTTAATAAATCCTGTGACTTCGTAGAAATTGGAACACGGTTTGTGTCTTCTTTTCCTTTTTTCTTTTGTGGGTGCCTTCTGATACGCATCACTTATCCATCCTCCCCTAACACAGGATAAATTTAACTTCCCCTTATTGGTATAAAATATGTAATCTGGGATATTTTCCTATTATCTTCTCCGTGTTGATGAATAATCTGATATAAATAAAAAGAAGGGGTTGAGACAAAAGTATTTCTATCAAAGGTTAAATCGAACATTGTTATTAGTGCACATAACACGCCCCGGAAATATACTTCGCTTTCCGTGGGCGGCTGGTGAGCCTCCTCAGAGCTAAGCTCTTGCGGGGTCTCACCGATGCCTATCCTCCCACAGGACAAGGAACGCTTCGGCAGCGACTCATCGCACACAGAAAAAGCGATCTTCTTTTTCAAGGAGTCTCCGTATATTTCCGGGGCTAATGTAGTGTTTATTCGTCTTTTACTGCCATTGATTGAGTTATGTCCCAACCTCTTAGACAGACATATGATGCAAACAAGTTTGGGGAGTGACAGTGAACAAGCTAAAGCTCTCTAACTTTATCTCCTGATTTTATGATGATGTATACTCCACTCGAGTTTCCACCTTCTATATGATTTTCCATTGTTGATACATCGATATTCTTTTCTATTCGTACCGTTCTTCTTTCTTTTTTATGTAACCTTACAACATTAGGAGTCCCCTCATTCATAAGTGTTTCTGCTTGTTTAACACCATCAAAAAAGTATCGTTCATGGAACTCAATCGTGAATTCAACCTCATCTCTACTATGATTGACAAAGTGAAGTTCACACTCACCACGTAAAGTATCCTCATCGATCATATTAAACTGGCAATTACTCCTATCTTTTTCGTAATGAACAGCATAAACACCTGTAGCAAGCGTTTTTTGAAACGTACCTACAATCATTGATGGAGCTGCAGTAAATAAAATAAAAGCTAATACTAACATACGTCCATTGTATTTCTCTAAAGAATTATTAAGTAAAAACAAACTAGCAAAGAATAAAATAATAGATGAAATCCCTAAATAGTGAAATCCCATGGATGATTGTATTGGTATATTTAACTTTGATGCAACACTCTCACCAAATGAAACATCGTGTGGATAGGGAAGATTTACTACAATTATCAGGGTTAAAAGAGTTATAGCAGTATAGAACATTTTTTTATTTCTAAACACAATAATCACATCCATTTTTATAGAGACTCACTTCTTCATCCATATGATACACTTCGTTAAATAATCCCAAAACCCTTCTTTTCAGCTAGAGAAAATAATTTCAGATCTGTATTCATAAGAAAACGTCTTCTTCTTACAACACTAATTGTAAGAAGAAGACGTTTTTTAAGAGATTCTTTCCTGTAGACTCGTTCGTACAGGTCGTTTGAATGATTTTTTCTGAAGTCGAACAAAAATATTATTTGCTAGCAATGCCAGAATAATTAGGATTGTACCTAGCAAATCAAACCTTGTCACTTCATAACCTTGATACATGGAGATAACAAGTGTCGTAACCGGAACAAAGTTGATAAATAAGAGGGCATTTATTGGTGATAAGATACTAACACCCACGTTCCATCCCAGTAATGCAATGAGACCAGGAAAAACAATCATAAATAAAGAATGCGGAGCTGTAGCAAGGATTACTTCTCCTGTTGGAATTGATACATATCCGATAAGCGTGGCAATCACCACAACAACCCCTGCTGTAAGGGTACCTAGTAAACAGGTTAGTGTGGAATACCGAAGAGCAGACCAACCGCTAAACTTACTTCCACCCATTGTATATATCACCCATCCAATCACAGCAATGAATATAAGGAGTGTTGGAATAATGTCATCCGTTGCACCTATAAAGGCTTTTACATTACCTTTAGTAATGACCAACATGGCACCTACAAGTGACACAAACACACATATCGCCGTAAACGTATGGGGACGTTTATGGAAAATTATCCATACGATTAAAATAGAAATCATCGGCATCAAGGCCTCCATAACGGATGCAACCATAACACCTGATTCTCCCATTAAATCCTCACCCCAGAAGATTAGCAGATTATAAATTACAAATGCCATCGTACCAAAGAACCATAGTGATAGTCCTTGGCCTTCCAAACGAAACGCTTTTTTCCCTTCTTTCCAAAAAAGCATTACAACTAAAATAATCGTTACTGCACCATAACGAATGATTGTAAAATAAAACGGATCAATATACTGAAAAGCTGCATGTGCAACAGGAAACATTGCTCCCCATGAAACTGCTGCAATAAAGCACAAAAATGCACCCCATAATACATTGTTTTTCAATTTCCATCTGCCCCCTATAAGTTAATAGCAGATTCATTATCTAGCATTCTTAATATCTTGTAAAATGAACTTTAATGATGGTTTAGCATCACTTTTAGTGATACCATGATATTATAGAATAATTGCAGGGGAAAGCAGGGATTTGCCGTGGAATTTAAAGATCTAGAGATTTTTCAAATGGTTGCTGATAAAGGGACAGTCTCTGAGGCAGCAAAAGAATTAAATTATGTCCAATCCAATATAACTGCTAGAATTCACAAGTTGGAAGCTGAGATGAATACACCACTGTTTAATCGACATAGACGAGGGATGAGTCTTACACCAGAAGGTAAGAAGCTTTTAACCTATAGTAATCAAATTTTACTATTAAAAGAGGAAATGAAACAAGCTGTCCAAACAAATCAGGAACCGTCAGGAAAATTAGAGATTGGTACTGTAGAAACCGTTATTCATCTACCAAAGATTTTAGCTAGTTTTTTGAATAGATATGAGAATGTAGATTTATCTATTTATACTGGGGTGACGGAGAAGTTAGAGGAGGATGTGCTAAATCATAAGCTAGATGGTGCCTTCATTACTGCTTCCGATTTCCACAATAATCTTGTATCTCATGATGTGTTTCAAGAAGAGCTTGTTCTCATTTCTAATACACGTATTTCCTCACCAGAAGAGTTAGTCGAACAGCCTGTGTTATGCTTTAGTAAAGGTTGCGGATATCGCGCACGTTTAGCAGAATGGTATAAAGAACAACAGATTACTCCTAAGAAAATAATGGAATTCGGCACCTTAGAAACCATTCTACAAAGTGCTACGATGGGACTCGGCGTTACATTCGTACCAAAATCAGCGGTTAGTCATCTAGAAAAAGATGGTCTCATTCAATACCATGAACTACCAGACAAATATAGTAAGGTAAAAACGGTATTTATTAGAAGAGCGGATACTTTCTTAACATCTACCATTGAAAAGTTTATCGAGACAATTGAATCACATAAGTAGTCAAAACGAAAGAAAGTCTCTTCCACAGGATAAGACTTTCTTTCGTTTTATTTAGACTAGCAAAGATCTATTCTATCAAGTACCACAAAAAGTTCGATAGACACGATTGGATGGCTTTGGTGGTTCAGCGTACTCTTCCTGATTTGGTTGTAAGCGTATGGTTTGGAAAGAGCTTGTAGAAGCGAATCCATTACACTGTAGTCATTCTTTTCAACTGCTGCTTCTAAAGCTTCTTCAACTCGGTGGTTACGAGGAATAATAGCTGGGTTACTCTTACGCATTACCACTTTTATTTCTTGTTCACTCAAATCTTGCCTACTAAGACGCTCTTTCCATTGTTGATACCAAAGTGTAAATTCTTTTTTATCTGCCAGTCCTGTATTCGCTATCCCATTCGTTGTCAATGCACGGAATGTATTTGTATAATCTGCTTGATAGCTTTCCATTATGTTTAGTAGATCTCCGATTAACGACTCATCATCATCTTCTTTGTTGATTATTCCAAGCTTTGCTCGCATTCCATTCATCCAGGTTTCTTGAAAGACTTCGGAAAATCTTGATAAGGTTTGCTGTACTAATTCAATAGCCTGATTCTCATTTTCATGGATTAATGGCAGCAAGGCTTCCCCGAATGCAACCAAGTTCCAAACACCAATTCTAGGTTGATTCTCGTAGGCATATCTCCCTTCTCTGTCGATGGAACTAAACACAGTCGCAGGATCATAATTATCCATAAAAGCACAAGGACCATAATCAATTGTTTCCCCACTAATCGTCATATTGTCGGTGTTCATAACCCCATGAATAAATCCAACCAGTTGCCATTTTGCAATCAAGTTTGCTTGACGTTCTACTACTTCCTGAAGCATTGATAGATATGGCTGTTCAGTACCTTCTATTTCTGGGAAATGGCGCTTAATGGTGTAATCGGCAAGAATGCGTAATTCTTCTAATTTCCCCCATTTAGCTGCATACTGAAACGTACCAACACGGATATGACTTGTAGCTACACGAGTCAAAATCGCACCAGGTAATGGCTTTTCACGATTAACGATTTCCCCAGTTGTCACAACAGCTAAGCTACGGGTAGTAGGAATGCCCAGGCCATGCATCGCTTCACTAATAATGTATTCCCGAAGCATTGGTCCAAGCGTTGCTCTTCCATCTCCACCTCTAGAGTACGGCGTTTTTCCTGACCCTTTTAATTGAATGTCTAATCGTTCACCGGAAGGCGTTATATGTTCCCCGAGCAGAGCAGCACGCCCATCCCCTAACATAGTAAAATATCCGAATTGATGACCTGCATATGCTTGTGCAATTGGCTTTGTTTTATTAGGAATCTCGTTTCCACCAAGAGTAGCTATGCCGCCAGCACTTTGTAACCCCTCTTTGGCAAGTCCTAGCTTAACTGCCAACGAAGCATTAAGTGCCACTAATCTCGGTGACCGTACCATCTTCGGCTCAATATGAGAGAAAAGTTTTTCAGGTAATCTAGAGTAACTATTATCAAAGTTCCATCCAACTGGAATAGATTCATCCGTAATATTCATGGTATCATCCTTTCCGTTTGGTAATGATACGCCTTACTATTCCCTATTTTGTCTAATTCTTTTATTTAATCCAACGAAAGTATAAAGTATCTGGAATAAATTTACTGGAAAGAAATATATTCTACTACTATGTGTTAAAAGAGGGAGAGATCTAAGATGGCAAAAATGGTGATTATGTATGAAAAACCAAAGGATACGGAAAAATTCGACGAGCATTATTTTAACATCCACGTTCCACTAGGTAGGAAAATACCAAATATTATTAAAGACTCTGTCCATCGCGTTGTTGATACACAAAATACGGATTTGAATTTATACCTTATCACCGTATTAGAATTTGAGAATCTTGAAAAGTTACTAGAGGCATTTGCTAGCCCAGAAGCAAGACAAGCAGAAGAAGATGGCCCAAATCTTTTTCAATACTTAGATAAGCCTCCGATTATTACGATTCTAGATTAGATATGACCTGATTTAATTGTTCATATGAATTAAAATAAATGGGGGTGAGACAAAAGTATTTCTATTAAAAGTAAAATCAAAAATTGTTATTAGCGCATATAACACGCCCCGGAAATATACTACGCTTTCCGCGGGCGGCTGGTGAGCCAGGCTACTACTTGAGTATACTTCCTTGCTGCCTTGCACCGAGGAAGCCTGCTGCGTAGCGTTACTGGCAGACGCAGGTGCATTCTCGGGGTCTCACCTATGCCTATCCTCCCACAGGACAAGGAATGCTTCGGCAGCGACTCATCGCACGCAGAAAAAGCGATCTTCTTTTTCAAGGAGTCTCCGTATATTTCCGGGGCTAATGTAGTGCTTATTAGTATTTTACTGCCTTTGATTGAGTTATGTCCCAACCTCTTTCCCCATGTATCAGAATTCGGGGAAGTGACAAGCACTAAACCGCTAGCTCAACAAATCCCGAATATCCTCCTCGGTTAGGCCACTAGTTTGTGCGTCTTTCGGATCAATTACTTCCTCTATCAAATGCCGCTTTCTATCTTGTAGAGCATTCATTTTTTCCTCAATAGTCCCTTTAGCTACTAGCTTAATAACTTTAACGGCTTTCTTTTGCCCCATACGGTGAGCTCGATCTGCAGCTTGTTCTTCCACAGCAGGATTCCACCAACTATCATAAAAAATAACGGTATCTGCTCCTGTCAGATTTAATCCTGTTCCCCCTGCTTTTAAGGAAATCAGAAAAACATCGCGTTCCCCTGCATTAAACCGATTGCACAAGTCTACTCTTTCTTCAGATGGAGTTTGTCCATCTAAATAGAAGTAGGAATATCCATCATTAAATAGTTCCTGCCCAATAAGATGAAGCATTTTAGTAAATTGAGAGAATATGAGTAGTCTACGCCCTGATTGTCTTGCCTCTGCAATAATGCGCAACAGTTGTTCAAATTTAGCCGATGTACCTTCATACCCATCAACAAACAGTGCTGGATGACAACAAATTTGGCGAAGTCTAGTTAAGCCAGCTAAGATTCGAATTCGATTCTTCCTAATCGTCTCTTTATCTAAATGTCTTAATGTTTTATGTCGTAGTTTTGCTAAATAACTAGCATAAAGCTTCTTTTGCTCTGGTAGCATTTCGGTGGCATCAATGACTTCACTCTTCTTAGGCAATTCTCCAAGAACATCTTCCTTCACCCTACGTAGCATAAATGGACGAATCCTTCGGGCAATCTGTTTATTCGTTAATTGACTGTACTCTTTTAACCCTAAGAATAGCTCTGGAAATACAACATGGAAAATTGACCACAGTTCCTCTAACGAGTTCTCCATTGGTGTTCCTGTTAACGCAAAACGATGTGTGGCCTGTAGTTTCTTCACGACACGCGCGGTTTGGGTTAGGGCATTTTTAAACACTTGTGCTTCATCAAAGAATATAACGTGAAATTGCTGATTCTCGTACCATCTAACATCGCTTCGAAGCAATGGATAACTCGTAATAATTACATCAACATCTTCTAAATCGTTTTGCATTTTAACACGTTCGGACTTGCTTCCATCAATAATAATCATTTGTATATCCGGTGCAAATTTCATCAGTTCACTTTGCCAGTTATACGTTACAGACGACGGACAGACAATCAAAGCCGGCTGGCCAGTCTCACGTATTATAGGCAACTCCGATAAAATAAAAGCAATACTTTGAATGGTCTTTCCAAGTCCCATATCATCCGCTAAAATGCCACCAAAACCATAACTAGCAAGTGCTTTCATCCACTTATATCCATGTTTTTGATAGTTTCTTAGTACCCCTTCTAAAGAATCTGGAACATCGAATTCTAATCGCTCCGGATGTTGAATGGCCGCTAGGAATTCCCGAAATGACTTTTCTAGTGAAACCGCATCACTTGATCCAATTATATTTAATAGCCTTAAGCCTTCTACAATAGGGACTTCAAATTGCTTTTCCCATTCGTCTGAATTAGGCACAGCTTGTAGGAATCGCTGAATCTCTTCCATCTCCCTCGTTTCGAGAGAAAATAAAGTCCCATCACGTAATCGGTAATATTTCCGTTTCTCTTCCAGAGCAGCTAAGATATCTTTAATCTCTTGTTCTGGAATCCCATCAATCGTAAAGGTAAATTCAAGCCAATGGTTCTTTTCCCGATAATGTCTCACCTTGATTTTTGGTATCGTTGATTTAGGTAAAATACGCATTCGTACAGCAGTTGTTGCATACACTTGTACCAATTGTTGTAGTTTCGGTAGTTGATGATATAAAAAGTTATATTCCAGTTCTTCATTTTGAATATAGTATCCACTATCAGTTTGATTAAATTTGCTTTCTTCCATTAGCTGGAGTATCTCTTCTTCCTTTTCCATATCCCGAATAATCATTTTACCAACTTTTGGCTGCTGATGGTCTAGCGGGTTAATAACAACATTCTCGTAATGAAACTCCAGTCCAGCAAGTAACCGGTTTTTTACCCGATCTAAGTAAAGCTTAGCCTGAAGTGGTGTTTTTTGTATCTCAGCAGTAATTTCACCGGATAAATGAACCTCACCCATCTTTCTCAAATGTGGAAGTAGCTTTTCCATATAGTATTTTAGTTGGTGACGGGGTATCGAAATGGCATTTGACTTTGAAGTCTGTAACATTCTTTTCAGTTCAAATAATCGTTCTGCTTCACCTCTTTTAACAGCAACAATTTTCCCATTAGAAAGAACTGTGTCATACTCCTTTAAAATAACCATTTTATTAAGTCCATCAATTATTAATTGATACCCGTCATCCTCTGTACCCGTAAATTCAAATGTTAGTGGTAACATATCATCTGATACATCGAACCCAACGTAGCTTCTGCCTTCATATTGCAAGTTCACTAATGGAGCTCGAACTAATAATGGTTCCAACCTTTTCCACGAAGATGCAGGTACAGGTAGGATATCTCCATCTATATTAGAATCCATCTTTGTTGGCATTGCTCGGCGGTACATTTTTTCATCTTCCATAATAGAAATTAATTGCTGAATAACTGCATCCGTATCATTATCAAAATAATGACTGGACGGGTCATATGTAATACTCTTAGCGATAGGATGGCTATTACCTTCTCGTACCTGAATAAGAAATTCTCGAATATTTACTAACCGCTGGGACTCGGCTGACATACCAATCCCGAACATAGAACTGCCAGACTCAGAGACAACCACCTTACATGTGAAAGTAACCTTCAACTCTATTCTTTTTTCAAAATGACGCTGCTTACCACTTGCCTGCATTGGTTCGGACTCAAATAATCCTAGAATTCCATTCGAGAGCTCTTCATTTCTTTGTTCAGAAACTGGCTCGTCTATTGGCTTTTCTTGTTGATGCTGATTCCAAGCAATTAAGACTGCTGCAACATGCTGACATTCTTTTTGAAAAGAAGACAGTGATGGACAACTACACGTCGTTTCAAAACCTTGCCTGTTTAGTTGAATATGAACATAAAAATCCTCGTTCCCATGAACAATTGCATCTAATGTGTCAGGAGTGAACCCTTCTATCGTTACTTTTCCATTACGGTAAAAGGCATCTCCTTTTTTAAAAGAGACAACCCCACAACGTTCTTTGATGATTGTTTGATTTATTTTGATTTGCATGAGGCGCCTCCTCTGGGTTGGTGTTTTTGTTAAACCGAACTCTTATCTATCTACTTAATTTATCATGAAGAATAGAAACTCGCCAGTACATCTAGGTTCTTTATACTGTAATAATCTGTAACATTTTTTCACTTCATACCGTCATATAAGAAAGACATAGAAATTTAAAAATGATTTAAAGGGGTGTCAAGGTGAAAAAAGCATTAATGGTAATTCTAGTTGGATTTCTGAGCCTGTGGATGGTAGCCTGCAGTAATGATTCCGAAAGTGGTGAGGCAGCTGCTGATTATGAAGTTTCCGAAGAAAAAGCGGAGAGTAGTGATTTTTCTAATTCAGCGGAAAATGATCGTGCCGGCGAAGAATCGGATGGTGAATTCCAAGAAAGCGATTCTACCAAAACAGCAGAGAATATAAACCGAAAGATTATATATACAGCTAAACTCGATATCGTAGTTAAAAACTATCAAGACACTTTAAACCATATTCAAACGAAAGTCGCTGACTACGGTGGCTACATTGTGGAATCCAATATGAGTAAAAGCGAAGGCGATGATACGACTAATGGTTATATCACAGTACGTATTCCACAAGAAGAGTTTCGAGAATTCATTCAGTTAGTCGAAGATGGTAGTAGTAACGTATTAGAAAGTTCAATCTCTGGCCAAGACGTAACAGAAGAATATGTAGATTTAGAATCACGATTGAAATCGAAGCGTGTAGTAGAAGAACGTTTGCTATCCTTTATGGAGAAAGCAGAAAAAACAGAGGATTTATTAACCATTTCAAATGATTTAGCATCTGTTCAAGAAGAGATTGAGGAAATAATGGGACGGATGAAATACTTGGACAATCGGGCGGAACTAGCAACGGTTACGATTCACATCCAAGAAAACAATGTTAGCCTTACAACGATGAGTGACAAAGACTTAAACACATGGGACCAAACGAAGCAACAATTTGTAAAAAGTATTAATATGCTTCTATCCTTCTTTTCTAGTTTATTTATCTTCCTAGTTGGTAACTTGCCAGTTCTTTTATTGTTGGGGGTTATCGGGGTATTGACCTATTGGATTGTTCAGAAGGTAAGAAGGAATAGGCAAGTTGACTGATCATAATTGTTTGATATGAAGATAAACATGGGATTGAGACAAAAGTATTTCTATCAAAGGTAAAATTGAACATTGTTATTAGTGCATATAACACGCCCCGGAAATATACTTCGCTTTCCGTGGGCGGCTGGTGAGCCTCCTCAGAGCTAACGCTCTTGCGGGGTCTCACCTATGCCTATCCTCCCACAGGAGTCTCCGTATATTTCCGGGGCTAATGTAGTGTATATTCGTCTTTTACTGCCTTTGATTGAGTTATGTCTCAACCTCTTTCAATTTAACACCTTACATATTTACGTTTAAATCCAAGCTTTCCTTTATCTACTTCTTTTTGAATACTTTCATATGCGTTTAGGATACTAGGTTTTTTGTTTTCTCGTTTTATTTCTACTAGTCCTATTTCCTTTGCTGTTTCCACGGCCTTCTCATGAAGTGGTATATATGAGATACCTACTGTATATACGAAGTTATTCATCGAAGCTTTTGTTCGTTCTGGTGAATCGTGTATTGTATTTTTGACCAATTCAAGCATATTAGCAATCTTCTTTTCTTCAAATTCAAAGTCTTTGCGGTTTCCTAATAACCAACAGTAACAGCTCCAACCAGCTGACATTTTTAGTTCTTCTCTGCTTCTTATCCATTTATCAGCAACTTCCTGCGCAATATCCGCTTCTGACAGTGTCACTGCTACCACATAATCAGATAACATGTAAAAGTATGCTGAGTTTATCCACCGATCAAAATCTGCCTCAGTCATTGCTTTTGGGTCCGCAATTATCCCAGCAAAATACATCGCATCATAATTTCCAGTAGCATATAACTCATCCGCTAGAGCTTGATTCATCTTGATTTTCTTTGCAATTGGCTTCATCGCACCAGTAGCTACGCCAAAAAGTGGTTCATGAGCACCATTGGATATGTAGATTTTTTTCGTTCGTTCCTTACCAAGTATTTCGAGCTCTTGCATAACTGTTTGTACATCCATTCTATTACACTTCCTTCTTATCTATAATGTGCTTCTTATCAATTACACGATTATCTGATCACTTACTAATATCTCATTGTAGTATTGTGGTATGACTGTAAAGCGGACTCAACCAGCAAGGGTACTTTATTCCTTAAATGATAACCCTTCTTCTTCTAATGAAGTCCTCAAAACTGGCAAGGAGGCTGGTCCGATACCATGGAGCCTTAGTATTTCTTTTTCACTGTACGAGGAGAGTTTGTGTAATGTTTCAACTCCCTCGCGAACTAAGGCATTTCTAGCTGGGGAACTTAGCTTTGATAGGAAACCACTTATAGGTTTATTTTCTTTATCACAAGTAGGACAACTAGTACAATCACTGCTTTTGTAATATTGATGTCCCTTTTCACACACTCTTAGACTTTTTTCCGATACCAAAGTAATCCCTCCAATACATACCGTATACTTAATATCTTTCTATCTTCTTCTCGAACTTGGATTATTAACTCTATCCTTCTATTAATTCTACTTAGATTCCAGGTTATAATCAAAGGTTAGGAATAGAATTCGTACTACATTTCATGGAAGATATAGCAGATACTTGAGCGAAGTGAAGTAAAGTGACGCGTAACATACTTTTATTGATATAGACCAAGCTATTACCGTTTATTGCTGAGTTATAAGTCTTTTTCAAGGTTATCGATAAATTAGCGAGTTTGTCCAACATTGAACATAGTGTTATACTAATTTAGTTACTGTCTGTCAAATATGCAGCCAGTTAACCGCCGTTATTTATATTTATCATTTTCATCATGTGAAAAACTACACAAAAAGGAGTTGGTTTAATTTGGATTCTACTAATATTACAGAGAATCATTCTTTCGATAGTAAGGGAGATGATTATTCATTAGGCAGAGTACCAAGAGACAAAAGGAACATGGGATGGCTCAGTATCACTAATATTACTTTTGGAATTGCAACGGCGATTTTTTATTTCCAAATGGGAAGTGTAATGGCACTCCAATTTGGTGCGATAAATGCCATTATATCTGCAGTATACGCCATTATTGTGGCAGGGATACTAGGTACATTTATTGCCTATCTATCTGCGAAGTCAGGAATGAATGTTAATCTAATTTCCAGAGGCGGCGGATTTGGTTATATTGGTGCGTCACTTACTTCGTTTATTTACGCAACAAACTTTATCATGTATTGTGCACTGGAAGGTATGATACTAGTTGCAGCAGTTCATGAATTCTTCCCCGTCATTCCTGAATGGGCATTAATCCTCTTCTTCGGAACAATCGTAATTCCTCTTAATTGGTTTGGAATTAAACAGTTAGACAAACTACAAAAATGGTCTCTTCCACTATTTTTCGTGTTCCTAATCGCAGCCATAGCTATGGCAGCCATGACACCATCAAAATTTGACGGTAGCTTTTGGTCCTATATGCCTGAGGGCGTACAAGCTGGTGGTACTGCATTATTACTATGTATCGGTATGCAACATGGAATTATGGGATTAACCCCATTACTTGCATCTGACTATGCTCGCTACTTAAAACCAAAAGATATGAAGATTGGTATTTTTGCTATTGGATTCATTCCACAAATCTTCTGTTTTGGAGTAATGGGTGGACTTGGTATCTGGTTTGGTGTTCGTTTAGGTGAACCAAATCCTGGCGTTTATATTGTATTATTACTTGGAATATGGGGCGTATTATTTACGATGCTCACACAAGTAAGAATCAATATTACCAATATTTATAGTGGTTCACTATCACTTGCTAATTTCTTTGAAAATGTCTTTAAATTCACCCCTGGTAGACGCTTTTGGGTAGTAGTAACTGGGGTTGCTGCTATTATTCTTATGTTAGGTGGAATTGTGAATCATCTAGAATTAGCCATGACTTTCCAAGGTGTATTCTTAATGACCTGGGCTGCGATTCTAGTAGTGGACGCGGTAATCGTAAAGAAAGTCCTGAAAATTGGTCCTGGGTATTACGAGTCCAGACAAAAAAATCTATTTAGATGGAATCCTGTAGGTGTAGCATCGCTCATAATCGCAAGTGGGTTAGGAACGTTTGCGGCTTTAGGATCCATGGGCGAATTTTTACAAAGTACAGCAGCATTCTTTGCTTCTTTGTTGGCAGCTATTCTAACTGTTGTTCTAGCAATAGCTACTAAAGGTAAATATTATGTTCGTAAAGAAGCAACCGATATTGATAAAGATGATTACATCGCATAATATGGAGAGCTCTCTACTATTTTACAGTAGAGAGCTCTTTTTCATAGAGGGGTCTGACCCCTCTAAATTTTTTTCATTGGTTGGAACTTCCAATACGTTATTGATCTCCACAACCATTCAAATGGACCAAATCGAAAACGTTGTAACCATAATGTACTTATAACCATTTGAGCAGTGAAAATTACGATACTAATCAGTGTACCCGTAACAAGAGTAACATTTCCGTACCAACCTAAACCAACAAAAATACCCACGGATATAATCGTCTGGAATAAGTAATTCGTTAGTGCCATTTGCCCTGCTCGGCCTAACATACGTAATCTCTTCTGCCACTGCTCTTTTCTAAGTAATAAGGTTAAGGCAGAAATATAAAATAAACATAAAGGAATACTACTTACACTTGTAAGTACTAAAATGATGTAGGTTTGCTTAACTCCCCAATCCATCACTCCTAATATGAATAAAGCTAATAATATCACCAGAGGAATACTTATAAGAAGCGTAATTAAGCGTACTTTTTTTACTAATTGTAAGTGCTCCGTAACATTCTGAAAGATGCCAGCTTTTCCTGCAGCTAATCCAACTAGAAACATCGCTAGAACAGGAACCATCGCAGGAATAATATTAAATAGTATCCAAGGTAACTCTGCTATTAGGCGAAAACTCAACCATTCTACATACCCAGCATTCTGATAAACTGTTACATACTCTGAAACAGTACTTTCCATCACCGCAGTAGATACTTCCATTTCCTCTAGAAATGAACTTGGTATTAATAATGTTAAACTACTAAACGCGTTATAAGCTAATAATAAACTCCCTGCCCAAATCAACATCGTTTTGATTTTTCTCTTGTAGAAAAGTAACAGGAAAAATCCTGCAAGGGCATATGTATGTAAAATATCTCCAAACCATAGTGCTATTAGGTGGATTAATCCAATAACTAATAATGCTACCATTCTTCTTACAAAAAGCTTATTAGCACTTAATCCCTTCTTCTCTGATCGATTAATAAAAATGTAAAATCCCAGTCCAAATAGAAATGAAAAAATCGTAAAAAACTTCATGTCGATAAACAACGTAAAAAATACGTCTAACCAGTAATCCATCCCTACGTATTCTGGTTCATATCCATTCATTGTTTTTATAAATATTGCACTGTGAAAAGAGGGCATATTAACTAAAAATATACCAAACAGTGCGAATCCCCTAATGATGTCAATCGTAAGGATTCGTTCCTTACTTGAAATTGGTGCATTCTCCATGGTTTCTCCCCTTTATCTGTCCTCTATATTCTCTCCATTAATCCTTGAGGTCATCTAGAATTACGTTTGCCTTTCTAAAAAGGTTTCAACGATAATTTTAAAGTAAAAAAACTCTCCACTATTTGGATAGCGAGAGTTTAAAATAAAGTTTTCTCATCCTCATAAAAATGATTAATCTAACGTTATAAAATATCTTCTCTCTTCCTCAACTACATGAAATCCAACCGAACGATATAAATTAAGGGCGTTCTCATTCTCTGTATCTACCATCAAACTCGCTCGGTCTAAACCGATCTCTTTTAAGTAGGTCAGACCTGTTGTTAATAGAAATTTTGCAATTCCTAGTTTCCTCCAGTTTTCTATAACAAAAACATCCTCAATCACACCCATATCTTCCTCTTGCCATGCCATTGCACTAGCAATAATTTTTCCATTGTCCCTTACAGGAATAGAAGTCCATGAAGGATTACGTTTATATTCATGTAATTTTTGAAGGCCTAGAGCAGTATCAGGCCAGATTTGAGACTCCACCTCTAAATACTGCTTTTCCTCTTCTAAACTATCCATTTTCCAAAATTGCCAGCTTACATTTTCTAAAGGAAGATTACTAGCTTCTATTGGTTCTTGTAAGTTCCTCTCCATCGTATAGAGGGTGTTTAAAGGCTTAAACCCTTTTTCTTCCACAAAATAGCTATTATTGGATACTTCCGTTGCAAAGTTACCGAAGCATAGGTTCGTTTGATAGCTTGAGGATAATTGTTGCTTTAGCTCTAGTCCACGTGCATATACTCTTTCATATAGCAAATTTATTACTTCGAAGTCTTCTTCTCTTTCAGGCAATGTTTTAAGATTAAAATAGATGCTATGCCTACTTTCCTTCGGGGAACCATCATGAATATTATTAATAACTTCTACTTGGCCTTTTGCCACCATTTTCCCATTGTCAAAAGCACAAAATACATTAGCCCAATTTCCTTCAGGACCAACCCACCAAAATACTACCTTTCTATCTTTAGTTACTACTTGATAAAATTCACGTAATAACGGCATATCCTCTTGTTTGAAGTTCCTTATTTCTAATGACATGTCGTACATTGCCACCTCTTATATTAATTAATTTTAACGCATCTATTTTTCCAAACCTGCAATACCAAATCCTCCAGGTCCAGCATGAGTCGAGATCATGGCTCCAGCTTGAATCCATTCAATATTTTCAAACCCATAATTCTTTGCGATATCAGTCATTTTTACTTTAATGTCTTCATCTAATCCAATGGAATAGATTAAATAGATTTGTCCTTTATCTAAGTTATATTGATTGAGATAGTCTTGGAAAAGTTTTCCTGTAACCGAGCCCATATTTCCTCGATACTTCTTAGTTGATACAAGCTTTCCATCAACTAACTCGATACGAGGTTTAATTTTCAACAAAGCTCCTCCTAGATAAGCAAGGTTGCTAACCCTTCCGCCTGCTCTCAAGAACTCTAGACTACCTGGTACAAAAGCTAGTCTCGACCTCGGCACGATGGATTGGATTTTTTCTATTAATATTTCAGGTTCTATTGCGGGATTCTTGTCCAATTGGTCAGCCGCATACATGACAATAGCAGCTAAACCTCCAGTAACATTTAACGCATCTATTAAATGAACATCATCTATGTTTTCAGTCGCAATAACTGCATTCTGGAAAGATGAAGATGCCTTGGAGGTATAACCAACATGAATAATGACACAATTCGGATTGTCTACTTTTATTTGCTTAAAAAACTCCTCATATTCATGGACATTTGTAGCTGTAGTGGAAGGGATTTTTTTCGTTTTCTCGTGATATTCATAGATATCCTCTACCGGCAGCAACCCATCTAAATAATCCTTATCATCCATGATCACGTGCATAGGTACCACCTGAATATTATGTTTGCTTGTCCATTCTTTCGGTAAATCTGCTCCACTTTCGGTTGTTATTATAATTTTACTCATTTATTAATCCCCTCTCATCTTCCTACTTAGCACCTAGCTATTAGTATCTACTCTAACTATACAATATACTTAACTTTTTTACAGAATTTTTTTACATTAGTAACGAAACTCATAAAAAAAAGACCCGATATACGCTAAATATATCTGGCCTGTACTAGCTATGATAAAAATTCTTTTAACTCAAGTGACATCTTCTTCGCATCAACAATTCCCTTATTATATAAGACAGTTAATTTGTCTTTATTTCTTTCAATACGTCCAACTTCTAGTTTTTCGGTTGGTTGAATAATCAATACGTTGCCTTTCTTCTCTTCTTCAAATATATATTGTAACGTTTCGTTATAAACCGCATGTCGTTTTTCCATCGCCTTTAACAGCCCTGGATAATCCTTATATTTTTTTCTAAAGTACCAGCTAAATGATTGAGGCTTCTTTTCATATCCTCTGTTTCGCGTTAGAATAACAACATTTTTATGATTTCCATCCTGTTCAGATTGTTTAATCGGAATCGGGTCAGATATCCCACCGTCCATCAGCATTCGTCCATCAAATGGAACCACCGGGGCAACTAATGGTAACGAACTAGAGGCACGAATAACGGTTAGGATGTCTTTGCTATAATCCTTCCTCTTATAAAAGACCGGTTCACCTGTCATACAATCTGTAACCCCAACAGCAAATTCTTCCTTTGCCTCATAGAAGCTGTCAAAATCAAAAGGCTCTAATTGATTAGGTAAACTATCAAATAAAAAGTCCATACCAAAAAGCTGTCTCTTCTTAATTAAATTCCTGAGTGATAAGTAGTCCGGGTGGTCGATGTAATCAATATTAACTGCTCTATTCCGGTCAATTTGCCTGGAAATATAGGAAGATCCATTACATGCACCAGCTGATACACCTATGACATAGGGTAAATAGATATCTTCTTCCATCAAATGGTGTAGAACACCTGCAGTATATACTCCTCTACTTCCTCCGCCTTCTAAAACTAAACCTATATTATCCATTTAATCTCCTCTTTTACACTGCCTAAATTTAATGATCTACTTTAATTATAAATCTAAATGGTAGAAGTTTCTAATTAGACGATAATTAAATATGCCCGTGAATAGTGCTGTTCCTATTTGTAACAATAATGGAGTAAAGGAGGCGAGATAAGAAATGAATAATAAACATAATAAAAACAGCAAAGCCGTAAAACAAAACGATAAACAACGAAAAGAATCCGCTAAAAAAGATGGGTTTCGTTATGATTATAATGATTCCTCTGATTTTGAGAAGTAATCAATAAACTTCTGGCTTAAGGTCTTGCTTTGTTTAGAAACAAGGTAAGACCTTTTCTATTGAAGGAAGCTTCTGCATTGATAGGACAATCTTTTTAGCATCTTCCATGATCATATTTCTTATCATAGTGATTTCTCCCAGAATGAGATTATTAGATCTAAACTTAAGGTATCACTTGAATTCCTTCAAATAGTTACCATGTAATACATCGGTTCTATGGAAATAACAACCACCTCTTTGTTAGTATGAATAGTAGTTCGTCACTAATAGAAATGAGGAAAGTAAAATGAAATTAGTCGGAGTATCAGGAACACTTGGTGGAGATAAAACAGCTCAAGCAGTGGATGATGTATTAGCAGCCGCTTCGTCTATCGATCCCAAGCTAGAGGTCGAGTTAATCGATTTAAGGGACTATGAGGTTGAATTATGCCGAGGTGAACCACTATCTTATTATAATGAAGATACTTGGAAGGTAGTTAAGAGCGTATTAGCCGCTGACTTTTTAGTATTCGGTACCCCCATTTATCAGGCCTCTATATCAGGAGTACTAAAGAATCTATTAGATTTCATGCCCGAAAATGGTTTTAAAAATAAAGTAACTGGAATTATTACTACTGGTTGGTCTGAGAAACATTTTCTTGTGCCTGAATATCAATTAAAACCAATCCTCTCCTACTTAAAAGGATTGGTCCCAACAACAAATGTGTTTATTCCAAACGATTCCTTTGATATTGAAACAAATGAGATTAATGATTCTAGCATATCTAGAAGAATCCACAATCTAGCTGAAGAAATGATATTCCTACAGAAAAGCATGAGTGATAGGTTTAAGGATTAATCACATAATTAAGACCCAGATTCTCAAAATCTGGGTCTTAAGATTCTTTAACTAATTACATTCATCAACTCATATTGACGTAGCTTTATTTCAAATAAAGTTAGTGGATCTTGATACATCTCAGGTTTTTCTAGCATCGTATTTAAGGCATCTTTATGTTTTACAATATCAACCTGTACTCCCTCAACCACTCGATGCAGCACTTCTTGTGGATTTGAGAAGAATCTATTAACATCCCATTCTATAGAACTCTCAAATAATTCTAATTGCTGTATAAATGGGCGGATAATTTCCTCTGCTATTTCGCTATAATCTGCATTCTCGATATAGCTTTTGTATTTACTGTATAGCATATCATTATTTCTATTAATGGACCCAAACAGTTTACCAGCACCCTTTAGAAACAGTTGAGAAGGGTTTCTCTTCAGCATAATATTTACTTTTTCACGTTGCACTAATCCTCTTGATATTCGATCCATATCTCGTTGCCAATCTTCAAGTACTTTAAAATCACCTTGTAATACAATCTTACCATCGGTCATTTTTTGATTAATCGTTTCGCTAAATTCGTCACTAGTAATCTGGGCATCCTGGAGCTCTTGTTTACAATCTTCAAGCCAATTCTTTACTGCATGCTTATAATCGTGTAGGACGGCATTTCCCATATAGTGTGCAATCCGCTTATTCATTTCTTCATTGAGAATAATATGCAGCTTAGAAAAATCACTATCCTCCTGCACCAATTCCGAGCAATACTTGAGAATCTTCGGCAATTTACTCATCACATTTTCGTTTAGTTTTTCTTTTATATCATTGAACGAATTGGCCATATTACTAGCTTTTTCTTTTTCTAAATTGCCTAACCGCTCTTGGATATCTTCCAGTTCTAACAGTAAGTCTTCATTCCAGTTTATTTCTTCCATAATATTATTTTTCATTACCACTCTTTGTTCTATTAAGAATTCTACAGTTGCTTTTATTAAATTCCTAATACCGGATGGACTTGCCACTTCCATATTGTATTCTGCTAACTTCGGCTCCGTAAACTCTAAAAACTCCTCTAATAAACCTTCCTTTTCAGCCCATAACTTTATCGATTCAAAAATTTTCATCCCATCCTGTTTCCCATTTTCAACAGGAGTAGAACTATTAAAAAGCTGTTCTGCTTCGCTAATCAGATTTGCATCAAGCTCCGATGGAAAAATCTCATCCCAGGCAAGTATAGCAGTTGAAGGTAATAGTCCATCTGAAGTAGAAGATAACTTCAACCAATTCGGTAGATGCATATGAATTAACTCAGAAATGTCCCTAATTAGAAACTTACCGCTAATTAAAGAGAAATACGTATCTTTAAAAATATTCGGTAGCTTCTTCCATTCATAAGTCTCTTCCATTTCAAGCTGTAATAATAGTTGATTAAACTCATTTATCCATTGCGGATAGAACTCCGTTTGACTGTAGCTATTCCAGATTGCTTCCGTAAGGCTTTCAAATCGGTAAACATCAAGATGTATTAGTTCTTTTAATAGTTCGTTAAAATAATTTGGAATAACATTAGAGGTTAGTCCATGCTTAGCATATCCTTCTAATATTTCCACCCAGGTTAATGACTTCGTACGTATCGCCTCATTAACTGCTAGTTCAATGGCATGATCCCAGTCTTGGATATCCTCAAAATAAGTCTGTGCAATTTCTGTAACACGGGAATAATCTGGATTTATCTTAACGGCTTCTTTAATCGTATCAACAGCCTTTTTCGTTTCATTTTGTTGTATGTACAGAGAAAACAGCTGCAGTAATACTTCTGATTGCAATTCGCTTGATTGCGTTTGAACTTCCTTATACGCCTTCTCTGCAAACTCTAATAATCCCATTTCTAAATGGGCATCAGCAATATTTTTCTGTGCCCAAGGGAATAATGTACCTTCTAAAGGATGTTGCCATTTATAAATGGCAGCCTCATAGTCGCTATTTAAAAAATAAACTTCTCCTTGTGCATAGCGAATAGCTGATAATTCAGGCCGTTCCTTTTGCATTTCCTCCATGTACATCTCACCCAATATTTTAATTGGGTGCCCTTGCTGACTTTTATCTATCAAACTTTGATAATAGGATTTATTAATTAGTTCATTCTCAGTTGTCACAATAATCCCCCACATTTGTTGTTTTATTAATACACGTTAATACTATTCAGCACTTCCTTGTTCCATTCACAATAAAATAGTACACCGTTACTGTATTCGCAATTACCTAGCGATTTATGGGGATGAGACGGAGGTTGATATTCGAATATGCCAGGTTAGGGCCTTCCTTCTATCTGATCAAGCTTCCTTTATAATGTCATTTATCACCATTGATGGTGGACAATCCTATAAATATTAGATTGCTCTTAATAAAATAGGGCTAACGCGTATCTTTTTGAAGATACGCTTATTTTTTTGTGAACATCTCTATTCATTGTAACTAGTCTATTAATCGTGTATGATTAAATCGTACACGATTAAAAACTAGGAGGAATCATAATGACAACTGTTTATGACTTTACGGTTAAGAAGACAAATGGTACCGAGCAATCTTTAAAGGAGTTTGAAGGAAAGCCGCTACTTATTGTGAATACTGCTAGTAAATGTGGATTAACAGATCAATTTAAAGAGCTTCAAGAAATCTATGACCAATATAAAGAGCAAGGTTTTGAGATTTTAGGGTTTCCTTGTGGCCAATTTAACAACCAAGAATTCGATAATATTGAAGAAACGACAGAGTTCTGTCAATTAAATTATGGTGTAACATTTCCCATGTATGGAAAAATAGATGTAAATGGAGAAAATGAGGAGCCATTATTCAGCTATTTGAAATCAGAAAAAGGTGGCGTCCTTTCTAAGGATATCAAATGGAACTTCACTAAATTCCTCATTGATCGAAATGGCCATGTAGTAGAACGCTATGCTCCAACAACAAAACCAAGTAAAATAGAAAAAGATATTGTTAAACAACTTTAATTGTTTAAGGGGATGAGTTTTTGGAGGATTTTTTAACACTAGACAATCAGCTTTGTTTTTCAATCTATGAAACCAATAGCCAATTTACGAAATTATATTCAAAAGTACTTCATCCCTTTGGAATTACTTACCCTCAATATTTAGTATTGTTAGCCCTGTGGGAGAAAGATGGACTTACAGTGAAAGAATTGGGCGATCGATTAAATTTAGGTACGGGAACATTAACTCCTATGATTAAACGAATGGAAGTTAGTGGATGGGTCAAAAAGGAACGTGTTGCAAGTGACGAACGTAAGGTTTGTGTTTTCGCTCAGCCAAAAGCATTAGACGAAAAGAATGCTATTAATAACGCGGTAGCACGAGAAGTAATCTCTTGTAATATCGAATTAGCTGAATACGAACAATTATTAAAGCAGTTGAGGGTTCTTCAAGGGAAACTATTGAATCGGGGTAGATTATAGTTTTCTAATAAGGCTACTACGATTTATTCATTTGTCACGATTCTTTTGTACGCTTGGAGATTAGAAGACCTATCATCAAAAAAGTAAGGACAGATAATACCATGTCCTTACTTTTACGATTATAGATATGAAATTAGTAATTATAAAGAATCAACAAATGACTCTAACTCTTCTTCCGTTTGTGGTACGACCACATCACCGTTAAGGATTTTTTCTTCCCATTCTTGAACACCAGCAATAATATCTTCTGTCATTGCTTCTGCATTTGTTTCAGCAATAGATATTGCATTTTCTTCAATACCATATTCTATTATTTCTCCAGCAGGGAACTCTCCGTTCATTCCTCTGTTGATTACATCTTGAACCGCTACATCGACACGTTTAACCATCGAAGTTAATGTTATATTATTTTCCCCAATTTGACCTTCTTCGTACTGATCACGGTCTACACCGATTACCCAGATTTCACGTTCAGGGTCATTTTGCTTAATATCTTTCGCTTGGTTAAATACACCATTTCCCGTTCCTCCAGATGCATGGTAAATCACATCCACACCATTGTCATACATAGTAGTTGCAATGATTTTACCCTTTGCTGGATCTGTGAAAGATTCTGCATATATTACTTCTACTTCAATATCAGGATTTACAGATTTAGCACCTGCAATAAATCCAGCTTCGAATTTACTGATTAGTGGAGACTTAATACCACCAACAAATCCTAGCTTTTCTGTTTTTGTTTTCATAGCAGCAGCTACCCCTGCTAAGAAAGAACCTTGATGTTCTTTAAACGTAATGCTAGCAGCATTAGGAGCGTCTACTACTTCATCTACGATTGCAAAATTAGTATCAGGATATTGACCTGCAGATGTTTGAAGATCTTCTTTTAATTTAAATCCAATACCGAAAACAAGGTCATATTCGTCACGGACGAAACGAGCGATGTTAGGCATATAATCTGCTGTTGCGTTTGACTGCGCATAATCAAAGCCTTCACCTTTTGATAAACCATTTGTTTCTCCCCAAGCTTTGATACCTTCCCATGCTGATTGGTTGAAAGATTTATCATCTACGCCACCTTCATCTGTAACCATAGCAACTTTATATTCCGTAGAACCTTCTTCTGTTTGAGAAGCAGAATCTCCATTATCTTCTTCCTTATTCTCTTCATTCGTTGCTCCACCACAAGCTGCTAAGATTATGCCTACAGAAAGAAGTAAAGCTAAAAGTAATAATGTATTTTTTTTCATTGTTGTTCCTCCTAGTTGTTTTAGTATTTTAATTATTATTGCTCATTTTTTCACAATTATTACTGAACCATTTTACTATCAAATTTAATCCGTCTACTCCCCCTATTCTAATTGGTAATTTCTTTTTCATATAATTCCATAGAAAAAAGCTCGAAACACATGCTCACTATGTGAAAGCATGTATTTCGAGCTTTATTAGACCGAAATAAGACGAACAACTAAAAACACGATTTGCGAAAATCGATGTCTGACTGATTACTATCAAAAGATTTATAACCTTGATAGTAAAGTAGAAGTTATCTCGTACTCGCTTTCCATAGTCAGTCCATTTACGGTGAACTGGTAGAAACTTGCAGGCCATATCCCTACATTTATATGAAAAATATGATTAAGTTCGTATTTAGTATATCATCTTCGTTTTATTTTGCAAGGGAATTTTACTAGACTTTACGTTCTACACTTCATATCTATCCATTCAAAACCTTGTCAATACAAGGTATGAATGTATATTACACATATCTATAGTCGGTTTATTTTTTATTTTCTTATATTTTTGCAAAATAAATCCACAGGTCAAAACACGAACGTTTATGTAATCGATTACATCATCATTCGTATTATGTACTTATTTTTATTTACGAACTTCGCAGCATTAATGGGAGTCACTATGAACCTATCATTTCTATTACTACATACTTTTGCCTAACTCTACAGATCGATTTCTTGCACTTTTTATACATTCATAAACTATCTTTTCAAATTTATAGTCTATTAACGAGTTAATTCCTGCTTCGGTTGTTCCCTCCGGACTGATAACTTTCTCCTTTAGTTCCTTCGCAGAATCACCTGATTGCTGTAACATCTTTCCAGCACCTAGAAAAGTCTGAGAGATTAATTCAGTGGCAATATTTTCATTTAGCCCTAACTCTATTGCAGATTTTTCCATCGCTTCTGCTAAATAATAAATATAAGCAGGACCACTTCCAGCGAGGCCGGTGACAATATGCATGTCTGCCTCTTCACTGACTACAGTCTTTCCAATAGTTTGAAATAGTGTTACACCAATAGCTAGATGCTCATCTGTTGCGGTAATTCCTTTGGCGATCGAAGTAGCAGAATGCCCTATAAAAGCAAGCATACTTGGGTTTGCTCGAATAATAGGTGCATCTAAATTTAATAGGCTCGAAATATAGTCAGTTGATACTCCTGCAGCAACTGAAATAATTAATTGGTTTGACGAAATACTATTCTTTAAAGATTGGACTGCTGCTTTCAAATCAAATGGTTGCATGGATAAAATGATAACATTAGCATCTTGAACTGCCTCTTCCCTATCCTGGACACATTGGATTTGATATCGTTCTTGCATATAACTCAGACGCTCTTTATTACTTCTATTTGTTACAAAAATTTGCTCGGCATTTAGAAAGCCTTTGTTTAAAACCCCAGCAATAATAGCTTCTGACATTGCTCCAGCACCTATAAAGGCAATTTTATTAAATATATTAATCCCACCTTTTCTCCTTTGCTAAAAATCATGTAAATCTACTCTTTTGGTTCCAAATCTTCAATGGAATCAATTTCCATATAAGTTGGTACAGCTAAACCAATTTTAGCGCCAGATAAGTTTTCTCCTAAGTCTTCAAATTGTCCTTCATATTCACCATAGAAAGCACCATGAGTTGCTGGCATCCATGGAGATAGTGAGCCATCAGCGTCACCTGTTGAAATTGCTTCAAATAAAACAGAAGGATCAACAACGGATAGCTTAACATTATAACCTAGTTGTTCAAATACAAGTTTAGCTACATTTGCTGAGAACAACTCTGTATCCCAAGCAGTTGAAGCTAAATGTAATGAGGTCCCATCTACAGGTTCTACACCCTCCGTCCATTCTGCAACAATTTCTTGATTCTCTTCAACCCACTCTTGAGCAACTACTTCAAAATCAAAGTCCATTTCTTGAGCTTTTAGTAAAGCAGCTTCCATATCTGCTAATTCCCAGTGAAATCGATCAAACAATGTATAAGCTTCAGGCATTTCGTCTTTTAGCCCATGTCTTACGATTGTAGTTATGTACTCCGCTTCACCAAATATACCTTTAGGATCTTCTAAGTATTTCAAGTCCCATTTAGCAAATTTATAATGAGGAGACCATGCAGCAACTATAATAGGTTCTTCATTATCAATAGTCTTTTCTAAGGATGTTAACATGGCAGCAGAAGAAGATGTTTCCTGTTCCCACCCAGCAAGACTTTCGTACTCAGCTAATGCTTTCTCATTCGTTTCAGTTTGTCCGGCACCAGGCTCAATTCCAGTAATGGTATATTCCAATTCTTCACTAACACTTTTAGATGCTCCACCTTCACTCTCATTACCTTCTTGACTACAACCAGCCGCTACGAACGATAAAGATAAGGCTGCAATTACCCCTACTTTTTTCCATTTAAACTCAAACATTTAATTAAAGCACTCCTTTAATATTTGTTTTAACGCTTTCATAAATCAATATCATGAACAAAAAATCTTACTTAATCGACACCTCTTGGAACTCGGTTATCAATTAGGTCCAATGTAATTTCTACTTAGAATAATCATTGAACTTCTGTTTCACTCGCACCTCCATTAAACTAGTAAACTAGCTAAAAAATACATCTTAAACTATGAAAGCAAATTATTATACTAATATTACGTTAGCACATATTTGAACTACTGTAAATCATATTAAACTAAAAAGGAACATATGAGTTCATTTTGTAATATCTAATTTTATGACGAAAAAAAACAACCTATCTCCCCTGTTTTAAGGAGACTAGGCTGTTTTTCCATATCAAAGTTATTTATATTTATCATCTTGATAAATTGTGAATTTCTATTCTCTACTCATATTCCATTTATATCCTAGAGTCTTTTGTATATTTTTCTCTACAAGAGCTTGTTGTAGCCTTTCCATTTTTTCAATAGAGTTGTCCGTTTGCTTCCCCAGTTCTATTACCAATGCCTCAATCAAGGCAATTATAGGAATGATTGAAAATTGTTCGGTGCTATACTCTAGTTTCAATGTTACAGATGCATATGGGGTAATTGGACATGATATATGATCTGTTATTAAAATAATCTTATTTCCTTGTTCATAAGCAAATTTTACAGCCTCAATCGACCGATAACTATATGGTTCAAACATGAAGACTACTATAACCTCATCTTTTTGAAATTGTAATAACTTATCATACAATACTTCTGTATCGTGGCTAAGCTGACGTACCTTTGAACAGAACTCTCCAAGAATTAATTCTAAATATAGCGCTGTGGCTTTATATGGACGTGACCCTAATATATTGATTTGACTAGCTTTGAGCATGAGATCAATTGCTTTAGGAAAATTTTCGATTAAGTCAGGAGTTAGTGACTTGTCCAAAATATTAACTGCTTCTTTCCAAACTTGGAATACCGTTTGACCCTCTTTATCGTCTGTATCCGACGACTCATATGATTTCTTTGAATAGGTCCACCTAGTAATTGGTGGCTCATAAGCATCATAAATTTCTTTTCGAAAGTCATTAAAATTGTCGTATCCTAAGACCTTCAATAGTCGCATAACCGTGGAAATACCGACACCAGCACTTGCCGCAAGCTCTTTTACCGTTATCAGTCCAATAGACTGATAATTTTTCAGGATATAGTAGGTTAATTGCTTCTGCTTTTTAGGTAATGTTTCTTGTATCTCAATAATCCTTTGAATCGCTTTATTTCGACTGTTTTCATACTCCGACATATTACTCTCCACCCGATTCATATTTTGATAGGATATGTAAACTCTTTATTCATCTTATAGCTTGGATAAGGATAAATTCTGTGACAAGTTTACATGATATCATGCGTAAGTTCAATCATATGTACCACTTTCTACTTACACTACTGAATGACCGATTCACTCTGGCATCTCAATGTTGAGCTCAATAAGCCCTCCTTCTCTTACACAATGAAGGATGATATCCCCCTTCGGAAACGGAACAATCACTTGGTATTCATCCCTCTCAACATCATTTTCCCAACCGATAAACTTATAGCCATCGTAATCATTCTGCCTATTAAAGTGCTCAAGAAATTCAGCAAGATTCATGTCACCATAAAGCGCCTCTAATTCTTTCGTCCACTGTTCCGCTGTTTTACTAGAAATATTCGTTTGAATATCAAGTTGTTCATAGTGATCCCCTAATCTAATTAATGCCTCTCCATCTGTTTGTTGAAGAAAAGCTACAGCAAGGTTTTCAAAATGATAATAATGAGGGCCACCGCTTGTCGTGAGATTAGTACTGTTTTTTGCTTTCATTAAATCTACTATTCTTTCTTTTGTTATGGGTTCGTTAGAATACCAAAAGTATTTAAAGTCCTCTGGATTCACGGAACTAACATGTGGTGTAAAATATTTTCCATCATTGGAAATTTGAATGACTGGTTCTGGATCAAATCGTTCCTTATATTGATAAACAAAAACATCACTTCCATCATTCATGACAAATAATTCAATCCCCATCGGTTCATCAGTTTGACCTTTTGTTGTAAGCTCTGCAAATCCGTCCTCCGTATTGGATGTATAATAAAGATTACCATTTTTATATACTGGGGTTAAACGATAGATAAACTCTGATGTTTCAACTACCTCCTCGCCCGAATAAATCGTAGAGTTACCTTGTTTTGTTATTACTTCTTTGTCTACTTTCCAGGTAACTTCACCTTTCCCGTAAAGGGCATCCTCTGTTGACTCAGAGTCTGGTAAGGAGAGTGTTAGTTCTAGTACATCCCTCTGTTCAAACCCGTACGTTGTATATGTTCGATCTGATCCTGCATGAGCATCCGACCAATTAGCCATATAATAGATTCCATTGGTAAGGGTAGTTTTTTCTTGGAATGGCAAAGAAGTAACATGTTTTCCATAGGCAAATTGAACGCCAATCCAAGGGACAACAAGAACAATGACAACAATAGTCCACTTTTTCCACTTCGAATAATTTATTTCTGTTTCTTGCGCTGAATTGATTTCATCTTCATGAATACAAGTGTTTAATAGATTCATAAATCCAGCAATGAACCCACTACCAATAAATGTATAAGAAATGAGGCCAATATAATACTGAAGGGGATCCATTTTCAACAACTGTATAATTAAAGATAACAACAATATAGAAAGTATAGTCCCCAATGCTAAAGGGATAAATTTCTTCACATAACGTTTCCAGTACTTCGGAGAATCTAGCAATGCTTCTCCTAAACGTTTATCCTCCAAAACAACGATATAAGGAGTTAGTAAATACAAGAAGAGAATAATGAATCCAATAATACCACCAATAACCGTAGTCACCAATAAGTAAAAGGATACAAAAGTAAGGATTGTACTTAACAATTGAAATAAAAAAATCCTCCAAAAATATCGGCACCCCAAACGAAAAATAGAATAATTATTCCAATTTCCTAGTACTAATGCTTTCTTCATACTTCCTAGATACATCCCTATTGTAAAACTGACTGCCGCAAAATAAACGACTGCAATAACGATCATCCAAGCAATACTTCCTCCTTCATGGATAGGAAGAAATGAAAGCGACTGGTTCAAATCTGAAATTAATGGAATAAAAATTGGCAGGGTAAATTGAATATTAAACTCTGCGGGCGATGCCCCAAGATGCAATGATCCAAACGAATACAGTCCAATACCAAGGAACGATATAAACCCCATGCCAAAACTAATCAAGACTTGTAATATAATTGGTAATATAAGAATAACCGGATGTTTTAAAATACTTCTAAATCCTGCTTCAACGTTCATCTCTTTCACCCTTTACCACTAATTTCATCATGCATTACCAATCTTTTTATGTATATAAAAATCTTAACATACTAGTATGTAAGTTTATAGATTTAAAAGCTCGTCGTAATTACCGCCGCAAAAATTCTCTTTCATCAAAACCATAAAAACTCACAATCAACCATCGATATCAACAGTTGATTGTGAGTGTTTAATCTTGCTTTTGAACATTAACAGGCTTTAATTTGCATGGATCCCTTCCCATTCCTCCATAAATGCTTGTATTGTTCTATTAACTTCTTCCTCACTTGGAGCACTACGTAGGATTTCCTCTTGCTTATATGGTTTCCCACCTTTAACAACCAAATCAATTTCTTTTGTATGCATAATATTTTCTAACGGATTCTCATGTAAGATTACTAGGTCTGCGGTTTTTCCCTCTTGGATGGAGCCAATATCATCGAGGTTAATAGACTTAGCTGCATTCACTGTTGCTGCTTGTAATGCCTCCATTTCAGTAAATCCAATTTCCACAAATATCTCCAGTTCACGGTGTAAAGCCATTCCAGGGTACGTGTATAGTAAAGCTGGGGTATCGGTTCCAGCGACCACTGTTCCACCCATATCATAGTAGGTTTTAGCTATAGCTTTTGTTAAGTTGTTAATAATTGCATTACTTTCTTTTATAACGTCTATGATATCTTCATGACTTTTCCAGTATTCTACCGGACTCTTTCTATTTTCGATAGATTGTATCACTTTATTTTTAGGTGACCAATAGTTTGGAAAGCTCATTGCTTGATCGAACAGAACCATGGTAGGGCATAGTTTTACATTGTATTCTAACATTTTCTCACACAGTTCTTTAATTTTCTCTTGATCTGGTTCTTCCCAATTTATATGACTCCACTCTGCTTGTTCCACTAGTGGGCTCCACCCTTTATAAAGCTCTTGTGCAAATCCTGAGGCATGTTCAAACCATGTAACACCCGCTTTCGCTGCATCTAATGCAGTTACATCCTTAGAATTTATTAAATCAATAGAAACTTCCAAGCCAAATTTCTTTGCCTCATCCGCTGCCGCTGCCATAGCATCTTTTTTTATCCACCCATATAGTTTAATAAATCTCGCCCCTACTTCAACCTGTCTACGAACTTCTTCCCTAGCTTCTTCAGGATCGTCTGTTACAAAATTTCCATAACTAGTTGGACCCCATTGTCCAGGTGAACCGTCAATCATTCTATCTGACGCGTATACTCTTGGTATCGGTGCAGAATCTGGCTTTTGAATTAAGTTATTAAGTAGTAGGACATTACCTGCCGTGTTCCGTACCGTTGTTACTCCTGATGCTACAAAATGAGGCGCAAACCCCTCATTAATATGACAATGCATATCGATTAGTCCTGGGATAATATACTTTCCTTTTGCATCGATTGTCTCTATTCCCTCAGGCAATACTTCATCTTGTTTAATTATTCTTTTAATCTTATTCCCGTCTACTTCAATTGCTCCTATAAATAATACTTCGTTCACAACATCAATAATCGTGCCATTTTTAATTAATAACTTTTCCATCTTCTTTTCCTCCTAAAATATATTAACTATATTCATCTATCTGATTTTATTGTATATTGATTAAAACAAATGGTTTTAAAAATTGTCATATAGTGGAATTTATAATTTTATCAGGGGGGGAATCTAAGTGTTTGAGGAATACGGGACAACACTAAGAATGATACGAAAACAAAAAGGAATTACCTTAAAAAGATTAGCAGAAGGTATCTGTTCTGTTTCTTTTCTATCAAAGTTTGAACGTGGGGATTCTGATATAACGCTTGGTCTCATGACTAGATTACTAGAAAAGTTAATGATGAACTTTGATGAGTTTTTGTACATACATCACGATTTTCAGCCTGATAAACTAGAACAATTTTTTCAAACAGCACGGACTGCTTATTTTAATAGGGACGATAATCAACTGAAGGAATTAAAAAACGGACAATTAAAAAAGTGGAAGCAATACGGTGTGGAAACGTACCATTATAATGCGCTATTAATCGAAGTGTATGAAAGTATAGTAGATGAGCATTATAAAAATAATAGCGTGCAAGAATATGACATTCACCACCTCTCTGACTATTTATTTCGTGTAGAGGTATGGGGCTACTATGAACTAACGCTTTATAATGGAACGCTACTATTACTCGAGCCGGATATGGTCATTATGCTTTCGAGAACTGCTTATGAGAAAAGTGCACGGTTTAGAGACTATAAAAAAGTACATGATGCAATCACATCTGTACTTTTTAATACCATTATCTATTTTCTTGGACCTGTGAACCGATTTCACGAAGAATTTCCATTTCAAAAGGAATTTAACGAATTTATATCGTATCTTGAGATAATTGCAATTCCAGAAAGCAACTTAACGGATAGAGTACATTTATTACAGCTCAAAGGTGCCTATGACATCCGAACTGGTAGCAAAGATGAAGGTATTGCGAAAATGAATAAAGCCATTCAACTATTAAATGATTTGAATTCTACTAAGATGGCCAATAATATAGAGCAATACCTACTGCAGATTATGTAGTAGTAGGATTCACTACCATATATATACCTAAAAGCGGAAATAACTCATTTAAACATTAGCAAAGTTAAATGAGTTATTCTTGATACTGTGCCTAGGCCCTACTCAACAAGTTAATATTAGCCTTAGATTTTAATAGAAAGAATATTACACTAGGGGTGATCTTGAATTGAAATTGAAAAGATTTAAAACTTGGTCTTGAACAATATATTTTTAATACTACCTATCCCCTAATGTTTAAAAACCAACCTTCTTCAAAAACAGCCCCTCAGCATCAGCCATACGACCTGTTTGAATTCTTTCTTTTGAGTCAATAATACTTGGTATTGCAGCAGCTTCTTTTACGCCTAATCCAACTTCAATTAATGTTCCAACTATTTTTCTCACCATATTGTAAAGGAAGCCATTGCCTCGCACTGTAATTTCGATGAAACCCTCATTCTCATGTATCTCAAGTGAGTATATTTCACGCACCATGGACTTTTTCTTCGATTTTGCATTGGAATAAGAAGTAAAATCATGCTTTCCTAAAAAATAATTAGATGCTTCTCTCATTTTTTCGATATCAAGCTTATCCTCTACATGCATACTGTATTTTCGCATGAATGGATGTGGATATTGCTCGTTCCAAATCTTATAGACATAATTTTTATCTTTAGCATTATAGCGTGCATGAAAACGGTCTTGTACTAACGTAACATCTATAACACTAATATCATTCGGAAGATATCGGTTTAAATATTGCATTACTTCCTCTTCCGTTGCATTCTTACGCATCTTAAAATTAGCAGTCTGAGCAAGAGCATGTACACCTGCATCTGTTCTACTAGAACCAATAATTTCGATTTTCTCTCCTGCCAACTCTGTTAATACGTTTTCAATTTTCCCTTGTATGGTGTTATCACTATCACCAAGTCGTTGCCAGCCCTTGTATCGGCCACCATCATATTGAATGGTTAATTTATAATTGTTCATTGCTTTGTTATCTCCTTTTCATATATAAGTTTTATACTATCGTAACGTTTGTAGGAAAGCAAAACGACTTAAATGCCTAACTTTTTTACAAATTAAAAACACTCACAAACATTGATTTACCAATATTTGTGAGTGTTCTATCGTTTTAGATACCGGTGGTCGGGGTCGAACCGACACTCCCCAAGGGGAACGGGATTTTGAGTCCCGCGCGTCTGCCAATTCCGCCACACCGGCATAATATTAATTGACGTTTTCTTGACTGACAACTAATAATATAGCACGGTATGGGTATTGGTGTCAATGCTTATCACTCGGATAATTTGTTTTTACACTACTGTATCATTGCTACTTAATCTCTTCAAAACGATCTTACGAATGAGGCTTCCAATAAAGAACCCTAAGATAAGAAAGATAATAGGTAACCAAATTACTCCAAAATAAATACCATTAATATTAAATACTGGAGAGTACACTACACCTATAGTACCGACAAAGGCTGCAAATACAAACGGCAAAAATGCAAACGGTTCATTCCCTCCACCTGCATCTCGATAGGCATCCCACATGCCAAATAGATACAGACAAGGATAAAACATCAACCATTGGAAGTCGGTATGAGCAATTGATTCTTGCATGTTTCCATGAAAACTAGGTAATATTGCATAATTAAGTCCTGACATTACATTGACGATAAACTCTAAGATAATTAATACAGTCCCTTTTACTATCTTCCCATTAAGATACTGCCCAAAGCCTGGTAAAGCAATACTCCAGAATAGCACTTCAGCTGCTCTACTTTTTTTCATAGCACACACTACCTATCTGATAATTCACGTCTATTGGAAGCCTTTGGTGGCTGTTCTAACCAACCATTATCAATCATAATATTAGCCCCATCCTCTGCATACTTCATTATTTCAGCAGCTAAACGTGTATAGTGGGTTGATATATCTCGTCTCAAACTACCTGCGAGTGCAATACCAAAGTATCCTAAACTAGCTGAGATCAAAGCAGTTGTTTGAAACATCATTAGTTTGTCCGAAAAAACAAAGGAAGTATTATCAGTCACCTCTGAATCCCATGACATTGGGGTTGGTAGGTGTTCTTCATTTAATATAGAACCAAATACTTCGATATGTTTAGCTGCTATTTCAATTCCTCTTTTCATATACTCTTTTGCTTCCTTCATCTGTGCTACCTGGGAATACCCCACTATTGTGGCCGTCCCCAATACATTTCTTTGTATATTTGCATATAAACTTGAAATTTCCATGCCAGTAAGTGTTCTTCTTTCGCCAAACCAACCAGTTAAAAAACTTTGCTTCTTTATATATTCGGCAGCACTAGGAGCATTTATATATGGTGCCCTTATATAAAGTCCTTTCTCAAGCATTAAATCCTTTGCCATTTGATGTAGTTTGTTTGTTTTAGAAAAACTTGTTGAGAAGTATTCGTACACGTCTGCACGAGCAGTTATGCCCATCGATGCACTATACGTATTCATGCCAATACTAGCCATATCCCGAATATAATTCAAAAAATAGGTCTCAGAGTATAAACTAGGTGCATTAATATCAACATCTTCATTTAATCTAAAACCTATTGGAATTGGATAACTTTCTTTATTAAAAATAACCTTTAATTGCTCAATATGAGACTCTGATAGTTGTAATCCATACTGAACAACTTCTTTAATACGCTCATCCTCTACACAATTAAAGAAGTAGTTCAATACACACACAGACGCGCTATTAGTCATATAAGCGTTCCAAATCTGCGATATTTCAACAGATGTTAGTCTTGAATTGTGTTCTATCTCCATAATTAATTACCTCCGAATACTAATACTCAATACTTAGTATTCCCTTGTTGTAAAATATATACAGTATGTGTAAACTCATCGAAATAATCATGAAATAAAAAAACTCTTTTGTTTTAACCGCTATAAGAGAATAGCAACTAAAATAAAAGAGCTTAATCGAGAATAGTTTAATATTTATTTAGAAGATAGAATATTGGAGGCGGTAACCGGATTTGAACCGGTGATAAAGGTTTTGCAGACCTCTGCCTTACCACTTGGCTATACCGCCGTTCTATCTGGAGCGGAAGACGGGATTCGAACCCGCGACCCCCACCTTGGCAAGGTGGTGTTCTACCACTGAACTACTTCCGCACTGGCTGGGCTACTAGGATTCGAACCTAGGAATCACGAGACCAAAACCCGTTGCCTTACCGCTTGGCTATAGCCCAATAAAAGGGCGATCGGTGGGAATCGAACCCACGAGTGCCGGAGCCACAATCCGGTGCGTTAACCCCTTCGCCACGACCGCCATATAAAAATGGCAGGGGTAGTAGGAATCGAACCCACATCAAAGGTTTTGGAGACCTTCGTTTTACCATTAAACTATACCCCTACTGTCAAAAATATGACTATTAAATTTTAAAAGTGGTGGAGGGGGGCAGATTCGAACTGCCGAACCCGAAGGAGCGGATTTACAGTCCGCCGCGT
>NZ_LDUE01000007.1 GCF_001038485.1 Ornithinibacillus californiensis
GGTTCTACGTCAAATGTTGGGGTGGTGACATTAGTCGCCACCTCATCCTATATGCACACCAACATCTTTATACTGTCTTGCCAATAAGATTTTCGCTCTAAATCGCTTAAAACTTCTAAATCCATATGCATTTCTCTTTATCACTTTAGTAGTATTATTTATACCTTCCAAAAAACCGTTAGAATAGTCGTATGCAAAGCTATTCAGTATTTCTATCTGCCAGTTTTGAAAGGTTTTAATGGCACTTATCATTTCAGGTATCTCCGCGTCGATTACCTTTTTATAGAAAGACTGTAGGTTTTCTTTCACTAGGGAGATGTGTTCTTTCCCCATAAGCTTCGCTTCCTCAAACCATTCTCGATAAGCTTCCTTTAATTCATACGCTACTTTCAGTTCATCTGACATACTTAAGTATCTTTCTAAGTGCCACTGCTCATCATCTTTTAAACGGCCCTTTGCTTTATGAAATACATACTTCATTCGCTTACATTTCTTACGATCATAGTCATGAAAGTCTTTTTGAACTCGTCTTCTCACGCGGTCTAATCCCCAGTAGATATAGCGACAAAAGTGAAAACGGTCAGCTACAATAATAGGTTTACCTAATGCGTTCTGAACAGCTGCCTTGAAAGCTGGACTCATGTCCATAATGACAACTTCTACTTTTGCCCCATGTTTTTGGAGATACTGTTTAATGGTTTTTTTATAGCGATTTGGGAGAATATCTAATGGTTGTTTCGTGATACCATCCGCAATAATTAACTGATATTTACCCTCTTTTGTATCACCTTTATATTCGTCAATCGCTATGACGGAAGGAAGTGAGTTTACCTCTTTAATCTCCGTTTCCGCTAATTGGTCAAAACGTCTAACAATGGTTGTTGCCGAGGAGCCATATGTTTCTCCTACCTCTTTAAAAGTTTTTGCTTTGATGGATCGGATAGAGACCGCTTGATTCCATTCCACGGAAGTGCGTTGATATCGTTCTACGAAGCCGTTTTCTTCAGAAAATCGTTTTCCACAGGAAGGGCAACTATAACGTCTGCGCTTATACCATAGTTGAGTCATTCTTTCGAACCATTTCAGATGTTTTACTTTTTGGTATCGATAGTCATGTATGCGTTCGGTTTCCTCTCCACATCGCGGACAACTATGTGGCTTACGCTCCATTTCCACATAAACTTCTACCTTCCCATCTCGCTCTACTAAATTTGTTACGTTACAGTCTTTTAATCCTGGCATATTCATGATAAAATCCATTTACACGCATCCCCATTCTTTATCTTGTTTCTCGTCAATTCAAGTATAAAAGAATGTTTGGGGTGCGTGTACTTTTTTTCTGAATTTTATTGAAACCCCAACAAATATTATAGAGCCAAAAAAAAGACTAAACGAAAATATCGTTTAGCCCTAATTATCTAATAATGATTTCCCCATAATGGAGACACGATTGGTGTTCTTCAGTTCACTTAAATTCTTAGCCCCTACACCAAACATCGTTATTTTCAATTCAAATTCAATTTGCTCCATAACTTGTAAGACTGCTTCAACTGACTCGGTTGCAGCTTGTAATAGGGATCTTGCAAAACCGATAATATCTGCACCAATGGTAACCGCTTTTGCAGCATCTAGTCCCGTTTTCATCCCACCACTAGCAACTAGTGGTACATTTGCTAACTCACTACGAACGGAAACAATGCAATCCTTTGTCGGTATTCCCCAGCTATTAAACGCCTCAGCTGCTGCTTTGCGTAGTGGGTCTTTTGAGCGTAATTTTTCGACTTGACTCCATGAAGTCCCTCCAGCTCCAGCAACATCAACAAAGGCTATACCTACATCATGAAGCTTCTTGGCGACTGTCCCATCAATACCAAAGCCAACTTCCTTCACGCCAACAGGTACCGTTAATGCTTTACAAACTTCTTCAATCTTTGGAAGAAGGTTATCGAAGTTCAAATCGCCTTCATCTTGTATCACTTCTTGTAATGTATTTAAATGAAGATATAGCGCATCTGCTTCAGTCATGTCAACAATTCGCTGTGCCTCTTCTGCACCATAACCATAATTTAACTGAACGGCACCAAGATTTGTGATTAAAGGAACATTCGGAGCTTGCTTACGGATTAAAAAAGAATCCTGATGCTTGTCCCCTTCCAGTAAAGCTCTTGTCGATCCTAGTGCAATGGCCCAACCTCTTTCTTCCGCAGCTAGTGCTAGGTTTTGATTGATTTCAGTGGCTAATTCAGAACCTCCTGTCATTGAGCTGACAAGGAAAGGTGCATTAATTTTTTTATTTAAGAACGTTGTAGCTATATTTATATCGGAAAAATTGATTTCAGGTAATGCATTATGGATAAACGATATTCCTTCTAATCCTGTTGTTTTATTCACACCTTCTACTTGGTCTGTTAAACATAATCGAATGTGTTCTGTTTTTCGTTTATTAATACCTTGTTCAGCCATATATCTACACTTCCAATCCAAATTATCTACCTACAGTTTACTTGTTTCCTTTGACGATTGAAAGTAAAGTGATGATGTTTTTAACAACCCTGTTATTACTATATAATAGGAAAAAAGACACGTGGAGGGAGAACTCTAATTGAAAGATAAAGCAAAAGAGTTTGCAACAAAAGCCCATGCAGGACAAAAACGAAAAAACTCAGACGATGACTATATTACCCATCCAATACGGGTAGCGAACAGGTTAGAGCAGGAAGGATTTTCAGAGGAGTTAGTGTGTGCAGCATATCTTCACGATGTAGTGGAAGATACGATTTATGAGATAGAAGATATTGAAAAACATTTCGGACAGAAGGTTGCAAGTCTAGTGGCTGCACATACGGAGGATAAATCTAAGTCTTGGAAGGAACGGAAGCAACATACTATTGATACGATTAAGCATGCAGCTAAAGAGGTTAAATACTTAATCGTCGCCGATAAATTGGACAACTTAATAGGATTAGAAAAAGATCTTAAGGTTCAAGGTGTAGCAGTATGGGAAAATTTCAATGCCGGTGTACAAGAGCAGAAATGGTATAACCAATCGATTGTTCAGAATATGTATGAGGGGTTGCAAGCCGATGAGATACCTGATTACTTTTATGAATATGAACAGCTAGTAAATCGGATATTCATTTAATAAAAAGGCATTTGCTAAGAGCGCAAATGCCTTTTTCCTATCATTTATTTCACGTTATGTTTTTGAATGTTTTTTTGATATTTGCTGATCTTTTTCCACTTACTTTTTTCTTCTAGTTTAGCCTTCTGATCTTGCTTACGTTTTTCATAGGCTATTTCCCGTTGTAGTTTAATGAAGCTTCTAAACCGTTTCTCTGTTAATTCACCTGTTTCTATTGCTTCTCGAATTCGGCAACCAGGCTCTGTTTTATGCTTACAGTCGGTGAATTTACATTCGGAAGCAAACACTTCCACATCTTGGAATGTCTGCTCTATTGCAGTTTCACCGTCCCACATTTGGATTTCTCGCATTCCAGGGGTATCGATTATCATGGCACCGTTAGGAAGCATAAACATCTCCCTATGGGTAGTCGTGTGACGCCCTCTACTATCATCTTCACGGATTTCCTTCGTCTCCTGAACCTCGTACCCGAGTAAGGAGTTAATTAGTGTGGATTTTCCAACACCAGAAGAACCGAGTAATGCTCCTGTTTTCCCGGATGATAGGTACGTCTCCAATTCATCTAAGCCATCACCGGTTAAGCTACTAATCGTGAGAATGTCCACTCCTATTGCGACTTCACTCACGGTAGCTATGGCTTTTCTAACTTCTTCTTCAGTGACCTGGTCTTTCTTAGTAAGAAGAACAATTGGTGTTGCTCCACTTTCATAAGCCAATAGAATATACCGCTCAATTCTTCTGGCATTCAGATCATGGTTTAACGAATTCACAATAAATACAATATCAATATTCGCTGCCACTATTTGGGGATCTGTTCTTTCCCCTGCAGCCTGTCTAACAAACTGACTAGTTCTAGGCACAATCCTCTTAATAACCGCCTTATTCTCTTCAGGTAGCTTTTGTACCTCCACCCAATCTCCAACTGCTGGAAAGTCTAACGGACTTGATGCTTCATTTAAAAACTTCCCACTTAAATGTGCCAGGTAATCCATCTCTCCATCGGAGATTCGGTAACTATTTTTTTGTACAGTAATTACTCGTGCTGCTTTTTCTTTTTCTACTTCTAGTCCGTCTTTCCAACCTAATGTTTCTAGTTTATGCAAATATATTTCCTCCTTGAATTAACGGAGGATACGAATCTTAAGCCGATCGTTCCTCCAATTTAAAAGTATTATTATGGGTACGTACTGTTTGCTTTATTGCTCTCATAAAACACCATCTCCTTTCAATTGGATGAACCATTTATTCTTTTCTAGTTTACTACATTTTCCAAAAAAAGGTTATCATTATTTTAATAATTGGGTGATAAATTGGAAATTTTTCTTGAGGGAACTGTTCCCTTATAGGATAATAGTCTTACTTTTATACGAGAAGGCGGGGGAATACGTTGATTGATATTAATCAGTTGGACCATACTTTTTTCATGTCGGAAGCACTTAAAGAAGCTGAAGAAGCCGGAAAACGCGGGGATAGACCAATTGGAGCAGTGATTGTTTATGATAACAACATCATCGCAAGAGGATCTAACCGAATCGAAACCGGCAGCAGTAACTTAAAACATGCAGAAATTGATGCTATGAAACAATGTGCTTCTTTTCTTCAGGATCATGCTCGTGAATGTATTATTTATACTTCTGTAGAACCATGTATTATGTGTTTATCGACCATAGTCATGGCAAATATTCGCAATGTTGTCTTTGCAATAGACGATAAGTATATGAATATGAAGCCATTTATTCGGTCGAATCCATATATCGAAAAAAGGGTGCATAAGTATTTGGGAGGGGTTCTAGCAGAAGAGTCTGTGGAAATCTTAAAGAGGTATTCTCCTGAAATGGCTGAGGTGATTTTGCATGGCAGAAGATTTTCTGTGGAAAAGTAAATAATCTGGGACATAACTAAAGTTGAAGTTGAAAAAACGGATGATTTAACACATTAGCTCCGGAAATATACGGAGACTCCTGTGGGAGGATAGGCTTCGGTGAGACCCCGCAAGAGCCATAGCTCTGAGGAGGCTCACCAGCCGCCCACGGAAAGCGGAGTATATTTCCGGAGCGGGTATGATGCTCTAATCATAATAGTTCGGACTTTCTTAATGCTAAAATACTCTTGTCCCAGTCTCTATTATTTCACATAAAAATCATTAGGATCTGGACCATTGCGGTGATTTTGGTTAAGACCTTCTATTTTCTTCATTTCATCAGAAGTTAATTCAAAGTCAAAAACATTAAAGTTTTCTTCAATACGAGATGGTGTTACGGATTTTGGTATAACAATATTGTCATATTGTAAGTGCCAGCGTAGGATTACTTGTGCAGGTGTTTTACCATGGGCTTCTGCAATGCCTTGGATTACCTCGTTACTAAGTACTTCCTTCCCATTCATCAATGGACTCCAAGCTTCTAGGTATATATTATGTTCTTTACAGAATGCTTTTAATTCGGATTGCTGTAAGTATGGATGACATTCCACTTGATTTAGAACAGGAACTACTTCACACTCATCAAGAAGTCGTTGTAAGTGATCAATATGGAAATTACATACCCCAATTGCTTTCACCTTACCATCTTGATAAAGCTTCTCTAACGCTTTATAGGTATCTACATATAAATTTTCATTCGGCATAGGCCAATGAATTAAATATAAATCAACGTAATCAAGACCTAATCTTTCAAGGCTTTCTTCAAATGCCTTCAGTGTACCATCAAATCCTTGATCCGAATTCCATACCTTTGTTGTAATGAACAACTCTTCTCGAGGAACATCTGCCGCAGCGATTGCTCGACCAACACCTGCTTCATTTTGATAGATCATCGCTGTATCAATGGAGCGATACCCGACTTTAATCGCTTCTTTTACCGCGTTCTCTGCTTCATCATCAGATACTTGCCAAACACCAAAGCCAAGTTTCGGCATAGTGAGACCATTATTTAATGTTACATATTCCATCTTATCGCTTCCTTCTATGCTAGAATATTTTCCATTTTAACATATCCAATTTGTAAGAAAAAATTTCCCGACCTCCTATTAAGAAAAAGGTATTTTATCAGTTAGTGTCGAATTTCTACTATAAACAAACTTACATGTATATAGGTGAAAAGCTTTGAACAATGAGAAGGAAAAAATAATCTTACAAGCAATTGAATATATGAAAAGTCATTTACAAGAAGACATTACTTCAGAGGGTCTGGCAAAACTTGTTGGTTATAGCCCATACCATTTCAGTAGAGTATTTAAGGAAGTTACAGGTGTATCTCCCCGTCATTATTTGTCTGCATTACGGATCGAGGCGAGCAAGCTGATTTTAGCAAATTCATCTGGTTCTATTCTTAAAACTGTGCTAGGGGTGGGATTTTTAAGCCTTGGTACCTTCAGTGCTAAATTCAAGCAATTTGTTGGATTATCACCAAAGGAATTCAAGAAAGACATGGTATCCCTTCACCAACTTGTTAATGAATATGACTTTTCAACTGCACTTCATTCCCTTAGAATCGGCAACACCATCTGTTACGTGTCAGATTAACGCACCTCCAACATTTAAGGGGATTATCTTTGTTGGTTTATTCCCAAAACCAATACCAGATCAGCCTCCTATTGTGGGGACAGCATTAAATCACCAACAGAAAAGTTGTACATTTTCCAAGGTGCCAGAAGGAGAATATTATGTACTCGCTGCGGCAATTCGGAAAAGCCTAAATCCTAGTAATTACTTCATATTATCCCATGCTTTGAGAGGTATAGCCGAAGAGTCAGTTAAGATAGAAAAAAGTTCAAACGTCTATCGAGAGGTAACATTAAGAGAGCTTCTTGTCCATGACCCACCTATTTTAATCAATCTACCCAAGCTTCTATTGGATACTAAAAAGCGCAAACAAGAAGAAAAATCTTGAGCTTCATCATGCTACTATATTAAAAAAACGGAGGTTATAAAATGTTAAATCAAGTTTGTGTATTAACGATTAAAGTAGACGATATGGAAAAGGGAGTAGCATTCTATACGGAAATGCTAGATTTCAATGTATCAAAGAAGTATGGTGAAAACATTTTTAGTCTAGAACATAATGGACTACCACTCATTCTAGAGAAAACGGAAAATAGTGATGTACCAACTGGTTCTAATGTCTTATTCGCCATCCAGTCTAGTAATATTCAAGAAGACTTTAAAAAGCTCCAGGAAAAAGGAGTTAAGATGATCTCGGAGGAACCAATGCCTTGCCCTCCAGGATATTACTTTGTCATTGAAGACTTTTGTGGGAATCAACTGGAAATCTTAGAATTTGTAAATTAGAGGGGCGGTAGTCATAATGGATACTACTAAACTATTAGTTGAGATAGAAGAATTAGAAAAAGAAATTCACGAAAAGAAAAATAAGTTAATGGAATTACGCAAGTCCGTTCCACGCAACGAGGTTAATAACTATGTTTTCTTAGACTCCTCGAATAAAGAAGTAAGTCTACTAGAATTATTTGGTGATAAGGATGAATTAATTATCATTCAGAACATGGGTAAATCTTGTTCCTATTGTACCATGTGGGCAGATGGCTTTAACGGTGTTTATCACCATATTATTGAAAAAGCGACATTTGTTGTTGCCTCTCCTGATTCACCAGAAGCAATGGATGCATTTGCTGCAGAGAGAAGATGGCAGTTTCCAATGGTTTCAACTGCTGGAACTAGTTTTAAAACGGAACTAGGTTTTGAGAAGGATGGCTTTCAACATCCTGGTGTATCAACTTTTCAAAGGGATGATCAAGGAAGAATATTCCATGTTGCTGACGCTCCATTTGGCCCTGGTGATGAATTTTGTTCTGTATGGTATTTATTTGACCTGTTACCTTCTGGACAAAAGGGCTATCAACCGAAGAGAAAGATAAATAAAACATCTGATTTTGACCTAACCAATAATATCGCTATCCAAGTGAGTAACCAGCCGGAAGCAGTCAATTTTTACACGAATATCCTTGGAATGACTCCAGTTTGGTCCAATGATTCCGAAACGAAACTGACATTTGGCGGTCATAATTTTTACATGGAAAAGAGCGAGGAAAATAAGGTATTTTTCGAGTTTGCTGTTAAAGACTTCGAGATTGCTAAAGATCTATTACTTACAAATGGTTGTGTAATAACACAAGAATTCGGCGAGAAAAGCGTCATGATGTCTGACCCTTATGGATTACATTTCCATATCTTTGAACGAGCTTAACTAAACAATTGACATACTAGGGGGATACCACTAATGAATCAACTGATAGAAGCTACAGTATTGGAATTACAGGAAGCAATGGATGCTGGCCATACAACTGCGAAAGAAATCACGATCGCATTTTTAGAGCAAATTGCTAAGTATAATCAAGATGGGCCAAAACTAAATGCTATTTTAGAAATCAATCCAGATGCCATCTTCATCGCAGAATCCCTTGATATCGAACGGAAAGAAAAAGGCTCGCGTGGTCCGTTACACGGCATCCCAGTATTAATAAAGGATAACATTGATACAGGCGACAAGATGCATACATCAGCTGGCTCTATTACGCTAGCAGAACATTACGCGAAAGAAGATGCCTTTTTAGTGAAGCAATTAAGAGAAGCTGGGGCAATCATCTTAGGAAAAACAAACCTTACCGAATGGGCCAACTTTATGGCCATTGGAATGCCGAATGGTTACAGTTCCCGCGGTGGACAGGTACTTAATCCATATGGACCGGCTTCATTTGATGTTGGCGGCTCCAGTGCGGGTACAGGCTCTGCAATCGCGGCAAACTTTGCCCCGTTAGGTATAGGAACAGAAACAAGTGGCTCTATACTTAGCCCAGCAAGCTGCAATTCGCTTGTTGGAATTAAACCAACTGTGGGCTTAATTAGTAGAACTGGAGTTATTCCTATATCCAGCACACAAGATACCGCTGGACCTATGACTAGAACCGTTACTGATGCAGCAATTTTACTAGGAGCATTAACTGAAGTCGATCCTGATGACGCTGCTACTTCTACTAATCCAAACCGAATTAATGATTACACAGCATTTTTAAATACCGACGGCTTGAAGAATAAGCGAATTGGGCTATCACGCGAGTATCTAAAAGGTTTACCAGAAGAAGAACTTCAATTAGTAGAAAAAGCACTGCAAGATATGACAAAACTAGGAGCAACTATTATTGAGCCAGTAGACTTACCAACCGAGTTTACAAATATAACCGTTATGATTCATGAATTTAAAAACGGGCTCAATGCCTATTTAAAAAATGCCGATCCAAGCTTACCAGTCCATACGCTACTAGATGTCATTCAATACAACCAAGAGCATGCCGAATCAGCGCTTAAATATGGACAAAAGATTCTACTAGAATCCGAGTCTAAAAGTGGACGATTAACAGAAATGGAGTATTTACGTGATCGTCTAGAAGACATCAGACTTTCTCAGACAGAAGGAATCGATAAAGCAATTCATGAACATCAACTAGATGCGCTTGTATTTGTGAATAATTATGGTGCTGGCATCGCAGCCAAGGCAGGCTATCCATCAATTACCGTACCTTGTGGTTATACAAAAGAGGGAAAACCTGTAGGAATTACGTTTACCGGATTAGCATATTCTGAAGCAGAACTTATTGAATATGCCTATGCTTATGAACAAGCGACTAGACACCGTAAAGCTCCAATTCTCGAATGATATGGAAAGCAATCCTTTATTGGGTTGCTTTTTTTATATATTATTTCGAAATAGGTGGTTCAGGATTCGGAGTAATTAAGGAGACTTGGGCGTACGCACTTCCTGGTACTGGCTCATATATCCTAGATTGGGCACATGTTCTTACGCATCGGGATCATCTTCCGCAGATTGGGCGCATGGTCTTACGTATCAGGCTCATCTTCCGCAGATTGGGCGCATGGTCTTACGTATCGGGCTCATCTTCCGCAGATTGGGCGCATGTGCTTACGTCTCGGGTTCATCTTCCGCATTTTGGGCGCATGTGCTTACGTATCGGGCTCATCTCCCCACCAATAAAAGCAAAAAAAATAAGACTACACTATACTAAAGGTAGTCTCCTAAATCATTCATCATCATTCCAGACAATTTCTCCGTATTCCTCTTCATGATCAATTGTTACATCAAAGTTATGTTTCTCATAAAAGTATTGCAATCGGTCGACATGATCAAAGTCTCGCTTCACTAAATCACCAGTAATATACTGTACATTTTCTTCTTTTGCCATTTCTTTTAAATGCTCCATTAATACTGAGCCGTATCCCTTATTCTCTTCACCTTTAATCGCAGCTATGTGAATCGTACTATCATCCTTCACTTCTGCTTGCAGTGCTGAGTGCCAATTCCCACGATATGCTCGTTTACAACTGTGCAGCATTAATTGCCATGTATCCTTTTCTCGATCGGCATATACGACTACCCACTCATCATGAGGTGTCTGATCAATACTAATCACTTCTGATTTTTTCGCAATTTCTTTGATGTTATTTTGCATGCGATACAATTGTATCTCTAACGAATCAAGTTCTTCCTTTAGTTCTTCTTTGTTCTTCTCTTCTTGAAAGAATGCAGATTTCATATTGCTTCACCTCCCTATCTTAAAAGAACACACAGTTTGCTATTTTACTAGATTAAATGTATATAATCAACCTCAGGAGAAAATTGTCGATTATTTTCAAATAATACTTTAGAATTAGATAAATAGACCGATATAAAAATGAGAAACGCTTGATGTTCTTAACTGGGGGATATAGAAATGAAAAACAAAAAAATAAAGTTGCCTAAAGTAAAGAAAGAAAAAAAGCAAAAAAAGACAAAATCTAAAACTCTTTTTAATTGGAAGAACGTAAAGATTAGTCGTAAATATTTATATGTATTTTTAATGTCTGCTGTTCTTTTCATCGCTTCTGGCGCTGTAGTTTATTATCAATTAACGCAAAGCCAAAAAGATGTGGAAGCAATTGATGAGTATAGTGCACGTGTCAATGATATGGCTGACTTAGCCGCTTTGATTCAAATAAAAGACGTGCAGATTGCTGATTATTTATTGTCACGAAAAGATCGTTTTGCAGATGCTTTTGAGGAATATAAAGGTCAATTCGATGAGTTAAAAGCAAAAATAGAACCAACTCTGAAAACAGAAGAACAAAGACAGTTATTTGAACAAATTGTTGCCAATGACGGAAAAATCAATGATATGTTCTACGGTGATATAAGTGATGCAGTTAAAAGCAACCAAGAATATATGGCTATGTCCATTAGAGCTCGTTCATCTGAGCTACGTGCTGATACTATTGAGTTAGTTAATCAACTAATGGAAATTGTAAAGACAGACCAACAAGAAGTCGTTACTAAATCGAAAGCAAGTTTACAAGCAAGTAGTACCACTTTAAGCATCACCAACTCGGTAGCAATCATTCTAGGCATTATTCTATTGCTAATTGTAAGTAGAAGAATTGCAACAAGCTTACAGAAAGTCGTTAATATGACAACAGAAGTGGCAAACGGGAACATGTTAGTAGATGCTATTGATTATCAAGGAAAAGACGAAATTGGACAATTAGCTAGTGATACTAACTTAATGAAAGATAATATCCAAGGCATTCTATACAAGGTTGCGTCCGCATCCAATACACTTTCAACAAGAAGTGAAGAATTATCCCAGTCAGCAGATGAGGTCCGTGAAGGAAGTGAGCAAATTGCTTCTACCATGGAAGAATTATCATCTGGATCTGAAAACCAAGCAAATAGTGCCTCCGATCTTGCAGAACAGATGAATGATTTTGTACGGAAAGTACGTGTTTCTGAGCAAAACGGCTTAGAAGTCGCTGGTACATCTCAGAATGTTCTTTCGTTAACGAATGAAGGACAAGAGTTAATGAAATCATCTGTCGTTCAAATGAAGCAAATCGATGCCATCGTATCGGAAGCTGTTGAAAAGGTTCAAGGCTTGGATAAACAATCTACGGAAATTTCCAAATTAGTATCAGTTATTAAAGACATTGCTGGTCAAACAAACCTACTTTCCCTGAATGCAGCAATCGAGGCTGCACGAGCTGGGGAACATGGTAAAGGATTTGCGGTTGTAGCGGAAGAAGTGAGGAAGTTATCGGAGCAAGTTGCAAGTTCTGTTGGTGAAATTACCGCCATCGTAACAAGTATCCAAAGTGAGACAGGACACGTTGTAAATTCTCTGAACAGTGGTTACACAGAGGTAAAAGAAGGTACTGCTCAAATTGAGGAAACCGGTAAGAACTTTGCATCCATCCACAACTCTGTGACCGAGATGACATCAAAGATTACGGATATCTCTACGAATCTAAGAGAAATTGCTAATAATAGTAATGATATGAATAATTTAATAGAAGAGATCGCGGCTGTATCGGAAGAGTCTGCAGCAGGGGTAGAACAAGCAGCAGCATCCGCACAGCAAACGTTGAGCTCAATGGAAGAAGTATCCGTTAGTGCGGAGGAATTAGAAAAAATTGCAGAACAGCTTAACAACGAATTAAAAGTGTTTAGATTATAAACCAGAAAAGCTACTTTCCCTCTTAAGAGAAAGTAGCTTTTCTTAGTTTTGATAAAGATAACAATCCACTGTATGATCATTTACCATTCCAGTAGCTTGCATATAGGCATAGCATATGGTCGGTCCAACAAATTTGAACCCTCTTTTCTTCAGATCCTTACTCATAGCCTGTGATTCCTTTGTTTGGGCTGGTACTTCACTACTAGTTTTCCAGTGATTGACCAAAGGCTTGCCTCCAACAAAGCTCCAAATATATGTATCAAAACTACCAAATTCTTTTTGAACTTCTAAAAATCCTTTAGCATTGGAAACGACTGACCGGATTTTTCTCTGATTTCGAATAATACCTTCGTTTAGTAGCAACGCTTGTATTTTGTCTTCTTCATATGCTGCGATCTCTGTCGCATTAAAATGGTCAAAAGCTTCGCGGTAATTTTCTCTTCTTCTTAGAATAGTAATCCAACTAAGACCAGCTTGTGCCCCTTCCAAAATCAGCATTTCAAACAGCTTTTGGTCATCGTGAACAGGTCTCCCCCATTCATGGTCGTGATAGTCTCTGTATAGCTCATCATCCACAGGCACCCATGCACAGCGTTTTTTATTCATTGGTTTCATCCTTTGTTTCGACTAGATTATCTTCGTATGAGATCCAATCACTATAGCTTCCTGGATATAATTTAACATGGTGGAATCCTGCTGCTTTTAATGCAATAATGTTCGGCGTTGCAGAAACCCCAGAGCCACACGAAACAATAATCTCTTGATTTTTATCTAGGATAGAAAAATGGTTCTCTAACGCTTCCCTCGTTTTCCACTTACCTTCTTCATCTAAGATATCCATCCAAAAATAGTTCTTCGCACCCGGAATATGTCCCGCTTTACGATATAGAGGTTCCGTTTTTCCCAAATAGCGGTCATTACTTCTAGAGTCAATTAGTACAGCTCTTTTACTAGTAATATTTTCCCTTACACGGTTTATATCGACCACTTCATCTGTGCGAAGCGAAGGGATAAAAGTCTTCCCCTCACGATGAGGAATTTCCTTGGTTACCTCTTGCCCTGCTTGTACCCATGCCTCATAACCACCATCCAAGATATAAACATCTTGATGCCCTAAGTAATGTAATAACCACCAAAACCTTGGAGCGAACATATCATTTCCTTTATCATAAACGACAACCATTTTATTTTGGTCAATTCCTGCTTTACCTAGCTTGTTCGCAAAAACGTCTATATCTGGTAAAGGGTGGTTTCCACCATGTTCCCCTGGCTGACCAGAAAGATCTTCTTCTAAATCAAAATAAACAGCACCTGGTAGATGTGACTCCCCATATGCTTGTCTACCAGCCTTTGAGTCATTCAACTGAAAACGAGCATCAACAATAACCAATGATTTCTTAAGGTTGGTTAGTTTTTCCTTTAATTCTTTGACACTAATTACGTACGACATCCAACAACCTCCTCAACTAAATACGCTATACTTACTTATTCGCCAAGAAACACTATTTTCCTTTTATAACTAAATTATAATAATTTCCTAATTATTTCGAGTTACGGTATAATTATTTCATATTTAATCAAATTTCTAAAGAGGAGAGAATGACATTGAGAGATGATATGATCAAACGATTTACTACATATGTAAAAGTGGATACACAGTCAAACGAAGATAACGAAACAACACCGTCTACACCTGGGCAACTAGATTTATCAAACATACTTGTTGAGGAGCTAAAAGGCATTGGCATGGAAGAAGTAACTATTGACGAAAATGGTTATGTCTTTGCGACGCTTCCTTCGAATACGGACAAAGAAGTGCCGACAATTGGATTCCTAGCTCACGTAGACACAGCAACAGATTTCACTGGAAAAAATGTTAACCCTCAACTTATAGAAAACTTTGATGGTAACGACATCGTTCTAAACAAAGAATTAAACGTTGTACTATCAAGCAAAGAGTTCCCTGAGCTACCTAGCTATAAAGGGCACACACTAATTACTACAGATGGCACAACATTACTTGGTGCCGATAACAAAGCTGGTATTGCGGAAATCATGACAGCAATGGACTATCTGATCAAGCATCCAGAAATTGAGCATGGTAAAGTCCGTGTTGCCTTTACACCGGATGAGGAGATTGGCCGTGGACCTCATAAATTTGATGTAGAACGTTTTAATGCTGACTTCGCTTATACAGTTGATGGTGGTCCACTAGGAGAGCTTCAATACGAAAGCTTTAACGCAGCAGCTGCCAAAGTAACCTTTAAAGGTAATAGTGTACACCCTGGTACGGCTAAGAATAAAATGGTAAACGCTGGTAAAATGGCTGCTGAATTTGTAAGTAAGTTTCCTGAACAAGAATCACCAGAACATACAGAGGGCTATGAAGGCTTCTACCACCTAATCTCTATCAATGGTGATGTAGAAAAGACTCGCGCGTATTATATCATCCGCGATTTTGATCGTGATAGCTTTGAAAACAAGAAAACTACACTCACGAAATTCGTAGAAGAAATGAAAGCTAAATACGGTGAAGAAAGTGTTAATCTTGAAATGACAGATCAATATTACAACATGCGTGAAAAGATTGAACCGGTTATGGAAATCGTTGAGGTCGCAAAACAAGCGATGAAGAACCTAGATATTGAGCCTATTATTCAACCAGTACGTGGCGGAACTGACGGATCACAATTATCCTATATGGGCTTACCAACACCAAACATCTTCACTGGTGGAGAAAACTTCCACGGTAAATTTGAATATATTTCTGTCGATAACATGGAAAAATCCACAAAGGTTATTGTGGAAATCGCCAAGCTATTCGCATCAAAATAACAGCCAAAGCTGCCTTGGGGGTCTGACCCCTTAGGCAGCTTTACTTTTTCACAAAAATAGATAATATCAAACCAATCACTAACAAAAATGCCAGGATTATAAATGTAGTAAAATACGTGAATAGTTGTAACAGCTCAATTGCCACAATCGGTCCAAGCATCGCTCCAATAAACAGAATAAATGCATAGAAAGCATTCGCAAGTGCCCTTCTTTCTCCTCCTAGCTCTCCAATTAACACCATAATCGAAGGGAAAATCAAGGAGATCCCAAACACATAAATAATGCTCATCATTACGAGAAATACAATACTATCTCCAACACCTAATAGAAATAATCCTAGCGCTGCTAATAATAGTCCTAACCTAAGTGTAATGAATACACCTATCTTACCAACTATTCTTCCAACAAATGGCGAAATTAACATGCCAACAATACCAATTGCTCGAACCCCTAATATTTCTTTCTCACTTAAACCATATGGTTCATTACTAAGGTAACTCCCGAGTAACGTATACATCCCCATAAACGTTAGTAAAAGCATAATTGTAATCGTATAAATTAAGATGAAATTTCGTTGCTTAAAAATGAGCTTACTATGATAAACATAAAATGATATCCCTTCCTTGTGACCAGCTTTATCAGGTGTCGGAAGTAAGAAAAACACAGCCAATAAAGTAAGAAAATACAACACTCCAAAAGCTATAAACACCAAATTCCAGCTTCCCCATTGGTAGATGACATCCGCAAGTACTTGCCCAAATATGCCAGACGTTACGTAACCAAAGCTAATAAAGCCAATGGTCGTTACTATCTTTTTGGATGGGATAATATCAAATGCATACGCAAGGGCAGAAGGAGCAAAGGTCGATGCAACAAACCCTTGTATCCCTCGTAGAGCAATAAGTGCTCCAAAGCTATTTGTCATCGCAATGAGGGGCGTTACAATCGTTAAAGAAATCATTCCAAATACAATAATTTGTTTTCTGCCAATTCGATCGGCAAGTGGGCCAAATAACAGAAAGCCTACCGCATAAAAAAAAGAAAACGAGCTGCTAGTCCAAGCAGACATCGTTTTCGAGACGTCAAACGTACTTTCAAATACAGAAAAGAGTGGTGTTGTAACATACGCACTAGAAACTACAATTAATGCACACCAAAATAAAATAAAGTTGATTAATCCGTAATTTACACGTGCGGATACGTGTTGAATCGCTGCAGTTTCAGACATTTTCCCCACTCCTTCTAAGCTTCTTATACAAAGATATGAAGAAGTGGAGAAATGTGTGCTTGCCTAGGATAGTACCTCTTCTAATGCCAACATGATGGAATAGGCACCTTCACTCTTGTTCGAAGCAATAACTACTTCTAATCCAGTTGCATAAACTGCCGCGTGGAAACAAACGCCTGGATCATAACCCATCACATGATGCTTCGTAATCTTACCTTCATGCTTATCGATCCAGATGCCGTAACCATAGTACTCATCGTCATCACTTTCTACGTGGGGCGATAAGATTTTTTCCGTAGTTTTCTCTGATAATAACTTCTTACCAAATAGCGCTTCCCAGAAAAGCATCATATCATTTACGGTAATAAACGCTCCGCCGTCTGCTCCAGCTTTAACAGGAATAGAGTAGATATTACTTTTCCAAGTTCCAGACGCTTCATCATCAATATACCCAATTGCAGTATCATGTGGTAATTGGTCTAAGGAAAAATATCCTGATTGCTCCATACCAGCTTTAGCAAACACGTTTGACTCGATATATTCTGCGAAGCTCATTCCAGATAACTTCTCAATGATTAATCCTAATAGAATAAATCCTGCATTATTATAATGGAATCTTTCTCCTGGTTGGAACATCATTCCTCGATGTTGAAACATTGGAAGAAAATCCTTCAGCTCACGCATCATATACATCGGTCTTGCTTGCCAAAGCTCTTCAAAGTCGTCCATAACAGACTCATCAAAGTAATCTGGAATGCCAGAAGTATGAGTTAGTAACTGATGAACGGTGACATCCTCAGAGAAATGGGGAAAGTCAATATCCAAACAATCTTTTAATCTAGTTTCAAAATTAAGCTTTCCTTCATCCACTAGTATACCTATCCCTACCGCTGTAAATAACTTACATCCTGATGCGATGCCAAATCTAGTACTCAGAGAGTTTTCCCGTCTTTCGGAGCGATTAGAATAACCAAATGCAGACTCATAGACTACGTTTCCATTATTTTTAACTAGTACTGCTCCTGAAAATCCAATTTCTCCTACAATTTCCTCAACTTTTCTTGCTACTTGTTTGTACATAAAATGCTTCTCCCTTTCCACCAGAAAAAGCACAATTAATCCCTGCCAAATTAGTATAGCATTTTCCGGGTGTTTTCCCAATCTTATCCAATGAATCAAATGAACTATTTTTATTGTTTTATCCTCATTTATGTAAGCTTCGTAGTATAATAGATATAGCATTTCTATTGCTTAAAAGGGAGAGGACCACTATGTTTAACAACAAAGCGTATAACATACTAACACTTAGTATCCTTCTTCTATTACTATCGGCATGTAATTCTAGTAATAATACTACTGAGGTAATTGTTGAAGAAGAACCTGGTGACAGCACGACGGAAAACGAACAGGAAGATCAGACACAAACTGAAGATGAACAGCCTCAAGAAGAACCCGAAGTTGAAGAGGAAGAAGAAATTGTCCTACCAACAGATGAACTACAAAAGGGTGATCAAGGAGATCACGTACAAACCTTACAAGAGGCATTAGCAATAGTAGGTTATGAGATTTCTATTTCTGGCACATACAATCTGGAGACAGTTTGGGCTATTACCGATTTACAGATGCAATCAGAAGACGTTTTCGTGACAGGAATATATGATGATGCAACAAAGCTTGTATTAGAAAACTACTTAAAAGAAGAAGTAACAATCTCTCCAGGTGAGGGTCTACCTCTAACTGATGATAAATATTTAGACGATGAGACAGTCGTTATTGGCAATCCGTATGAAGTTCTTGCCTTAATTAATAAACAACATGCACTACCTGTAGACTATAAACCTAGCGATATGGTCGTACCAGATGTCCGCTTCCCATTTGTGGAAGACTTACCGAAAAAGCAAATGCGTAAAGTTGCTGCAGAAGCATTGACCAAGATGTTTGCCGATGCAGATTTAGAGAGTCTCGATTTATTTGCACAGTCTGGTTACCGCTCCTATGAAACACAGGATTACCTCTTTGCGTCCTATGTTTCTAATCATGGAGAAGAGCAAGCAAATACGTTCAGCGCAAGACCCGGTGAGAGTGAGCACCAATCTGGATTAACGATGGATGTTACGAGCCCACATGTAAACTATTCTTTAGTTACAGACTTCGGTGAAACGGAAGAAGGAATTTGGTTACATGAACATGCTGCTGAATATGGCTTTATCATTCGCTATCCGAAAGGCAAAGAAGATATTACGGGATATCAATACGAACCATGGCACTTACGTTACGTAGGAGTGAAAGCTGCTACAACGATTATGGAACGTGGGATTACATTAGAAGAATACTTAGAAGAAATTCTAAGCGAGTAAAAAAATCAGGATATTTCTCATAGGGTCAGACCCCTAAAGGAGAGATATCCTGATTTTTATTTCCAAATTCGGTTTACTTCTGGGTTTTCTTGTTTAAAGTCTAATAGATAGACATCAGGATTGGATAGGTTCTCCCAATCCTCAAAGCTAAAGCTAGGTTGATAATATTTTAATACCATCGACGTTAGACCACCATGTGTTGCTATTACGACATTTTCACCTTGTTCATCTAAAATATCACTAATAACTCCAAGCCCACGATCCATAGTCTGCCTACTAGATTCTCCACCCTCGTAAGCTAACTCTATATCAACAAACGTTTGTTTAAGTTTATCTCGCCAATCCGGAAAGAATTCGGTACTTAGAACTCGCTCAGAAAGTCGATGATCGGTCTCGATAGGAATACCTCTTTCCTTAGCCAGCGGAGCGACTGAATCCTTTGCCCGATGATAGGGACTTGAGATAATACGATCAATTTCCACCTGCGAAAAGAAGTCTACTAGTTTCTGAGCCTGTTTAAGACCTTCAACTGTTAGTTTAGCCTCCAGCTCTTGCCCCTCGGCTTGGCAATGTCTCAAAATATAAATTTTCTTCCCCATAGACTCTCCTCCTTACTCGTTGGAATCTACTGTTTCTGCTTCAGCAACTTGCTTTACACGTTCAACAAATTGTACGACTACCTTATCACTATTTGCTAGCTTCATCATTATTTTAATAAACCACTTCAACGGGGTATTGGTTGTTGTGTAACGAAAGTAGGTTTTATTCTCATCTAGCTTTTTCACTTCATACTCTGCTGTAATCTCAAACATATTAGCAAGATTGAAGCCTACCTTCATCCTCTTATAATCTGGCTCATTTTCATACGCTAATGTTTCTACATCGTATTCTTGCACTCGTTTACCTTCACGATATTTTTGGCGGTAAACAGTACCTACTACATTTTCTGTTTCTTTTACTAGTTTGTTTTCTACCACATTTGGCATAATTTTTTGCATGTCTTCTAATTCGCCGTCTAAAAGCTTCCATACTTGCTGGATTGGCGCATTAATTTCAATATCTCTCGACCATGTTTTCATATACTCTCTCCTAAGCCTCTTATTTTCCCTATTTTACCATATCTCCCTTGTAGTTTAATACATTGCTAGTGGAATCTCCCTTTATCTGTCATAGAAAAAACGCCCCATTTCTGGGACTTTTTTTAGTTATGCTATATATCGTGGTCCGCAGCCAGTATACACTTCGCTTTCACTTCCAGTACAGGGGCGACATCTGCTCGAAAAGACCTCGCAGTGTCTACCTTGCCGCGGGCGGCTGGTGATCCTCCCGCAGGAGTCTACGTGTATACTGGCTGCTCTGAGGATATACTTATTTTGTATTTCTTCCTAAGTAAAGTTTACTTAGAGAAATGCTTAAACTTAGAATGGTTTTACTATCATTAATACAATTATTATCAAGAAAATAATGTTTTCGATTCGTTCTACAAAGAATAATCGTTTTGACATTCCTTCGTATTCGGCTGGGATGGTTTCACCTTCAGCATTTTTTAGTAATTCTTTTATTGGCTTAGACCTTGGTGACAGTAAAAATGGCCCAAAAGCTAGTGCTATAAGAAATAGTATTAAGCTGATGACATACCATCCTTGTTGGAATAGATACGTATTGATTGCTCCCATCAAAAGTCCAGTTAGTAACAATAGGGTTCCGCCGACCATCGTAAATATATGCATTCGATTCCTAATTTTATAGGCATGCCTTAATTCGGTTAAATTATTAGCCTTCGATACGATGATAATCATCATAAAACCTGGGCCCATACCTAATATCGCTGAAAATATATGAACTAAAACTAGAAAATCATAAAGTGACATCGTACAACCTCCTAATGCCTTATTCTAAAACTATCATACACCTAATTTAGATAATTGTACGTGATAATAATCACATAGACTCTCGAAAAGGTTATGTATTTTTTTATATCTAGATGGATTTGCTTTTCGAACTTAAATCATTTACTATGTTGTTAAATGAAAATGATTATCAGTCGCATACTTTTCTTAATCAAAATGACAGCATAAAGAGGTGTTAGACATGCAAGTAGTAAAACAACAAACGGAACTAGCGAAACTTATTCGAGCACGTCGCTCCATCAAAAAGGGATATAACAATAAAATGGTAACAGAAGAGACTGTAACGGAATTATTAGAGGGTGCTATTTGGGCTCCGACTCATGGGATGAGGCAACCATGGAGGTTTATTTTCGTGGGTGAAAACCAAAAACAGGACTTCGCGAAAAAAATTGCAAGCACCTACCCAGAGGAAAGACAAGCAAATCGAGAAGACTATTTGAATGAACCGAACGCCATCCTTGTTGTTATCATGGAAGAAGGAGAAAACCAAAAGAAACAGGATGAAAACTTCGGGGCAACGGCTTGTATGATCCAAAACTTCCAACTTCTTGCTTGGGAGCAACAACTAGGAGTAGTATGGAAAACAAACCCACATATTTATGACCCTAATGTCGAAAAAATTCTAGATGTTCAAGAGAACGAAAGAATTATTGGCTTCCTTCACATGGGATTTTTCGATGAACAGCCCGAAAAGAAAGACCGCATCCCAGTAGCCGATAAATTCACCACGTTTCAAGTAGGTTAACTAAATTTAATGGACAAGCTGCAGAAGATTTCTGCAACTTGTCCATTTCCATTTTATAACAAAGCCATTATACGTATACTCAAATTAATAGAGACTGTGAGATAACATGAACCATATATTTAAAAGAACAATTAACTACATAAGCCCCGGAAATATACGGAGACTCCTGCGGGAGGAAAGACATCGGTGAGACCCCGCAAAGATGCACCTGCGTCTACGAGTAACGCTACGAAGAAGGCTTCCTCGGTGCAAGGCAGCAAGGAAGCCTATTCAAGTAGTAGCCTGGCTCACAAGCCGCCCGCGGAAAGCGCAGTATATTTCCGGGGCGGGTCATATGCACTTTCCTTTATATTTCTGATTACCTTGGTACAATCTCATCTTATTCCCAAACCGTATTCTTTAACTCTGCATCATGTTGATGACGCTCGATCGCTAAATCAATTAAACGGCTAATTAATTCAGAATATGGGATTCCACTAATTTCCCAAAGCTTCGGATACATACTGATTTTAGTAAAGCCAGGTAAAGTATTTACTTCGTTTACATATAACTCATCATTTTCTGTTAAGAAAAAATCCACTCGAGCTAACCCTTCACATTCCAGTGTCTTAAATGCCTCGATAGCTGCAGACTGAACCCGCTTCACTTGTTCTTCTGTAAGCTCTGCAGGTATAGCTAAATCTGCGCCTTTTTCATCAATATATTTTGACTCATAGGAATAAAAATCGGTATTCGGCAAAATCTCACCTGGAATGGATGCCATTGGTGCATCATTTCCAAGCACTGCACATTCAACTTCTCTCCCAACAATATTTTCTTCAATAACTACTTTATGGTCGTATTGGAAAGCAGATTCAATAGCAGCAATAAATTCTTCTTCGTTTTTCACCTTACTTACACCAACAGAAGAACCTTGATTTGCCGGTTTTACAAACATCGGTGTTCCAAGTGTTTGTCTAACTTCCTCATAGTTAATATTATCCTTATTTGGTCGCTTCACCGTTATGCCCTTTGCAACATTTATTCCTGCTGCTTGTAATAGCCTCTTTGCAATATCTTTATCCATACAAATAGATGATCCTAAGACACTCGGGCCCACAAAAGGAAGATTAGCCATGCGTAGCATGCCCTGTAGGCTTCCATCTTCCCCTAATGTCCCATGAACGATTGGGAATATAACATCCAGCTGTTCTAAGCTACCGGAATGGTCGGCATGGATTAACTGATTACTATCGGAACCAGGTACTACAGCAACATTATCATCTGACTTATTTAACGCAATTAACTTCGGATTTTCTGCATTTAGTAAGTAGGAGGAAGCATCATTTAAATGCCATTTCCCTTCCTTATCAATACCAATTAACACGACATCATATTTCTCTTTATCTATTGCATCAACAATATTTTTAGCAGACTGTAGTGAAACCTCATGCTCTGCAGATTTTCCACCAAAGATGATACCTACTTTTGTCTTTTTCAATTTAGACGTCCTTTCTATCTAGAAGGTAAATATATTCATACAACTAAAATAGCATAATTAGGCTTGGTTTTAATAGTACCAAGAAAAAAAATCCCTCATTCACTTCACCATTGGGATTAGTAACATATTCATAAAGGCGAAAGAATACATTTAAAAAGGACAACCACTAATGAATGGAGTTGATTTGATGTCAATGATGTTAGCCCTTCTACTAATCATATGTGCCTTACCAATCCTTGGTGTTATGCTTCTAAACATCACCTACCGGATACACTTAACTACTATGCACGGAATGGTTGTGGCAATGACAGTTGGTATGCTTTCTGGTATTTTCTTTGGTACAGTAATTGGCTTCCTTTTAAACGGAGATCTTTTCACCTCGACCATTATCTCCATACTAATCGGTCTCACCCTTGGCTTCTTAGTTGGGATACCATTTGGCATCGTCTCCGTCATAGATGGTAGTGTTTCTGGTCTCATGGGAGGAATGATGGGTGCCATGCTTGGAGAAATGATTCCCATGTCCAACCCAGATTCCATCATTAAGTTATTAGCTTTTTTTACTATTATGTTATTCCTTATAACAGCCTCTAAAACAGAGGATTCCATTAAAAGTCAACATGTAAAAGTATTTTTCTCTGTGAGAAAATATCCCTTTATATATATTTTCATTATAGCCATATTGTTTTTCCTTTTAAGAGATGTCCCAATCATTTCTTTGGATAACAACCATCAACATTAATGAGGCCTTTGAAGTCGTAACACAACCAACAAGAAAACGAGTGAACTGATCATGATGACACCTTCGTAATCTGAAGCTGGGATGCTTTCAAAACTTGTACCCACTTTTTGCACATGAGCTGGTTCTACCTTTTCTCCTTTTGCTTTAAGGGCAATGTATTGCTTTTCTTTCCAGTCTAGTTTTAATGAATTTGGAAGTTTCCTGAATTCTGTTTTTTTGCTATCATTACTTACAATTACATTATGACCTTTCCGAATAAAATTCTCAAAGCCATAATCTAATAAAGCAATTGTATCTTGATAGGATTCTGACTGTTGATTTGCTTGTAACGTTATAACTATTAACCCTAGGTCTTCTCTATTTGCTGTTGTTGCAAGCGTATAGCCCGCTTCCTCGATATAGCCTGTTTTACCACCTGTAATCCCAGGATACGGCATTTCCCGTAGTAATTTATGATGGGTGTAGAGTGTTGTATCCCAGTTTTCTCCATTCCATTCTATTTCTGTTAAACCAAATACTTTTTGAAACGCTTCATTTTCTAATGCATATTGTGTAATCATGGCGAGGTCTTCAGCAGTAGTATAATGATTCGAATCAAACAAACCATGTGGATTGGTAAAATGCGTATTTTCCACACCAATAACCGTTTCCAAATAGTGATTCACGTCTTCAGAAAATTGCTCAACATCTCCACTTAAATGCTCGGCAATTGCTATTGCTGCATCATTTCCAGAGTTAACTAGTAGCCCTTCAATCAACTGTCTCAGTGAGACTTCTTCCCCAACTTCCAAAAAGACAGATGATCCTATTGTTCGATAGGCATTTTCACTTACAGTTACATCATCAGTGAGATTTCCATTCTCCAGTGCGTAAATCGCGGTAGCAATTTTAGTAAGACTTGCTGGAAAGAGCTTATCCGTAGCGTTTTCCTCAAAGAGCACCGTGCCTGTATTTGTTTCTATTACAATAGCTGCACCACTATTTATATTAGGCGTCTCACCTTCTTCAGCTTGGACTTTCTCTATTGATGAACTATGTAGAAAAAGTAATAGTATTAAATTCAAGCATACTAGTATTCTCATATTGTCCCTCCAGTCGCTGACCATCACCCTCCTATATTTTAGTAGAAAAAAATTACAAGCATGTTAAAAACACGAACCTGTAATGGTTATTTAATGGATGTTACGTTTTCGTAATACATGTCTTATATAGTCGTATATTTATCTATTTACAAGTCCCCATTACTTACGTACGTGCTAGAAAAATCCTCCCTACTTCTATCAACTAAAAAAGAACCAGCAAAGATGCACTGGTTCCTAATTTCATGGGTCAAGGGCTATAATCTATTACCCTCCATGAGTAGAGTTATAAATATATCTATTCGTCTAAAGCCTTATCAGTGTTGGCCTTTGACGTGGTGAAACAACACAATTTCCTATTTAATTGGGATACCTTACTCATTTTTTACTAGAAATAGACTAGTAAACAACCATGATATCTACTCCAACATAGATTATAGTGTATAAACAATTTATATGAAAAGGAGAGATATGAGCATGAGTTGTTGTTCACATGGTAAACAATCAGGAGAGTGCGTATGTGATGTTGTTCGTAAAATTGTCCGCGCTCAAAATGAGGTAGCTGCTGCACAAGATGATTGTTGTACGACAGGGTGTGAGAATTCTATCGAGCAATTACTTTCACCAACAACTGCTAATGGCAATGGTCCGACAACAATCCCGTTCCTTCTATATTGTAAAGGTGATTGTGACTTGTTCTTCGCAACAGCAGTAGCTAGAAATGGTGGTACACCTGCAGCTGCAGCCGCAAATGGTAATGGTGTATTTGATTGTGTTGAGACACCAGTATTCAAAGCTAAGAAATTCAAAAAAGGCTGTTGTGTAGAACTAGAATTACTACTGTTCGAAACAGCAAATGGATCACATACTCCATTATTCAATACACCATCAACTAACGGAGATTGTTTCATTCCAGCCAATACGACTGGAAATTTTGTAGAAACTGGAATCTGTATTACAGTCGACCTGCATTGCTATTGCGCAATTCAGTGCCTAGATCCAGTAACACCGGTTGTTGCACCTATCAGTAACGGTCATTGCTAACAACTACACCGGTTAAGAAATGATAGACCCCCGAGTCTGAAGTGATTCCTTTAATGACTCGGGGTATTTCATATCTATTCCAAATAATGGATAACTGCTTAATCATTGGATATAGTAATACTAGGAGGATTACTATGCGAAACTTTACCGACCTAACAACCATCGATGCAATTGATGATTTTATTAGTACAAATACATTAGCTTTCTTATATATATCCCAACCTAACTGCAGCGTATGTCACGGCCTATTACCACAGGTAGAAGAATTGATGACAAGCTTCCCTGAAATAAAGCTAGGGTCTATTAATGCCTTAGAAGTAGAAGCAGTTGCTGGAAAGTTCTCTGTATTTACCGTACCAGTACTACTTTTATTTGTAGAAGGAAAAGAATACATTCGTGAAGCACGTATCGTACATATGGATTTATTAGAGGATAAATTACATAAAATATATATAAATGTGGTTAGATAATTTTCCAACCACATTTTTATTTATATTTCTCTACGCATTGCTTTTAACACATCAATTTGCGTTGCTCTTCTTGCCGGTCGCATACCAGATATAATTGTGACTACTAAACAAATAGCTACCGCAATAAGCACAAGACTCCAAGGAATAGCCGAGAATTGTAATCCTTCTGGCATTTCTTCCTGAAAGACTGATTCTAAAATTAATGGTAAACCAAAATTCACCACTACACTAGTAGCATAAGCGACAATTGTACCAATAAGAGCACCAATAATTCCGATATAGCTACTTTCTAGTAGGAAGATTTGCTTTATTGTTTTCGGACTTGCTCCAATCGCCTTCATTATTCCAATATCAGGAGCCCTTTCTGTTACCGCCATCGTCATTGTATTATATATCCCAATGGAAGCAATGATTAAAGCAATTGTCCCAACAAGAATTAATCCCGCTTTCGCAATAGTGAATAGCATATTAACTTGTTCCATTTCACTCACAATGGAATAGGTTGCATAATTTTCTGCTTCTAAATAATCAACAATACCTTGTACTGCTTCAAGGTTATCAGCATAGACATGTACACTATCATACGACTCGAGGTGAACGGTATCTATCACCTCAGGATCCAAACCAATTTCTCCACCTGGAGTACCCGTAAATGCTTCTACTTGCTCAAATACTTCCTGTGAGATATACACATCCGTGTTAATCAGCCACTCCCTTGTTGGCTCTTCTAAAATACCAACAACAGTTAAAGGTATTTCTTCAAAAATATCACCCTCTTGATTCTTTGCGACTGTCATTGTAATTGTTTCACCAATTATATTATCGGAATAACGAAATTCATCCTTTATTTCTCCAGTATCTTCATCATAGACATTTTCTTCCGTTTCAGTGTGCAAATAATTAGTAAAATGATACCCAACTACAACTTCGTTTGCTTTCTCGGGTAATCGTCCTTCAGAAATCTTTAAGCCAGATGCTATTTCAGAAGGAAAATGTGTAGAAACTGCCGTAGTCTCCGCTTTGTAACCTTCTAAAAAATAGGTTGGCAATTGTCTTAATTGAATTTTTCTAGTTACAGCTTTTACATGTTCAACTTTTTCCAAAACAAGGACATCATCTATGTTTAAGGAATTATAATTTCCATCCACTTCTTTTGCATAGACATCTATTTTGGTAACAACTTGATCTTCCAGCGTTTCCTGTACAATACTTTGTTGTAAACCATAGCCAATCGATGCCAATACGATTAGAAACGCGCAACCCATAGCGGTCGCTAGTATCGTCATAAAGGTGCGAACCCTGTTTTTCTTGATGTTTTGCCTAATAAAGCGAAACTTGTCCGTTAACCTCATACTACGATACCACCTTCCACTAAGCTTCCATCCTTAATAGTGATTGTTCTATCTCCAATACGGGCAACCTCTTCATCATGTGTAATGATAAGGAAAGTGATTCCTAATTCCTGATTCAGCCCCCGAATGATGTCTAGTATTTCCGCTTCTGTTTCACTATCTAAGCTGCCTGTTGGTTCATCTGCAAGGATTAGTGCTGGCTCCAGCACTAATGCTCTTGCAATACTGACCCGTTGTTGCTGACCACCCGATAACTCACTTGGGTAGTGATCCTTAAAATCTACTAATCCAACTTTTTCTAACAATCTCTCCACTTGTTGTTTTCGTTTTGTTTCACTTTCTCCTTTTAAAATTAGAGGAAGTTCAATATTTTGATAGGCTGTCATACTTGGTATCAATTGAAAGCTTTGGAAGATGAACCCGATATGATGTAATCGAAAATCAGCAAATCTAGCTTCTGATAGCTCGGTCACTCGCACACTATCAATCCAAATTTCTCCCTCTATTGGTCGGATAAACCCACTAATTAAATTTAATAATGTAGATTTTCCAGAACCACTTTTACCAACTACAGAGACAATTTCACCTTTGTTAACTTGCATGGAGATATCCTTTAAAACAGGTACGATCGTTTTTTGTCCCTTTTTACCTAATTCGAAATGATGGCTTAATTTATTTATCTTTATCAAAATTTCTCCTCCAATGCTTAGTTGATGACCATATTGTAGAATTGCAATTCATAGTTTTCGGTTTCATCATCAACATCTTTCATCACAATCTCGCCCTCATATAACAAGTCACCGGTTGCCATGTCACCAACAATAACCTTTGCCGGATCCTTATAATTTTTGAAGCGTTCCATTACGTAAATCTTATCTTCATTCATTTTCACTTGTGTTGCATCGCTGATATCTAATTCATCCCAGTTAAAAACAATATCCGATCCCACAGAAAAGTCATCTAAGCGTATGTCTAGTACCTTCAGTTTCCCCTCTATTACATAGGTAATATAGGCATGCGAATCATTCATATGTCCAGTAACATCATCTGTAGATAGCAATTCATTTCTGTGTATATCACTTAAATTGATTGGATTGAATTCTTCCGTTTCTAAATTGTATAAGAAGAAAGCTCTATCAGTAACTCCCCATCCCGCTTCTACAACACCATCTTCGTTATGAGATTCTTGAGAAACTGATTCCGGCTTTTTGTTCTCACTCTTTTGTAGTAAAAGGTATTTTTGTTCAGATATATCACGATAGTCATTTAATAAACTAATATCCGTCCAACCATCCCAGTCCCCCTCTTCGTTGTTTTCCACCGCAAGAAGAGTATCATCTCCTGTTATCTTATTTGTTGAAAGATCAATGGTATAAACCATTAATTCATATACATGTTGTTCGTTATGATAGTAGCCAATATCTGTCACTACTTTTAGTTCCCCATTAACTAATTGAACATCCATTACTTGGACATCACTATAATCTGCCTGACCTGGCACCTTGATTTTAAAAGCATTAGATTTATTTGTAGTCTTATTTAAAACATCTACCTCGAAGAAATAGTCGTGATGGTAAATTGTGTTGAATCTCTCTGTTGCGACATCTACGCCTACATAAGCAAGATATTCCTCATTATCAAAGTAGGATGAAGGACTCATCCATTTATTTCTCATAAAATTACGATATTCATCTTTAAAACTTGCTACTTCATTTGGCGGAAAAGTAGCTTCCAAATACTCGAAATAGGATAGCTTTTCTCGATAAGTTGAACCTTCATCCGTAACCATTACAGCACTGGAGTAATTACTCTGATCATAATAATCTCCACTGATTTGAATATTTTTAATAACTGATTCATCACCACTTATTGTTTTCAGTTCTAACTCAGGAAATTGATTTGCTACTACTAAAGATGTTTGGATAAAGTAGGCAATTAACACAACGATAATTACAATTGTTAACGTAATAAGCTTCCAAAATCGTTTTACTAGCATTACATCACACCCTTATCTTCTTATTCAGTAAGTAATTACTCATCCAAATGGACCCAGCAATGACGATTAATCCAGAAATTAACATTAAGATAAATAACTCTGTTGGATAGAAAAAGTGATTCAGAATTGTCTCGTGTAATAGAATTGGTAAGAAAAACACGATTAAGGCAATCCCAGAAAACAACACACCTAAGATAATTCCTTTCCAACGAAAGCTTCTTTCGAATAATATCCCTGTGAAAACTACAATTACTGCCATAAATCCGATTCCATAGTTAATGAAAAACTGAATAAACGAAACAGGATATAAAACTCGTAAATAGTCAAAACCGTTGATTATTTCATTTATTGTTAGATCCTCTCTAAATGTGTTTGGAACAATCATTTTCATTAACTCATTTTCAATTGTTAAGAATACAAGTTGAATGGAGATTAGTCCTAGTACCATCAAAAATATTGCTGTTGCTTTTGCTAGAAAAACGTTTAGTCTAGCCGTTGGTAGCATAAATAGGCGATAGGCAAACGTGTTTTTGCCTAACCAATCTCTATACCAGATGAAAAACACATAAATTAATAGGGAGGCAATACAGAGTAGAATAGGTGCAGAGAACCAAAACCCCCTTGTAATAAAGTCAAAAGAAAACAATCCCCAACCATTTATAGCCTCTTCAACTGTGCTTCCAGAAGATAGTTGCTCATTGATTTCTCCCAGATAATTATTGGCTGTCCATACAACACTTAATGTTTGCATTACCAATGTAATCCCAATCAACACCAAATACATTTTGAAAAAACGACTCAACTCAAAGTTGGTCAATTTTAGATAACTCATCATGCATGGTACACCTCTCTCATTACATCAATTATTGATTTACCCTCTGTTTCCCGTACCTCTTCAGCATTAAATTCTCGTAATACTACACCATCATTTAAGAGGACTGCTTTATCAATTAGATGTTCAATATCATTTATTTCATGCGTGGTAATGATTACTCCCCGGTCTTCTACTAAATGGCTTGTAAACACTTCCGCTATTTGCTCTCTACTGAAAATATCAATACCAGAAAATGGCTCATCCATAAGTAGGTAATCGACATCTAATGCCAATCCAAGTAACATGTTCACCTTTGCTGTATTTCCCTTGGATAACGATGAAATGCGCTCATTTGCATCTAGCTTAAAGAATGACAATAATTCGTCCGCACGCGTTTGATTCCAAGCATTATAAAAATCAGCCATGAACGTCATTGCATCGGAAATTTTCATGCTTGGTAGCATAGTAATCGCATCAGGTATAAACGTAATTTTTTCATAGCTATCTTTGTTTATCTTGTTACCATCAATTAAAATTTCACCGCTATTAATCGGAGTGAGATTCATAATCGCATTTAATACAGTTGTTTTCCCCACACCATTTATTCCGATAAGACAAGTAATTTCACCCTTATTTGCTGTAAAGGAAACACCATTTAACACTTTTTTTCTTCCAAACTTTTTCGTTATATCTTTCACTTCAATCATGCGTCACCCTCCTGTCCATCCTTTGCTTTATCAAAATTATCCTTCACTAAATCCAGTGCTTCATCTAATGGAACATTGATAGATTGAACAGAAGCGATAAACGTGTTCACGGCTTCTAGAATCAATTCCTCACGTACAGTCTTAATGACAGCTTCATCCCTTGTAATACGACTCGGTAAATTTCTCTCGGTAAATATCAACCCTTGTTCCTCCATTTCCTTATAGGCCCTTTGTGCTGTATTTGGATTAATTTTCAATTGGTTCGCTAATTCACGTCGAGACGGAATTTCCTGACCAGGTTCAAATAGTCCCGTTGCAATCTGTTCTTTAAAATGCTGTATCACTTGAACATAGACAGGGTCACGATTGTTAAACTTTATATTCATAGTCACAACTCCCAGTTTTCTTAATGATTCATTTCGAACCACTGTATTAACCACCTAATACACCACCCACAAAAAAATATGTACTAAGCACTTAATACACCATCTGTAGTGTATTATATGATTAATACACCACTCGTGTCAACATAGTTTTGGTTTTTCTCAAATAAGTATAGGAAAAAAAGGTTAATTATATACTGAGCGGGCCGAATACACGGAGACTCCCGCGGGAGAAGTGGCCAGGGTGAGACCCCACGATGCACCTGCGTCTACTAGTATCGCTACGAAGCAGGCTTCCTCGGTGCAAGGCAGCGAAGGAGCCTATTCAAGTAGCAGCCTGGCTCACCGGTCACCCGCAGGAAAGCGGAGTGTATTCGGCACGCGGATTCGGCTAGGAGCAAACTCTAGCACTTATTTCCGCAAAGTCACCTATCATGAAAGAAACACTAGAAGGTGATATGATTAATACGAGAAAAAACAATAAAGAGGGTAAACAATGAAGCTAGTATCATGGAATGTAAACGGGCTACGCGCCTGTGTCCGAAAAGGATTTTTAGATTATTTTAACGAAATAGATGCAGATATTTTTTGTGTACAAGAAACAAAACTCCAACAAGGTCAAATAGAATTAGATTTGGATGGCTATCATCAATATTGGAACTATGCCGAACGCAAAGGTTACTCAGGGACTGCCGTTTTTACAAAAGAAAAACCAATTTCAGTATCGTACGGACTTGGTGAAGAAGAATCTCAGCCTGAGGGACGTATCATTACGATGGAATTTGAGGATTTTTATCTTATTAATGTTTATACCCCTAATTCCCAACGTGATTTAGCTAGACTAGATGTGCGTTTGGAATGGGAGGATGCTCTGTATGAACATATCCTTGCTCACGATGAAATAAAACCTGTTGTGTTATGTGGTGACCTCAATGTGGCCCACCATGAAATTGATATTAGAAATTATAAAACGAATTATGGCAACTCAGGGTTTACGGAAGAAGAACGTGGAAAAATGACACGTTTTCTGGAAGTTGGATTTATCGATACCCTCCGTTACTTTCACCCCGATAAAGAGGGGATTTACACGTGGTGGAGCTACATGAAGACCGTACGAGAGCGTAATATTGGGTGGAGAATTGACTATTTTATCGTTTCTGAGCGATTAAAGGATTCCTTAATTGACTCCCAAGCTCATACAACGGTTCTCGGCAGTGACCACTGCCCAATTGTATTAGACATACAATTATAAGGTAACTGACCTTAAGAGAAAGGATTGGTAAAATGGATAACCAAGTGAAACTTACTGCTTTATCTTCTAAAGGAGGATGTGGGTGTAAAATTGGCCCAGCCGATTTATCGCAAGTATTGAAAAACCTTCCAACACCTACCATGGATCCAAATCTGTTAGTAGGACTGGATACTAGTGATGATGCTGGCGTTTACAAATTAACAGATGATATTGCTATGGTACAAACGTTGGATTTCTTCACTCCTATTGTTGATAATCCATATGATTTTGGCCAAGTGGCAGCAGCAAATGCGATTAGTGATGTTTACGCAATGGGCGGAAAACCGTTAACCGCACTTAATATTGTTGCATTTCCAATAGCAACCTTAGACAAAAATATCTTATCTGAAATTTTACGGGGTGCCGGAGACAAATTAAAAGAAGCCAATGTAACGCTCGTTGGTGGGCACTCGATTGATGACAAAGAGCCAAAATTCGGGTTAGCAGTCACAGGTATTGTCCATCCTGATAAAGTGAGAACAAATGCTGGTGCAAAACCAGGTGATAAATTAATTCTTACCAAACCAATTGGTGTAGGAATCATGACGACTTCACTGAAAAACGGCTTGTTATCAGACGAGGAAGTTAAACGAGTAACATCTGTGATGACAACGTTAAATGAAACCGCTGCAGAAGTGATGGAGAACTTCAATGTCCATGCCACTACCGATGTAACTGGATTTGGTTTACTCGGCCATAGTTCTGAAATGGCTATTGGTAGTCAAGTTGGCATTACAATTTACAATGATCAAGTCCCAGTTCTACCACGAGTGCGTGAACTAGCCGAATCTGGTTCCATGCCTGGTGGTACGAAAAATAACTATAAGCACGTTGAAGATGTGGTTGTCTTTCCAGAGGAAATGGACTCTATTGACAGACATATCTTATGTGATGCAGTGACCTCTGGTGGCCTGCTAATCTCTGTAAGTGATGAAGAAGCTAACCAACTACTAGCTGAATTACAAGCAAAAGGTGTAGAAGCCAACATGATTGGTGAAGTTACAGAAGAAAACAAAGGAAAAATTACTGTTCTTTAAGATTAGAAGGTGTAGCTATGTTTCAAGATATTTCTTTACCTGAGTTATTAGAAAAACGAAATCAACAAAACCATACATTAGTGGATGTTCGTTCACCAAAGGAATTCCATGAAGGGACTATTCCCGGTAGTATAAATATTCCTATATTTACGGATGATGAGCGAGCAGAGGTTGGGACTATTTATAAACAAGTTGGACCGGAAGCAGCTAAGGATCGTGGATTAGAGATTTTCTCTAAAAAACTACCGACATATATCCGTGAATTTAAACAGATAAATACACCGATCACCGTCTTTTGCTGGCGAGGTGGGATGAGAAGCAAAACGGCCGCAGCAGTTGTTAATTTAATGGGAATAGAAGCAAATCGTTTGAGTGGTGGAATTCGCACCTATCGAAATTTCGTTATAGATGTGCTTAAAAAAGAATCCTTTAAACCAGAATTTATTGTTTTAAACGGTTTTACAGGTACTGGAAAGACAGCTATTCTAAAAAAATTAGCTGAGAACGACTTCCCCGTCATGGACTTTGAAAAAATGGCTGGACATCGAGGCTCTATTTTTGGCCATATCGGACTAATTCCAAGTAACCAAAAACGATTTGACTCATTATTAGTAGAAAAAACCTTGAAATTTGAAAAAGAACCTTACGTTTTTGTAGAGGGGGAAAGTAAACGAATTGGTAGAGTTATCATTCCAGACTTCATCTATAAGAAGAAGGAAACAGGGTTGCAGCTTATTATTCAAATACCAATGGAAGAACGTGTGCGGAATATATTAGATGATTATCAACCATGGAATGACCCTAGCAAGTTTGACGAGGCATTCAAGATCATAAAAAAACGGATCCACACCCCCATCGCAAAAGAAGTCGAGGAATTTCTAAAACAACAAAATTACCATGAAGCAACAAGACTTCTATTAGAAGGATATTACGACCCAAGATATATACACTCATCTAATAATTTCCTAGGAGAAAAAGAAATAATCACAGCCTCGAATGTAGAAGATGCATATCAAAAGATATTATTAACCCTTAAAAATAGAGGAATCTTTACACATAGACAATTTATAAGTTAAAAGAAGGTAGCCAATCTCTAGGCTACCTTCTTCCTGCTATTGCTTCAACTTCTTAAAATAATCAATAATCCCCAGCGCACTAACCTGCATATCCAAATTAATCAATATATAAACAGGATGGTCATCCGGAACCTCTAGCTGCCTTAAATGATCTCTTACACGATTTAGCATACGCATTGCCAGGACATCATAGCCTTTACCTTCTGCAAAGACCTGCTCCCCTTCACCCACAAAAATATCTAACCATTCGGATACTTGTTGGAGAGCTGCCGTAGTTTTTAATGTAGACCCGAAATGGCCAAAATAGATAAAGTCCAGATTCATACGAAGCATCCGATCAATGGATTCGTGCATAGCAGTAAGATCAAAATGATTTGGTGACGTCGATGGCAGAAACAAATCAATCCCTAATGGATCCAACTGATCATATCGAACACCAGCAGTATCCCCTGTAAACAGCCCATTACTAATAGGATCATATACACTGAAATGATGTTTCGCATGTCCTGGTGTATCTAAAAATTGGAGTGTACAGTTTGGACCAATTGTAAGGGTATCGCCCTCACCTTTTTCGATTAACTTTTCCTCTGGAACCGATTCAACTGGGTCAAAAAAGTCTGAGAAGCTCTCTCCATAGATAGCTCTAGCTCCACCAGTTAGCCTTACCGGGTCCATCAGATGCCTTTTTCCACGAGGATGAACAATAACCTTTGCATTCGGACAAAGCTTCAAAAGAACCCCCGCTCCACCTGCGTGATCTAAATGTATATGTGTAACGATTATGTACTTTACCTGACTTAATGTATGACCTAATGTTTCAAGGCCTTTTTTTATATATTTTATTGAAGGGCTTGGTCCAGTTTCTACAAGTGTCAGTTCTTCCTCATCAATGACATATGTACCTGTTCTGGACGGTATCCCCATATCAAACCCATCAATTAAATGGATACGGTCTGTTAGTTGAATTGGTAATCTTCCAAGCATTTGACGTTCCCCTTCCCGTTATTTCTACCTAACATCGTAGCACTAAATCCGTATAAATTCATTAAATATACAGCTATATTAGATCTCAATTTCTATAAGGTATCTGCCTAGAAAGGTTATATTATTATTCCTCTCTTTTCTATAATCAAACTGTTAATGAAACGCATTTTATCTAATATATGGCTAGGATATTTCAGTTGCAACAGAAAATAATAAGCTTGATTCTTCTTAAGGAGGTTATACAAGTTGAACATGAATAACCAAATGCAAAACCAAAACCAAAATCTTACGGGTAGTTCACAAATGCCTGCTCAAATTAGTCACGGTGGACATGAGCTATTGGATGCACATGAAGCAATAGGTGGCCTAGTGGGTGGATTGGAACAATATATGATTTATGAGCAATACGTCCAAGATCCACAACTAAAAACGATGATGCATCAACATAAAACGTTTTTAACACAACTGTACAACACGATCGTTGAAACACTAAAGACTGGAAATGAGCCTACTGTTAAGACACAAACGTATAATATGGCCAGCGATAACGATGTGTTATACGGAATGACGCCATCACAACCTAAAAAGCCTGCCCAATCACTTAATGAAATTAATGACCAATGTGTGACTGGGTTTATCGCCGGCGTGCTTAAATCAAACGCTTCAGCATTCACGATGGCAGCATTAGAAACAACGAACCCTGTCTTAAGAAGAGTTTTTTCGGATAGCATTCCGAACGTGATTGAAATGGCATATGAAGTGTTCCTTTATCAAAACAAACACAAATATTACCAAGTACCACAGTTAAAACAAGAAGATATGCAACATTATATAAACGGTTTTTCACCTGCCCAAGGAACTATGCCACATTAAGTTACACCCTATAAGAGTGCTCAAAGCGTTTGAGCACTCTTTTTAAAATAATTGAATCTTTATTTTTCGCTTTCACGTAATACTAACTAAATACATATTCGAGGGGTTGGTAATAATGAATAATCACGAAATTGATTACAAACTGTACGGGGACGATATGCAATTTGTGGAGGTAGAACTGGATCCACAGGAATCTGTGATAGCAGAAGCTGGTAGCTTGATGATGATGGATGAGCATATTCGAATGGATACCATCTTCGGCGATGGATCAAGTAATAACCAAGGTGGACTAATGGGCAAATTACTTGGTGCAGGAAAACGGGTACTAACAGGTGAAAGTTTATTTATGACAGCTTTTACGAATGAAGGAACTGGTAAAAAGCATGTATCCTTTGCCTCTCCATATCCAGGAAAAATCATTCCAATGGACTTAAGCGAGTTGAATGGAAAACTAATCTGTCAAAAGGATTCTTTCTTAGCTGCAGCAAAAGGTGTATCGGTTGGTATCGAATTTCAACGTAAAGTCGGCGCTGGTTTCTTTGGTGGTGAAGGCTTTATTATGCAAAAGCTAGAAGGTGACGGCATGGCCTTTGTTCATGCAGGTGGTACCATACACAAGAGAGAATTACAAGCTGGAGAGTCCATTCGTGTGGATACAGGATGTCTTGTGGCAATGACCGGTAATGTAGACTACAACATTGAATATGTCGGTGGGATTAAAACCGCATTGTTCGGTGGAGAAGGGTTATTCTTTGCTACACTTCGAGGGCCAGGAACGGTATGGATTCAGTCCCTCCCATTCTCCAGACTTGCAAGTAGAATATTTGCAGCTGCACCTCAAAAAGGTGGGTCCAAAGGAGAAGGAAGTATTGCAGGTGGATTGTTTGATATATTAGGCGGTGACCGAAACTAATTAGAAATGCGCAGGGCGCCCGCTTTGCGACGTACGGACTGGACTGAGCCGTAGGAGATAAAGGAAACACGACGACCGGAGGGAGTCGATGTTGACTTATCGTACGGAGGTGAGGGAAGTCTCGCTAGTCGCAGGCGCCCGGAGCTAGACATCTCTGCACAAAAGGCGAGGAGGGACTGACCCCACCTCACCTTTTTATAGTTTTTGACCATAATATTTATCTAACGAGAAGCCTCGTCCTAAAATTTCTGATGCATTTAAGAAGATGACAAAGGCAGTTGGGATCTCTTGTTGAAGCATCCCTTTTAACTTAACAGCTTCCGGTTGTTCAGCAACGCATAAAATTAATGTTTTATCACTATTGGAATACCCACCAACCGATCGAACTTTCGTTAAGCCCCGATCAATTCCAGTCCGAATAAGCTCTTGAACTTTCTCTTCATCTTCGGTAATAATCACAATCAATTTTGATGTAGAAGTGCGGAGTTGAACGAAATCAATCGTTTTACTGCAAATATAAATTGCCAAAAGTGCAAAAAGAGTAAGCTCTAAATTAAATACAAATAAGGAAGATATGACTACTACGCCATCTACGACCAATTGCGTATAGCCACTAGATTTCCCAGTAAACTTCTTCAATATTTGAGCAATAGATGCTGTTCCTCCGGTCGAACCTTTTCCTATATAAACGATGCCTAGTCCAATTCCTAAAACAATACCACCATACAGTGCTCCTAGAAAAGGATCGGTAACTGTAATAGGCGTATTAGAGGTTAGACCGATCATCATTGGCACCCAGAAAGTTCCCAAGAGTGTTTTCCCACCAAAGTCCTTCCCCAAAACAAGCCAACCAATAACAAATATCGGGATATTAATAATAAACTGCGTCATAGCAGGACTATAGCCAAATTGTTCAAATAAAACTGTACTGATCCCTGAAATCCCACCAGCGGCAAGCTTAGACGGTAATAAAAATACATTATAAGATAATGCTACTAATGTAGCCCCTAAAGCAACTAATAAATATTCTTTCAGCAATCTTTTTTGAGTATGCTCCATAGTATTAGATTTCCTTTCTATAAGCGACAAGCAAATATTATTCTATCATAGATTCTATTTAATTGAATACAATCAATTATGCCTTGCCCTATAGTACATACAAGCTCATCACCAAACTTTCCCAATAGTAAATTCTGGTAATTAACTTGATTCATAGATTATTTTGCGTTAAAATCAATCCTTGATGACTTTCCTATAGAAAGAATCTCTTTTGAATAAAAAAGACGGGGTGAATACGATGAAAAAAATCTTAACATCAAAAATGTCCTTCTTTTTTGTAGCTGTAATTTTACTCTGGTTAAAATCGTATCTAATATACGTAACTGAATTCAATCTTGATATAAAAAATGGTACACAAGAATTTTTACTTTTCTTTAATCCACTAAGTTCCGCACTACTATTCCTAGGAATAGCATTATTTGCTAAGGGGAAGCGTGTTGGTTTATGGATTATTATCATTGACGCTTTAATGAGTTTTCTAATATACGCAAACGTTGTGTTCTATCGATTTAATAATGACTACATTACGCTTCCTACTTTATCCCAAACGGATAACTTTGGGAGTTTAGGTGGGAGTATTGCTAGTCTAGTACAATGGACAGACATTTTCTATGGTCTTGATGTGTTAATTCTTATTGGACTATTTATTTGGTTTAAAAAGGATTGGAGCACGACAAGAATTCAACGTAGAAAGCCTATATTAGTTTTCATTGTTGGCTTAATAGCATTTTCATTGAATTTAGGTTTAGCGGAAGCTGACCGACCAGATCTACTAAAAAGGACATTTGATCGTAATTATATTGTGAAGTATTTGGGAATTTATAACTTTGCAGTATACGATGCAATACAAAACGTAAAAACATCTTCTCAGCGTGTACTAGCTGATAGTGATGATATTACAGAAGTTGAGAACTATACGAAGAATAAATACGCTGAACCAAACCCAGAATTGTTTGGTGTGGCAGAGGGTAAAAACATTATTAAGATTCACTTAGAATCTTTCCAAACATTTTTAATTAACTATGAGTTGCATGGGGAAGAAGTTACACCTTTCCTTAACTCTTTAGTGAATGACCCAGAACAAGATTTCACGTACTTTGATAATATCTTCCATCAAACGGAGCAAGGTAAGACTGCAGATGCAGAGCTTATTACAGATAACTCTGTGTATGGTTTACCTCAAGGGTCAGCATTTGTAACAAGAGGTACAAACACGTATCAATCATTACCAGCAATTATTAATCAACAACAAGGCTATACTTCTGCTAATTTCCACGGTGATTATAAATCATTCTGGAATAGAGATGAGATTTATAAGCAATTTGGTATTGATGTGTATTTTGATGCTAGTTACTATGACATGAGTGAAGATAATATTATCAACTATGGTCTTAAGGATAAGCCATTCTTTGAACAGTCTATGCCGATGCTAGAATCATTAGATGAGCCATTTTATGCTCACATGATGACACTAACGCACCACCATCCTTATATTATTAGTGAGGAAGAAGCAACCATTGCACCAGCTGAAACTGGAGACAAATCAGTTGATACGTATTTCCAAACAGCACGTTATCTTGACGAAGCATTAGAGCAATTTTTTACTGATTTAAAAGAAGCTGGTCTTTATGATGATTCCGTAATCTTACTATACGGTGACCACTATGGTATCTCTAAAAATCATAATCGTGCGATGGGCGAAATTATTGGTGAAGAAATCACACCATTTAAGAATGCTCAGTTACAACGCGTACCAGTAATGGTTAAGGTTCCTGGGGTTGATGGTAAAGGAACTGTGCACAAGTATGGTGGCTTGATTGATATCATGCCAACTTTACTACACCTAGTCGGCATCGATGCTCAAGATTATATCCTATTCGGTACAGATTTATTCTCTGATAACCACAAGGAATTTGTTCCATTCCGTAATGGTGATTTCATTACCCCAGAATACAGTGTTGTCTCTGGTACTTTCTATGACAATGAAACAGGCGAAGAAATCAAACCTACTGAGGATATGCTGAAGATGAAGGAAGAGGTTCTGCGTGAACTAGAGCTTTCCGATAAATTACTAAATGGTGATTTATTACGATTCTACACACCTAACGAAGAATGGACACCAGTTGATCCTTCTCAGTATCGTTATGGTAATGAAACAGGTATCGTTCCATTTAAAGTAGAAGAAGAAATATTGAAGCCAATTGATATAAGAGAACCTTTTATAGAGAAATAATAAAAAACGAGTAATCAGAAGGAAGAATTTCCTAATGATTACTCGTTTTTATTTTCTTTCTTCGTCCATACTAATCATTGAATACTCCAGAAAGAGGTGAAAGTTATGGGCCGAGGTGACCATAATCGTGCAACTGGAAAAAACTTTCTAGCGCAAACTCCGAAGAATCAATTATCTGATGGTATTGATGTAGAGTATTCAGAAGAACTTGCCGATCACGATGACTTAGAAGCACAAGCAAGAAGTAAAGCTGCTGATAAACGTGTGAAGCAAAAGTAATCCGTAGGTGGCCTATATTAGGTCACCTATATACTAATTGCAAATAGAAGTTGGGCAGTAAAATAAGTACTCATCACTATATACTCCGCAATTTTGAAGGATCCTCTAAATTTATTGATGGCTAATACTGCATCTGATATAAAGAATAACACTGCAGCAATGATAAGAATTTCTCTTCCAGATAGAATTGCTAAACATAACATGGTTGATATCACTGCAATGTAGACAGCTACCGCAACAAGTAATGGCCCTCCTCCATCACGCTTAACATCTCGATAAAGCATACGAAAGAAGCTAACTGCAATCAGTATAATTCCCAACATGATTACGAATGTTTCCCCAGATAATGAAAACGAATAGGAAATTGTAAAAGCAATAATATATACGATATGAGCTAATAAGAAACTAACTAACCCATGTAGAAACCACTTATCGGATAGCATTAGAAAGATATCACCCAAAAGGGATAATAGAAGACCCAAAATAATCCAACGACTAAAAACAGTATCTAACGCTGAACTATAGATTGCGAGCCATATAATTAATGCCATCGTTCCAGGCTTTAAAATGTATTTAAAAAGTATTTTATTAAAATAAATTGCGAGAACCAGATATAAGATAACAGCAATAACTATTATTCCTATCAGAATATCGTACATAGTAATCCCCCTCTCTAGAATAGTTCTTCATATAAAGTCATATTCCTCTTTAATTTTTGCAATAAATAGCTAAACTCCTTAAAATTAGAAGAAAGTGAGGTATCCAAAATGAGCAAGAAAAATGTAGAAGATTATCTTACAGAAGGAATATATGGTACGCGATTACCGAAGCAACAGGAACGAGATTATTTTCTTGGCACATTACGTGAACGCATCGTAATAGCCTTAAAGATCGGCCAGGTAATGACAGATAAAGGCCTCCTCGCCTTAGAGGAAAATATGAAAAACAACAAAGATGCAAAACTATTATTTAACGGGGAAATTGCGTCGAAGTACTTAAAGGCAGAAAAGGACCTAGCAAATAAGTACAATATCCCGTATACGGTAGTATCCAATACAGAGGTTGATACGGATATTGGTGCCGTTTTAACGTATGACTATGCTATTGATAAGGAAAACATCTTTATGGAAGAGGAAACCGAAAAAGAGCCATCCTCCCCCTCTAAAGACGAAGATAATAAATCAACACTATTCTCTAAGCTAAAGCGCCTTTTCTAGTTTGTCTCCTAGTATAAAATCTTGTGATGGTTTCATACTAACGATGGAGGTGTGTAACATGGCACATAAATACAGATGTCCAAATTGCAAAACCAATCGTTCACGCTTTAATATTATTGAGCAAGTTGCAAAACCGGTTAAACTCGATCCACAAACAGGCGATATTTTAAATGATTATTCAAATAGCGATATCGAGCCATTCCATACGCAATACAATGGTCCTAAGTATCGGATCCAGTGTGGTTCCTGTGGACTTGTAGAGGATGAAAATACATTTATAAAATTTGGAGAACGCCCAGTTTAAAGACCACAGACCCAAATCTGTGGTCTTCTATTACATATTACATTCATTTTTCTGTTAAACTTATAGACGGAGGTGAGTAGATGCGGTTAAAAAATAAGAAAGTTATCGCACTTGTTGAACATGATTTTGAGGATTTAGAATTATGGTATCCTATCCTACGTTTACAAGAAGAAGGTGCGACCGTTCACCTAGTAGGAAATGAAGCGAAGAAACAATATAAAGGAAAATATGGTGTCCCAGCGGAATCGGATTATGCTTTTGGTGATATAAATTCCGACGACTATGATGCAATCTTAGTACCTGGGGGTTGGGCACCTGATAAACTTAGACGATACGCTGAAGTTTTACAATTCGTAAAAGAGATGGATGAGGCGAAAAAGCCGATTGGACAGATTTGTCATGCTGGATGGGTACTGATTTCAGCTAATATCCTTCAAGGTAAAAAAGTAACGAGTACGCCTGGTATCAAGGATGATATGACAAACGCAGGTGCAACTTGGTATGATGAACCTGTTATCACTGATGGACACATCATCTCCAGCCGCCGTCCGCCAGACTTACCGCCTTATATGAAGGCATTTGCAGATAAACTAGCAGAGAAGTAGACTTACACACCCATTATTACGTAATGGGTTTTTCTTTGTTCTACTAATGTCTGTCCATTCTTTACACATAGAAACCGTTTTCATATAATAAAATTAGGTATGAATAGCGGGGGAGGAATTACATGAAACAAATTCAAGAAGGCGAACTACTTTGGACGCCAGATAATGACCGAATCGAACAGGCAAATATTAGTACATATATGCAATGGTTAAAAGATAATAAAGGATTATCTTTAGAAGACTATTCCTCACTTTGGGAATGGTCTGTTGATGATGTGGAAGCATTTTGGGAATCGATTTGGGAATACTTCGAGATTCAATCCACTGGGGATTATCATAACGTGCTCTCCTCGTATCAAATGCCTGGCGCTAGGTGGTTTGAAGGGACAAAAGTCAATTACACAGAGCATATTTTCAAGAATTATAAAAAGGATAAAACAGCAATTATCCATACATCTGAAGTTCGGACAAAGAATAATGAGGTTACTTGGGAAAAGCTTTATCAAGATACGGCTGCACTTCAACAAACCTTAAAAGACCTCGGTGTCCAAAAAGGCGACCGAGTAGTTGCCTATATCCCCAATATTTACGAATCGTTAGTAGCTCTATTTGCTACAGCTAGTCTTGGTGCAATATGGTCTAGCGCTTCCCCTGATTTCGGAAAACAAAGCGTAATAGACCGGTTTAAGCAGATTGAACCTAAGGTCATGATAACGGTGGACGGATATCGATACGGTGGAAAAGAATTTGACCGAATGGAAGTAGTAAAGGAAATCCAAGCAGAGTTAACAACGCTAGAAGCTACCATTGCAATTCCCTATCTAAATCCAGATGAAGAATTTACTGGCATAAAGGCTGTACATCTATGGGAAGATGCAGTAATCAATAAGAATCAGGAACTAACTTATGAACGTGTTGATTTTAATGACCCCTTATGGATTCTTTTCTCATCAGGAACAACGGGTAAACCGAAGCCAATTGTCCATAGCCAAGGTGGAATTCTATTAGAACACCTGAAAGCATTAACCTTCCACACGGATTTACATGAGGATGATCGTTTCTTTTGGTTTACTACAACAGGTTGGATGATGTGGAATTATTTAGTCAGCGGATTACTTACGGGAAGTACCATCATCTTGTATGATGGCAATCCTGCATATCCTGATAAAAAGATGCTATGGAAGTTTGTTGAAGAGACTAAGATGACCATTTTCGGTACATCAGCAAGCTATATTACAGCGTGTATGAAGGATGACTTTTCTCCTGGAAAGGAATTTGATCTAAGTCATTTGAAATCCATTAGCTCAACAGGGTCTCCACTACCTCCCGAGGGTTTTAGATGGTGCTATGACCATGTGAAGGCAGACCTATCCATTGCTTCTATTAGTGGTGGCACAGATGTATGCACCGCATTCATCCTAGGAGTACCAATACTGCCTGTCTATGCAGGTGAACTTCAATGTAGAGGACTTGGTGCAAAGATTGAAAGCTTTAATGAGCACAGCGAACCTGTGATGGATGAGGTAGGAGAATTAGTTCTAACGAAGCCGTTCCCTGCTATGCCAATTTACTTTTGGAATGATGAAGATGGCAGTCGAATGCATGATAGTTACTTCGATATGTATCCAGGGATATGGCGTCACGGTGATTATATTAAAATTACGGAGCGAGGTACCTGTGTGATTTACGGCCGATCGGATGCGACAATTAACCGTGGTGGAATTCGGATCGGAACAAGTGAAATCTATCGTGCTGTGGATCAAGTTAAAGAAATTGCTGATAGTTTAATAGTGGATATCCCTTTAGAAAATGGAGATTCCTTTGTTCCACTGTTTGTAATTATGAATGAGGGTCAGGAGCTAAACGAAGACATCATTCGTGCAGTCAAACAGCAGATAAGAACACAATGTTCACCAAGACATGTACCAACAGAAATCATTCCGGTTCAGGAATTACCGAAAACTTTAAATGGTAAAAAACTGGAGATACCGGTGAAAAAGATACTGATGGGGCAACCGATTGAAAAAGTAGCAAACAAAGGCTCGTTAAGTAATCCAGAGTCTCTTTATTATTTTGAACAACTTGCTAAAGCGAAACTTTAATAATCTACTAGGGAATGAACTTAGGAACGATGGTCAGTGCATATACCCCGCTCCGGAAATATACTTCGCTTTCCGCGGGCGGCTGGTGAGCCTCCTCGTGCTAACGCACTGCGGGGTCTCACCGATGCCTTTCCTCCCGCAGGAGTCTACGTATATTTCCGGAGCTGATATGGACTCATCGTTCCTCTCTATGATTAAATGATTTAGTTTTATCCAAACCTCGTTCTCTTTTTATATCAAATTATAAGGTATTCCCTTTCCCCTGTTTAATGAGTGATGACTTTGCTGTGTAAAGGACTGCTCTTCCTGATCCGGTGCGGAGGCGTATTAAATGGTCGCCGTTACCTGTCTTTCCTATCAAATGATGCTTTTCACGTTTCTCTAGGCTCATTGGGAGATTGGTGATTACATCTCCTGAACCAGTCTTTATATCATAGGAAGTATTAAGCTCAAATTCCTGAAATTCCACATGAATATTGCCACTTCCCGTTTTTAAATCCAAGTTCGCGTTCTCAGATACAGAAATGTTTATATTCCCAGAATTTGCGTTGCCCTTAACCGATCCTCGAAAATCTCTTATATTAATTTTTCCCGATCCGACCGATGTATTGGTTGTCTCTACCCAGAAATTTTCGGCAGCAATACCACCTGAATTCGCTCGTACTAAGGCTTCTTTCATGTAGACTTCTTTTAGTGTTATTTTACCAGAACCAGCTTTTACATCTAGTTCTTCTCCTTTAACACCTGATATTAGCATCACACCTGAGCCAACCTGCCCCTTAATATCTCCATAAGATGAGAACACTTCTGCTTTCCCAGAGTTTGCTAAAAAGGATAGTTTTTCTGCTTTTATTTCATTCAAATATAGTCTGCCCGATGTTGTATTTGCAGTCAGATGTCCAGCAGTAATGTTGGATAACTTAATGACTCCAGAGGTTGCTTTTGCCCAAAGTCTTCCAGTCACAATACTGTCCGCGGTTATTTTCCCAGATGTCGCTGAAATATCCCACGTATCCGCGATATCTACCGGAAGCGATAAATTCAACTGACACTTCGGTAAGTTACCCCAAACAAAGGTCACACCTTTTTCTTCTTTGTTCGCCATAATTTTTAAGGTTTCATCCGTTTGGTCGACTTCTAACTTAGGTCCGCCTTCATAGGACTCAAATGTAATATCAACCCTAGGTAACGAGTGTGTCTTAATTGTTACTTCAGCAATATCAGCTGAGATAATTAGATCTTTCACCTTCTGAATACTTAATGACTCTTCTTGATAAGTTTTCCTCCTCGAAGTGCCAAACAACCTATTCAGTAAACCAGTCCCCATACTTACATCCCCCTGCATTTTAATAACTTAATTCTAGTTTACAAGATTTCAGCCAGCTAACAACATACCTATGAAGTATTTCCCCTCCGTCTTAGGTCTGAGATTACGTATCGAGAAATCGATTTCTTTGCTCAGGCGTAGGAAGCATACAGGAATCTCTTTTCCCAAACCACTTATACCGATTCCTCGCAATCCATTTGTATACGACATCTCTAAGGGGTTTTGGTATAACAATAAAAATGTAACAAAGCTTCCACAGTCCTTTTAACCCTTTACATACTTTAAGTACGGCAGTTGATTTATCAAATACGTTGTTCCCTTCTAAGTATATAAAGCTATCCAAATCCTCAGGAATTTCATTTTCCTTCTTAAGTCTTTCTCCAGTTGTACTTTGAAGTGAAGCAAACTTATAAAGCCCATTTGGATCTCTTTTAATAATAAATTGGACACTAGAATTACAGAAATTACATACGCCATCAAATAAGATAATTCTCTCCATAATAGACACCTCACTACGATACATATAGGAAAAGCGCTCTTTTGCTAAGAGCGCTGATTGCTTAGTAAGTTGGTTTTAATTCATTAGGAATTTTTCCTTTAGTTAACAGACTCACGATAATATAAGCAAAGAATGATACGACAACCGGCATCACTACTGCATGCATACCAAATGGCTTAAAGACCGTTTGGAACATATCCGTAAATGCTGGCAATAACTTTGGTAAAAGGTCAGATAACGTATATAACCCTACCCCTATAATGATAGATGCAATAGCACCATATTTGTTCCCGGTCTTCCAATAGAGACCTAAAACTACCGGCCATATAAATGCCGCTTCCAGTCCACCAAATGCAAATAGATTTAGCCAAATAATTAAATCTGGCGGATCCAATGCCATAATAAATACAATAATTCCTAGAATTGCTGTGATAGCCATACTCATCCTCTTTACAGTCTGTTGCTTAGCATCCGGACGAATATAGTTCATATAGACATCCTTAATGACTGTAGAGCTGACTAAGATTAATAATGAATCAACTGTCGACATAATTGCTGCCATTGGCGCCGCAAGAACGATACCAGCTAACCAGGCAGGCATTGTTTCCAGTGCAATTAATGGCATTACTTTATCTCCCACATCGATTCCAGGGATGATTGGTCTTGCAAATACACCAATTAAATGCATGTTTAACATAATAAATCCGACAACAATCGTTCCTATGATTAAAGCACGATGCATAGACTTGGCACTCTTATAAGACATGGCGCGTACTGCTATTTGCGGCAATGCAACAACCCCTACACCAACTAAAATCCAGAAAGAAGATACATATGCAGGTGTTAAATTACCCTCAGCACCAAATGGCGTTATAAGATTAGGATTTTCAGCAGCTAAATCTGCAATTATATTTGAAATACCACCACCAGCGATAACTGTGGCAATGAGTAGGATTAACGTACCGACGAACATGAAGCTACCCTGAATCGCATCTGTTAATGCAACCGCGCGGAATCCTCCGATGGTTACATATACTAGAACTGATACAGCAAATATAAATAATGCCGTTGTATAAGACATTCCCGTTAACGATTCTATTAATCTGGCTCCACCAATCCACTGTGCTGCCATGGCAGAGAATAAAAACACAATAATGCTTATCGCAGATAGGATAACTACTACTGATGATTTATATCGTTCTTTTAAGAAATCTACCATCGTAATCGCCTTATATTTACGGGTTACAATAGCAAACTTCTTCCCTAAAATCATTAAGACAAAATATCCAGTAACAACTTGTGACATCGCAAGAAGTACCCATCCTAACCCTTGCGTATAAGCCGTTCCAGGTCCTCCAATAAAACTACTCGCACTTCCATATGTAGCAGTCATGGTCATCGCTAAAACAAACCCACCAAGGCTCCGTTCACCCAAAAAGTACTCTTGCATGAAGGATTTAGAGGATTGCACATACTTACTAGCATATAGACCTACCAAAAAGATAACGACTAGAAAAATAAATAACGGAATAATTGCAACTAAGTTCATAACTGTTCCTCCCCTTCATCATCTTCAAAGGGAATCTCGACGAAGAATGCCTTTACTACAATTATCACTAAAACTACCATGACAATAAATCCAAGGACACAGCTATAAAAGAACCAATCTGGCAAGCCAAAAATATAGCTATACTCCTCTGGATCCTTACTTCCTAAACCATATGCAAAAGCATACCACCAAATAAAGTTAAAGATTGCTAAACCTATCCCAATTAATGCCTCTCGATTAGCGATTTTATTCCAGTTCTGTTTATTATCTTGCAATGTAGTCCCCCCCCTTTAACTATATACACTAAAACTACTTCTACTATATAGTATAAGTATACAAAAAAAATAGACTAAAAAGCGTTTACATACGTTAGAATCATTATAACACAGCGCCCATTTATTAAAAAAATAAGATAAAATGCAATTTATTTTTATTTTGTACGTCTAATTATATGAAACCAGGAGGTGATGTATTGTGTCGCATAATGAAATAATATCAGATTGGTTTGAACGCTATGGAAATGATATCTACCACTTTTTAATATACCGAATTGGCCCTAGTGATGCGGAAGACTTACTGCAGGAAGTCTTTATTAAAGCATTAAAAGGGTTTAATGGATTTAAAGAGACTTCAACACCAAAGACTTGGCTATTTAGTATTGCGCGCAATTTAGCCATTGATGAATCAAGAAAGAAAAAGTCCAAAAAGTATGCTGATACTGTTCCACTAGACCCAGCGAATGAACCTAAAACAGATACTTCTCCTGAAACAATCCTGGACTTAAATGAAAACACAAAAGCAATATATGAATGCATTCAACAATTAAAACCAAATTATCAAGATGTGATCATCTTAAGAGGTATAAAAGAACTTTCTGTACAGGAAACTGCCAACATATTGAAATGGAGTGAGAGTAAAGTAAAGTCGACACATCATCGGGCAAAAACTGCATTACAAGAAGAGTTAAGGAGGTGTTTCTCTTATGAAGAGACTGAATCTAGAGTCGCTAGATGAGAGCTTACGATTGATGCCAAAGCCTAACTTGTCCAAAGAAAAAGAGACACAGATCAAGAGAACCATCTTAAACACAAGAACACCAAAAACTAGTCCAAAGAAAAAGTTTAATTATAAAGCAATAACTGCATCCATAGGGGCTTTAGCCGCAGCGCTACTATTTGCAGTATTAGTGTATGGGAATCTAGGTCAAGAACAACCACAACCTACCCAGCTCACCTTTTCCAGTTTTGTAGATGAAGATATAACTAAAATTAGCGGGGAAATGAATGAAGATACTTATGTATCTGATGACCGAACCATCATTAATCTATTCTATGAAACAATCGGTGAGATGCAATTTACCGAAACAGAAGCAACAAATATACAATATAGAGAAGTAATCGAAGTTTATCAGGAAAATGGCAATTCACTAGAAACCTTCCATTTTACTGATTCCAATGTCGTTATGATTGATGGAAATAAATATGAAATCGAAGCTTCAAAATGGCATGACTTCAAAGAGATTTTCTTTACGGAAGAGTATTTAGTAGTAGAGGATGTCGAAGAAGAACCAGTAGAGGAACCAGAGGAGCCGGAGAATGTCCAAGAATCACTGGATAACGAGCTCGCTAAAGCACCAAGCGAAAGAAATTGGGAAACTGTCCTCCACTATATCCAGGAAGGTGCCAATCCTGATAGAGCACTACTTATCGCAGCAAAAGAAAACCTAGACACAATCGTTCCACAGTTATTAAAAGCCGGAGCAAACCCAAACACAACCAACGGTGATAAGGATACACCACTTACTTTGACAACTAGTACTGAAGTAGCCTCTGTATTAGTAAATAGTGGTGCAGACTTAGAACATCGAAACGCACGTGACCATAACGCATTAGTAAAAGCAGTGTATGGACACCAAACGGAAATTTTGAAGCTATTACTCGAGGCCGGGGCCGATCCGAATACAACGGTGACACCAAACAGTGAGGTCAGTGTCTTATGGATGGCAGGGAAATATAATAATCAGCCAATAGGCGACTTACTCATTCAACATGGAGCAGAACTGGTTGAAGGGTATGAGTTAGAATCTTGGCTGGTCAGCCAGATCCCTAACCTATCAGAGATGCTCGGAGTAAAGAATAGTTTAAGGTGGGGTGCCTCTATTGGCAGATTACCAGGCCTTGAAGCAGTTCAAATGCCAGCAGATCCTAGTACCTTCCCTGGACAATTCGGAGAACCATTTGAGTCATTCTCGGTAGAGGGCGGTACTGCAGATGTATACGGGGACCATATCTTTATCAAACCTGATGGTCAAGACCTCTACACAGCTTATCGTTACGAGCTAAATCCTGGAGATAACGTAACGGTTGCTGATATAGAAAGTTCATTAGGAGAGCCTAGCTCCAATCATATGAGTGAAGATAAACGATTCATTTCATATAATCTTGGAAAATATGAAATTCGGTTTGCCTATGATGGGACTGTTACCTATCCAAAAGCGGAGACAGATATTGAATATCTCGAACTTATCTACAAGCAACCTGGAGTAGCAGAGCGTGCAAAGGATGTATTCAACTTACTAGCAGAAAACAATATGAGTGAACTGGCTAGTCTTGTCCATCCTGAAAAAGGATTACTATTTGCACCATTTTTACAATTAACGTGGAATCCAATGACAGAAGAAACTGAACCGGTAACGTTTGAAGCAGAAGCTATCCCAGAATTATTACAAGACCAAACCGTATATCATTGGGGTTATGGTGGCGGAAGTGGATTACCAATTGAAATGACACCACAAGAGTACTTCAATGACTATGTGTACACACAACAAGAACCCGATGCTGTCTATGTTAATCAACAAAACTTAACAGCACCTGAGTTTTTCACTGAAAATATTAGAGGGATGTTCCCAGATGCCCACATGGTACAGTACGCTTTCCATGAAACAGTACCTGGTGAGGATCTAAGTTGGGTACATGTAACACTAATATTTGAACCTTATAACAATGAATGGAAACTAGTTGGAATTCTGCATAATGCATGGACACCATGATTATTAAGGGAAGGGTAGCTACAATGCTACCCTTTCTTGCTTTTTAGAAATAAAATAGGGTACCCCCTATCGAAAGGAGATACCCTATTTCTATTAATCTTCTAAACTTACCTTCAAAACTTTATCCTTCACATCTGCCATAACAAATGTCTTCGAAGTAGTACCATTGGTTACAACAAGTGTTATGTCTTTAGCTTTTAGAATATCCACTTGTTTTTTATTCAATAGTAGTTTTCTAGGTTTCTTTTCGTTGTATATGTTCATTACGACATGTGCACCTTGCTCAAGCACTTCTAAATCCTTCGTATGAACGGTTGCCGTTCCATTGTTTTTCTTAACAGGAACTTCTACTAATTCAGGTTCTTCTGGTTCTTCACCTGGAACCTCATCAGTTGTAGCAATTCTTCCATCAGCATCGTAGACAATTGGATTATCTTCTGAACTGTTTAAGCTACGAACAAATTCCACTGCCGCATCCACGTCTACTGGTCCCATCACAGGGTTTTTACCTAAATCGTTAATCGGGCCATCGGATGTACCCATATAGTTATTTACTGTTAGAGTGTAAACAGCATCCATATCGATTGGAGAACCATCGGCTAATGTAATATCTACTACTTCCTGTAATTCCGGATTGAATGTATAACGGAAGCCAGAAATACTATAGTCAGCTCCATACCCAGATAACTGTTCATTTAGGATAGGGTAAAGATCTGCACCAGTAATCTCAACTGTCATTAATGTATTACCGAATGGCAGGATATTGTATAGCTCACCCCAAGTAATCGGACCAGCTAATAACTCATCACGGATTCCACCACCGTTTTGCATAGCAAAGTCACTATCCATCGTCCATTTCATTCCATCTGCAATTAAATTACCTAACCCGTGGTCCCCATCATTTGCATAGCTACCAGTTAAGTCTTGAGCGTTATATCCCACGACTTCATTAATGATTGGAGCAATAGCTTCCGCAAAATAATTTAATGTTTCTGCTACCACTGTGTCTGGTTTGTAATCACTTTGTTTTACAAATACAATCTCTGCTTCTTTTGCAACGATATCACCAGTTGTACGATCAATTTTAATATCAACATCGGCAAAAGCTTTACCATATTCATTCGCTTGAACAATTAGCTTATTATCAACTACAGCATTATTTACTGCATGGTTATGTGCTGCGAAAATAATATCCACTTCATCATTTACCGTATTTGCTAAATCAGCAGCAGCACCTGTTGCACTTGCACCAGATTGATAGGCAGGCATATGTGCTAGTACGACGATTGCTTTAACACCTTGTGCCGTAAGTTCTGCAACTGCTTGATCAACAGCTTCAGCCTCATCTGTAAAAGCAATTCCTTCTAGAGAGGAAGGCATTACCATATTAACGGTTTCTACAGTATTCACACCGATAAAACCAATCTCTTCCCCATCCACTTCAGCAATATAGTATGGATCTAAGAATGTTTCACCTGTATCTTCATAAACACAGTTCGCACAAAGCACTGGGAAGTTCATGCCATCATAGCCTTCTGTTCCCTTACCTTCTGGATGTTCTCCACCGTTTACCATACGAAGAAGTTCGTCTAAACCTTCATCAAACTCATGGTTACCGACTGTACCAACATCAAAACCAATTTCCTCCATGATTTCAACTGTTGGCTCATCTTGTAAAAGCCCAGAAACTGGTGAACTTCCACCAATCATATCACCTGCATGAACAATTAATGTGTTTGGATTTTCTGCTTCACGTTCCTTTATTGCAGTAGCAGTGTAATCCATACGTCCATGCATATCATCTACATCATCACCATCAGGGTCAATCATGTATTCCTGGTCAATCTTTCCATGAAGATCATTCATGCTTAATAGCTGTACTTCTAGAATGTTAGGGTCTTCGTTTCCTTCACCATCGGCTGGCCTAAATCCATAAGATTCAGCTTCTTCTGGACTACTGAAGAAGATTCGTTTATCAACTGGAACATCTGCCCAATCTTCTGGAGCGACATATTCCATTGTGTCGGAGTTACCAACATAACGTAATAAACCTTTTTGGTCATCAAATGCACGGAAAACAAATGGTAACTCAAGTAATGGGTTTTCAGGATTCCAGATTCCAAGTCCAGCAGCCTTTGCTTCTCTTACAGCTTCTTGATACGCTGGATATGCCTCTTCATCAATTGGCGCAAGGAAGTACGTTGAAGCATAGCCTTGTGCAACCATTTCTAAATTAATATTAAGATTATCTTCTTTGCGAATAACCTCAGCCAAAATACGACCATAGTCATCTGTTGGTTCTTCACCAATTTTCAGGAGAATTTCATCACCCGGTTGTAATAATTCACTAATGTAATCCTTAGCTAAATTACCGTAATACTGTTGGTTTGCATTGATTTCAGCACGTTCTGGATCCTTATTATGGGCATCATAAGTCTCCGCAGTATCCATGTTTAAGAAACGCACTCTCGTTTCACCAAAGACTGGTGATGAAATACGAATCGTATCCCCATCTGTAATACTCGCAACCGTAGTTTCATAATACCCCTTTGCAGACGGTGGATCTGGTTGTTCAGCAGCTAGCTGGATATCCGCTTGCTCCGTTGGAATTAATTGATAGTCATTATATTGGCTTACTATCGCTGTAATGTCATACCATTTATCTGATTCTACTTGTGTAATGTCTAATGCATTTTGCATTACTCGTAGAGTCGTTCCATTAAACTCATCATCTACTATCGATACATTATATCCCCCACCAGCTGGGCTTCCAGGGATATTGCTAATAAAGGCATTAACTTGAACTAATTCGCCTTCATAAGCTTCTGCTACTGCAGGATTATTTAAGTCCTCTAGAGTAATCGTTTGTACTTCAGGTAAAGCCTGATCTTGTGCCAACACTTCAATAGAAGTTGGTACAATCTCTTTTAAACCATTATAAGAAGCAAGTTCTCCAACCACTTTAACTTTGTCACCCTTTGTTAAAGCAGGTAGATCACCTTGTTCAAAAGCAAATAGGTTGATTCCAGCAGAATCATCTTGAATATATGTTGTGAACTGTCCAGGGTTACTAATAGCAGCACTATCTGCTAATACAACACCTTCCACAGTTACCACTGTACCATCCGCTAAATTACGAACATCATTAATAGGAGTAACATCACCTGGTTCACCGGGTTCTCCTGGATCTCCTGGATCTCCTGGATTAACTCCATCCATCTCGTGATATCCTAAGTATGTAAAATTATCTTTCCCTTGGTCTGTAAATTCTGATGCATTATAAGTAGAGGTAGGTGCAGTAATGGATGCATTTCTTACTAGGGTTACATCCTTCGCATAATCACTATCTACTCCTATAGTACCGAGTACATCTAGTAAACTATCATTTTTCTTTAGTGCAACTGCATCATCACCATTAAAATTAATCACAGAATTATTCGTGATATCAGCTACATCTAGAATTGCTGTACTTGCACTTGCATGAGCTAATACTAAAACATCACCATGTTCTAATGTACCCGTTAAGTCTAACGATTGACTTGGAGATAGCGCACCATTACTATACAACTCTAGTGTGTAGGTTGATAAATCAACCGTCTCTCCAGTCCCATTAAAGATCTCTAATGCCTTATTATACGATCCACCCTCAATATATTCTGAGATAAATAGATCATCGGCAAGAGTCCCTTCGTCACTAGGTGTAGATTCCGCGAATACCATAGGTGTATTCATGAAAACTAGTGAAAAAATAAGAAATAGGTTGAACAACTTCTTAATCGATGCTTTTTTCATTTTTACCCTCCACATTCCATAGATTCGTATAACAGAATTGCATCTTACATTTCATTAATACCACAATAAATTGACTGATTCTATTAACTTTTTGTAAAGAAACGAATAATCAGTACTTAGTCCCTATAATATTAGTTAAAACAGTGATATATACCCAGGCTAATTACTTCGGACTTTAGACTTAAATAAGCAATATATTTTAAATTGCACAAAAATAGACTGTTCATTAGAACAGCCTATTGTAACACGTCTTCAATTCGGTCATTTATCGCCTGTAAATCCTGATATTCTACTTGTTCATGATGAATCTCATACTTATCCTTTAAATCTAGTATTCTCTGAACACTTTCATCAATACGATCCTCACTAATTTCACCAGATTCAACTGCTGACTTAATCGCTTCGAATGACTCTACGATTTCTTCATAATGCTCACTAATGAGAATAATATCATTACCCGCCTTCACAGACTGAACAGCCGCTTCACCTGCTTCATAATGATTCTCAATCGCATCCATCATCATATCATCCGTAACAATAACTCCCTCAAAACCTAACTCTTTCCTTAGTAAATCCGTAATAATCGGTTTCGACATCGAGGAAGGATACTCGGAATCTAACTGCGAAAACAGAATATGTGCAACCATTACCACTTCTGCTCCCGCATCTATTGCTTTGATAAATGGGACCAATTCAATCTCGTGAAGCTCATGTAAACTTTTATCAATACGAGGTAATTCCAGGTGAGAGTCTACTGACGTATCACCATGCCCTGGAAAGTGTTTAATCACTGGGATAATATTTTCATCCTCCATCCCCTTCATTGTTTGGATACCAAGCTTACTAACTAGGTTAGGATCATCTCCAAATGCTCGGTCACCAATAACAGGATTGTCAGGATTGCTATTCACATCAATCACAGGTGAATAGTTTACATTCATACCAAATGCCTTTAGCTCTTGTGCTAAAATATTACCAATTCGATATGAAAGCTCTGGGTCATTTCTTAACCCTATATCTTTATTCGTAGGAAGCTCCTCTAATCCAGGTAGTCTTCTTACTCGCCCGCCTTCTTGGTCCACCGATAAAAATAATGGAACTTTATTTACAGCGTTAATTCGTTTTAGGCCATTTATAAAGTGCAAGGATTGACTGTAGCTCGTTAAATTATCACTGAAAAAAATAATTCCTCCAACCTTGTAGTCTTCAATTAGGTTAATAGTTTCGGGTGTGGGTGTTGTCCCTTCAATCCCAGCCATAATCATTTGACCAATTTTTTCATCTAGGGTCATTGTTTCTAGTAAGCTCGGTTCTTTCTCTGCTAACTTAGTAGGGTCAGTATAAACTGAGATATGATGAACCATTGGATTCGGATCGGCATCCGTAGGTCTTGGCAATATCCACTTTAACTGATACACGTCATTTACCTGATAAACCAAGATTATTTGGTCTACGGAATCATCTTTAAAATATCGTTGTTCATCCGCCTCACCCATGAATTTCGTAATGTCTTCAAAGTGTATTCTAGTTATATTATCAGCAGAGGAACGGACATCAAATACGATATTTTCTCTATATCCAAACGTTACGTCAGCATAATCGATATAAACACCATCACCTGCAGTAATGGAGTTATCCGGTTCACCCCATTGACCTATAATCTCATCAAGTGATGATTCACCAGCAATAACAGAAATAGCTGGTACCTTACCCTCTTTTGCCTGTTGGAAGATATCTTTAATTAATACATTGGATTCACTAGGTTGTCTGATTATCGTCTTTTCAAACGGAAATCTTTCCAATTCATAGGCATCCTTTGCTGAAAAGGTCATTTGTGTACCGACCATATTTTTACCAATCAATATAGCTGCAATGATAATGAGAAGGACAGATGTTATGCCAATTAATATAAATATTTTTTTCAACCCAAAATCACTCCTTCTCCAGTTTTTTACCATATCTATTTGACGAAATTAGTTGGTAAACTGTTTCACCAACTACTATACTAGTATTCTTATTATATTGATATATGAGATTAAAATGAGTATAATAAGCTTAGTAAATTAAGGGGCATTAGCTCAGCTGGGAGAGCGCTACACTGGCAGTGTAGAGGTCAGCGGTTCGAGCCCGCTATGCTCCATTGATAAAGATAGGACTCAAACCCTTATTTTATTGGGGTTGAGTCCTTTTTATTTTTGTAACAGTTTTATTAACTTTTGAGTAATACAGTCGTTTTGGGGCGAAACTGGGGCGAAATTAAATATTATATAATTGATTTTTTTAGCATTGAGATTAATTATGCTCAAAGTACTAATGTTAAAATAGTTACAATCCTTGTTACACTTTTATATAGACTGTAAAAATAATAAAGAAAATGTTTAAAAGAGTTTGAGCTATTAAGGGAAAAACATCTTAGTTAACTAATTCTTAAGGTGGGGTAAAGTGTGCAAAAAATAAAAGCCGAAGTTGTAATTACAATACCAGACGACATGGTGCTCATAACAAAAGTTGAGTATAAGCAAATGAAACAAAATGAATTGGCTGGTGTTTATTGGAGTATGAAAGATCTTGAGACTCGTATAAATAAGAAACAAGAGTGGATTAAAGAAAATATCCTTTATCCTCAAAGGTTCAAAAAAATACTTGATGTTAATAATGGCGGGTTTGTTTACTATCCTGAGTCCAAAGGTAAGACTTGGGCATTTCAGGCAACGAAGATGGTAAATTTCCTTGAAGGAAATTTCCAAAATATATTTGCTGATTTGCCCTAGAAAGTAAAATTAAGCATTTAAACTTATACCGGTGATCGGGGTCGAACTAGGTCTGTAACTGTTGATTTACTAAGGTCTTACTAATGCAATGTGTATAATATGTGTATAATTTTTAAATATACAACAATAAAAACAGACAAGTTTTCCTTCACCTGTCTGTTTTTATTTTAATAACTCTTATTACAAATTTTATTCCACTATAAAATTCCTCATCGATCAATTTAGTTCAATTATTTTACAGATAAATAATAAACTTATAATTAAAAATATCTTAGAGCCTTTACCTCTTTGTAAGAGAGTCTATTTATACGATAATATCAAATACCTGTAAATCCTTCTGAATCAAGGAATTGTAGATATTTTATTTACTATAAATACTACAGTATACCTTTTATTCAAGTTAGTCATCATATTAATCCTACACAGAGAAAATTACTTATCTACAACAGATCCTTTATTTATGTATACTAATCTATTCCTTTCCAGGAAAGTTGTTCATTAAAAACACCAAATACTGGCTTGCACTGCATGCAACTTGGGAAATATTTCAAAAAGAAGGAAAAGTAAAAAAATTGTAGAATATCTAAATCATCTTCATTTTTTTTGCAAATTAAGTAAAAATTTGTAGAAGAAATTGTCAGGAGGTGAGATTATAGGTAGATCAATGTAAAGAAGGGGGAGCTATTTTAATTTACATGTAATCGCTGAGTAGAATTTTTAGGCCAAATTAAAATTATATTAATTAAAAGAAACGGGGATATAGACATGATACGAAAAATTTCAATGATATGTTTAATTTTGCTACTTGTTTTTCCAGTAATAGCAAATGCATCAAATAATAATAACGGCTATAAAAATGAGAATAACAGAGGTCTAGAAATTCAAAATAAAAATAGTAAAGCACAAGAAATGCAAAACAAAAACGAGCAAGAAAGAATTGAAAAAATCAACAAACTTATAGCAATGCTTACAGAACATAGAGCAAACAAAGAATTAGAAAAAGTAAAATCCTCAAGTGAACTTAGTGTATTTTCTAAGAATTCAGGTGATGATTTTGAAGAAGAAATTGAAGTTGAGCTTTCTAAACTTGGTGTCTCCAAACTCAATGATACTGAATTAAATGCATTAAAACAAAACACCCAACCATCAGGTGAAGAAGCCATTGCACCAATGGCATATATTCCTCCTGATACAAGTACAGTAGATTGGAGAAGTTATAGAACTACATACAACTATAATGGAACAAGCTATGAAATACAACAAGTAATTGCCACAGGTAAAAACGGAAATTCAAATCTAGCTGATGGTAGAAATGGTGCAGTATTATATACTAACAAGCAAATTGCTATTAATGGCCTAAAATATATTGGGAGTTTGGTTGCGCAAAGAGCAATAGGAGCAGTCCCAGTTGTAAGTTGGTTACCTTATGAATTTTTATTTACTGAAAACCAAAATGTTACAAACAATAGTCACTTAGTAACATATAGAAGTATGAATACCGTAGCTTTCTCATACGTTAAAAAGTCTGGTCATAGTGATAGTAATCAAGAATTATCATTAGTATCAAATTATGTTACAGTGGCTTCAAGTCATACCTTAGCTGGTTACAGAAGTGGAACACCTTATTCCAAAACAACTGACAGGAGTAATACAACTTACGGACCAAACTATGCGAGTACTTATACTGCAGTAAAATCCTTTATTGATCCATACGGTGGTGCAGTCACATCATTTGTTAATGGATATAAATTCTATAATCATAATAATACTGCTAGTATTTCTGAATCTGTCCTTAATCCAGAGTTCCCAATACAAGTTTATTAATTATCATACTTTTTAGTTATATTTAGGGAGTTAACTTGATTTAACAAGTTAACTCCCTAGTATATAGTCAAGACTTTGAGTAAGGTCCTAAATATTTAATAAGTAAAGGTGGGATATAAATTTGGTTGTATCCCCTTATGTTTTTCAATAGTTTATTAAATAAAAAATATAACCTTGTAAAGTTAATTCTAAAATAGAGTATAATATAGGGTAACAAGAAATTATAGAAGTGCAAACAAATAATATTAAAACGGATTTGGAGTGTAGTTGTGAAAAAGTTACTATGGACTTTATTTTTATCATTAATATTACTATCAGCCTGCGAAGATGATAAGGCTTGGGAACCATATAGTCCTTTAAATACTTCTTCCTTAATGGCACTATATGCAGGACAAGACAATTATGAACAGTTTAGAACATTAATAAAAGAAGGATATGATGAAGAAAATATGAAGAGGATGTATCAAATTGTAAAGCAAGCTTATAGTGATAATAAAACAATAGATACTTTCTCTATAGTTTCCTTTGAAAATGGTAAAACGGTACTTGTACATTTAACACCTCAAGTTTCAGAAGATGAGGAATTTTTAATTCAAGATATTATAGAAATTCCACCTGAAATGACTAAGTATATTAATGATCAGTTACTTGAAAAGTATAAAGAGTAGAGGTGACACTTCACATGACTTGTCAGTGAAAAATCATTCGTGTATTTTAACTAGGAACCGAACATAGATTGAATTTTTATTGGTATATTGATAGATTACAATTGAAACACCCTTTCATATGGTACTTTTAGAAAGTCAACCCTTTCTGAAGGATTCCAGTTTCTCTCAAGGCTGGAACTCAATTACAACTAAACGAAAAAAACCGAATTACTATTTAGTAATTCGGGTTTTTTCGTTTCCTTACTACTATTAAATTATTCCTTGACATTATATTCTGTATATTAATATTAATATACAGAATATTCATATATATTGGAAGGTGGCCCTTTTTTGACTTCTTTAAAAAGAACTCGCAGCAATTCATGTGGCTTCTATGATTCATTTACAAATGAATGCGGAATTTACAGTAACGTTGATTTACATTCACCAAGAACTACATATATTTGTCCTGATTTTATAGATAGTTCCCATTTTGATGGAGATGAATTAGAAAATAGTCATTACATAATTCCTAGTCCATCTAGTTATCAGGGGCAAGTTAGGATTCAAAGTTCATCTTATCCTATAGAACCTGATATTGAACCTATGAGATCTGATGCAATTTGGTATGTATCACCCGACCATTCATTTGGATGCTGGATTATAAACAAATATAAGAAAAGATTCTACATGGCGTCTAGTAAGCATACTCATTCAAAAAGAATCATAAAATTTATCCTTCTCCCTACTGTAAACTGGCACATTATTCCAGTCCCTCTTCTCAATTAGAGAATGTGAATTTTCTAGAGGACACCTCTATTCTGGATACTATCTTTTTAAAACGGGAACACCGTAAGGTAAGATCTATTCCGACAGATACAAGATGAGATTGAACGAATGGCTGGAGAACGAAAGGTTACACCAGTATTTATTTTAGATGAAATGCATATGGCAAAAGATGCATTTCTACAAGACTTGGCGATTTTATTTAACTTTCAAATGGATTCATCTAATCCATTCATCTTAATTTTAGCTGGACTGCCGCACTTAAAGACAAGGTTATCCTTAAATCACCATCGTCCATTGGCGCAGCGAATGATTGTTTTTATATAGATTTCGAAAAGAATGTTCAAGGTTTATTTGGGAGGCGATCCTAATTATCGTTAGGTCTATAAAAACAGTATCATCCCCCCTCCCGTTTCACGTCCCCTATAAAAAGGGCCGAATATTTAGAGGGGATCTAATATTACCTACATTCTCACTGTTTTAGTTATTCAGTTCAATTTAAAAAATAATAAATGAAATAGATCATCAATGCTTACCATCTTTCATCATCCCAACGCTTTTTCTTTTTCAGATACTTATCGAATCGATCATGTTCTTTGTTATGGCAGTTCACACAGATAGATTCTAAGTTATCTAAAACCAATGCAAGCTCTGGAAACTTTCTATCTTCTTTGATGTGATGAACTTCTAAACTATTTTTTCTTTTCTTATCCTTTGGTGGGTAGGGATTCCTATGTGTGCTCACCTGGGGATTTCCTAAGGGTGTTACCCCGCCTTGTCGTTAACATTCTTGACATTCATAATTATCACGTTCAAGAGCTTGTTCCCTTTTCCCACCTGGTCCACGCCACTCTTTTGATTGTTAGAACTTAGCTAGTTTATCTTGTGTAATTAATTCTTTAATGCGCTGGAGATTCATGTGATCAACTCCATACAAAAAGACATCTCGATTGAGATGTCTTAACTTCTTGATATATTGATTTTTTTATTAATCATTTAAATTATATTTTATTAGTTCTAAATTAATCCCATCAACGGTACCTCGATGTTCAAAAGAGTATTTAGTTATTCCGATGTAAGGTTCAAAATATAACTTTGAAAAATCCGGTCCAGTTAAATGAACAATTTCATAAACTGGAAATGTTTTTATTTTATTATTTTCTGGTGCACTATATTCATGCATAGAATTTACATACCAGAAATATCTTAAATCATCTCTAATAATATATTCTATTTCTCCAAATCTCTGTCCTACAAATAAAGGTGCTTCTAAGTGCTGATCTCTATAGGTAAAGAAATCATTATAATAGGTACCCGCAAGGGGAAGAGAATCTCGTTCATGGTTTTCTAAATCTATAATTTTTTGAGTTTGCTCTGAATCCAATAAAAATACTTTACTAGCAATAACAAGTATTCCTACCTTACTATCTTTAAGTTTTTGAACTTTTCCTTCCAATTTAGCCTTATCTTTGCTTGTAAGGATAATATCAACTAACAGTGGTCTTGCATTAGTCACATAATTACTCAAAATAAACAACTTTGTATCTTGGTCAAGATCTATTTTCTTTTCAACCTTTACCTCTAACTCTACCGGTATTTTTACAACAGAATCTACTCCTCCAGTTTGATACTCAAACTCACCTGTATATAACCATGTATTACCTACTTTTAATGGAATGTAATCAGTAGTATTCTCAATATCCCATTTCGGTACTTCTTTGTATTCATAATGAACAACCGTTTCCTTAGATATGAAGCCTACATAAATGGAACCCCCCACTGCAATCAAAGCGGTTAAGGTAGAACAAATTATAGATACCAGCTGTAATTTGTTAGAATTAGATTTTCTCTTTTTGCTCACTATATCCCCCCTAACTTTGTAAAATTCGACAAAAGCATCAAAATTCCTGCAAAATAACAGGATATTACATATTACATGTCGAATGCACTAAGAAAGGAGGTTAATATATTGAACATTTCCCTAATTATAGCTATTTATGGCGCAGTTATTTCTTCAATACTAGGCTATTTTAAAATCAAAGAATATCTCCCTAGAATCAAAGTAAACTCAGAATTTGTACTGTCACTCCTGGTATACAGGTTACCGCTTTTAACCATGGAAATAAAAACGTAATATTAAGTGGTGTAGCGTTAATAATCAATAAAGTAAAGCTACAATCTAGTTTTGATAGTATTGAATTGTCACCAGGTCGTAATTATTCTTATACAATTAACTTATTCGAAGATGATTTTAAAATAACTGAGGATATGATAATAGAAGGCTGTTTCTATTACCACCCCCTCTACATTGATGAACTCAACAAAGAATATAGTGGCAAAACAAGAAAATACAATCTAAATAAATTGGAAGTAGAATAATTATTTCTACTTCCTCCTAATCACCCCACCACGGCCACGCCTATAGGTATCTCTATTCACACCCATGATATCGTTCCAATCCACGCGTTCTTTACGTTGCTTTTTATGTCTATGTTTATTTAGCTTCTTACGATGTTCTCTACTAAGATGATCTGCTAGTTTCATAACATCACCTCATTCTATTGAGCCGTCCCCACCAACGACTCCAATATCCCTAGTACTTACCCCAAGAAAAAAACACCTCACTACTGTGAGATGCTTTTAGAATACTAAACCTAAATTTTAGGAGGATTAAGTTTTTAGTTTTTGCTTCTTACAATAATAATCCTTTTAATAGTTTTTGCTCTGCTTTTTATCTGCCATTTGTCTGCCACTTTTAATAAGGTAGTCGTAACCCAAATAAATTAATCTTCGTTGAAATCTTTACTCCATTCATCTTTTCTTCTTGACCTTTTCATTTCATATAAAATAAAATTTAAAACCGTTAGTAACAATACTAATATTAACAATAGGATTGGTACCATTGTAACCATATCTAATTCACGCAATATCTTTATCACTTTCCCTTCTTTATATTGAAGTAGAAATAACAACATACTTGCTATTATAAAGGATGACATTGCTGAATATAATCTTCTTTCCCTATAGAAAACAGGTCTTAAAGTATCATTATTAGATATTTCTTCCTCTAATCTCTCAGTTACTGTTACCGTTTCCTTTTTTATTAATTCATTTTTTACTTTATTTACTTCATTACACATAGACATTTTATCTTTATAACTTAAAAAACTTGATTCTATAATATCTTTAGTAAGATCATCGAAAATATCAAATAAAGAATCCATATCGGTAATTTCAACTTCATACTTCCTTGCTGCGGAATAATAAAGTGACCGAATGATATGTATTTCTGGTAAATTGTTTTCTGGAATTAACATTTTTAATGTTTTCAATACTTCTATATTTGCTTGCCTAACATTAATATAATATTCCTTTTTTACTCTAAATCTTTTTATAGTTTCAGTAATAAAGAAGACAACAATTCCCGTAATTATACTAACAGTCCATGGATTTGTAAAAAATGATAATATGCTTTCAAAATTAACTTCCCCTCTTCGTGTACCATTTTATTTGTTCTTTCTTTAGATTTAACACTTATAAAGTTTTATCCAGCTAATGTACGAAACTAATGATTACTTTAATACCTCATAAATAATTATTATTTTTAGTTACCCATATCTTATGTTTTGGTTAATCCGTAACCTTCTAGTAATCTTAGTATTCTTAATTCTACCATATCTATAAATTTTAGTTACTCATTAGGTTAATATGTGTAATTCAACATAACCTATATAAAGTACCAGATAAAATAATTCTAGAATTATAGTGTCATAACTTAAGAGTATTGATACAATTTAAGTGATATTACAAAACAAGGATATTGAAGGGTGTCGAAACTCTGTATCATAAAGATCAGGTGAAAATGGTATTTAAATTGTTTAGATAGATCTGCAAGCAAAACTATTTGTTAAAATATTAGGCAGGAATTGATTTAAGTTCCCTGACAGTGTAGAGGTCAGCGGTTCGGGGGTTGTCAAATAAAGTGTGTAAGTTCTAATACACACTAGCTATATTTGAGAACCCTATCCTTCAATCGTTCATTCATTAATAGTTGGTTTAAGGCTAGAGACCAGCCTTGAATAAAGCCGCCACCATTCCACTTATTTTCTAATTCTTTCACTCTTAAATACAGTACTTTAAGTAGGGCATTTTCGTTGGGAAATGCTCCTTTTTTCGTTACTTTTCTAAAACTAGAGTGGATACTTTCTACTGCGTTAGTTGTATACATGATTTTACGGACAGCACTACCGTAGTCAAATAATTGTTCTACATGTTCAAAGTTTCTTTCCCAGACATCTATAGCTCCAGGATAGGCAGACCATTGTTGCTTAAAGGATTCAAACGTACTTTGACAGGCCTTTAGACTTTGAGCTCCATAAACCTTCCTTAAAGAAGATGTAAAAGCTCTATAATCCTTATTTGGAACATATTTAATGGAATTACGAATTAAATGGACAATACATCTTTGGACAGTGACATCAGGGAAAATAGAGCGAGCTCCTTCTTCTAATCCAGATACACCATCCATGGAAATAAAGAAGATGTCTTCAACTCCTCTTGCCTTAATTTCATCAAAGATTTGCATCCACTTATGCTTGCTTTCTGTTTCATTTAGCCACAAGCCAAGGATGTCTTTTTTGCCCTCCATTGTATAGCCCAAAATAGTATAAACGGCATACTTTTTAGTTTCGTATTGATTGCGTATGGTTGTATACATACAGTCTACAAAAACAAAAGGATAACATTCATTTAAAGGACGACTTTGCCAGTCTTCTAGTTCAGGC
>NZ_LDUE01000070.1 GCF_001038485.1 Ornithinibacillus californiensis
GTCTTATTGATTAGCTCGATTTGTTTTTGATTAGGAAAAATACGAAATTTATACGCTTTTTTAACTAACATGGACTCACCTCACTAGCAAGGAACGTATGTTCTAATCATATCACAACAATATGTTTTTTGGCTATAGCCAATTGACATTCATCTCCCCCTTATCGCTGGTCTAAAGACCTTCTCGCGATGGAAGAGGGAGTCTTCTGTCAAATAATGATAAATAAAAGTCTCGCATTCTTACAAAGGAATCTTGAATCGATTGACTATCTGAATAAATCTTCTGAACATCTGATCGTGTAGCATCTGTACGAAAATAATGAAATGTACCAATTGATTCCGTTACATGCTCCCAACCAGCATCTTTGTATAATTGAAAGTAGTCTTTTTTGGGACCCTGTCTAAAATCAATTTGATACTTATAGGATTTAGTTGGATCTTCCTCGAAATGATACGTAAAGAATCGATATTTTTGCAAATGTAATCCTTTGCGAGACATTTCTGTTAACCACTGCTCCTCCTTCTCGATATCTGGAGCTGTCCTCAATCTAAATTTTTTCACCGTCATTTACTTTTCCCCCAATTCTTTAATAAGTTCATCTGAATTTTCTACTAGAGATTTCAACCTTTTATACTCTAATTGCAACACTTCTTTTCCAAGATTAGTAAGTTGATAATACTTTCTCCGATCATCATCTTGTACATCCGCTTTCTGAATAACTGCTTGCTTTTCCAATTTACCTAATGCGCCATACAAAGTACCTGGCCCCATCGTTACTTCACCTTTACTAACCTCTTCGACATCCTGCATAATCCCATAGCCATGACGAATTTCTCTTAGAGATAAAAGAATATAATACGTTGCTTGGGATAATGGCAAAAACGCTTCTGGTTTTTTGGTCATCTTCTCACCGCCTCTTATATCACGACTCGATGTATCAACTATCGATATATCGCATGACGATATAGTATCACATAAAAAAACTGTTGACAATAGAAATTTACAATTCCCTAATAAAATACAGTCCATATGAAACAATGAACATATTTTAGTATCAATAGATTAAAAATCTTAATTTACGAGAAAGATAAATTGAAGCAATATTGATTTTTCATTATACTAATGGCAGTGAAAGGGGTATGTACAATGGAACAAACAAAATTAGAATCAAAAGTACTATCCATATTAAAGGATAAAATACAGACTATTCAAGGAGAGGAAGGCGCAGTTTACTTAGTTGGACCTATTCGCCTCCCTGTTAATCTATATGGAGAAACAGTTGAGTTCAAGTGGTATTGCTGGTTAAACTCCAACGAAGTGACAGAGGATTACCAAACTATAATTGATAATCTATCTTCACAAAACCTAGCAGAGCACCAACAATCTAGTGTTTTAGTGTATGGTGACTTTGAAAATGATGATGATGCGTTAATTCGCATGCACTCGATTTGTCATACGGGAGATATTTTTGGTAGTAAGCGTTGTGACTGTGGGTTCCAACTAAAAGAATCCATGCACAAAATTAAAGAACATGGAACAGGAGCTATCTTTTACTTGGCCAATCATGAAGGTCGTGGAATTGGTTTATTCTCCAAAGCTATGGCTTATATTTTACAAGAAAATGGCATGGACACTGTTGAAGCAAATGAAGCTCTTGGATTTGTAAACGATTCACGTAATTATGAGGATGCCATTCGTGTGCTGAAACGCTTACGTACAAAGCCAGTAACGTTAATTACGAATAATCCTTTAAAACTAGAGGCAATGAAAGAAGCAGGATTAACCCTTACTGGACGCGTTCCACTTTGGGGTGATATTTCCGAATATAATGAGCGTTATTTAAAGACAAAGGTCCAAAAATCTGGTCATATGCAAGAGGAAGGAAATTGCTCGAATGAGTAGTCATGAATTTTACATGGACATCGCCTTACAAAATGCGAAGGCGATGCAAGGACAAACAGACCCCAATCCACTTGTTGGCTCTGTGATCGTAAACGATAATCGGATAGTCGGCATCGGTACCCATTTAAAAGCTGGTGAACCCCATGCTGAAATTCATGCCATACGCATGGCTGGTGATAAGGCAAAAGGTGGGACCATCTATGTAACATTAGAACCTTGCTCTCACCACGGAAGAACTGGCCCTTGTGCAGAAGCAATTGTCCAAGCAGGTATTAAAAAAGTGGTCATCGCAACTCTAGATCCAAACCCTATTGTTGCTGGAAATGGCGTGAAGATATTAGAAGATGCTGGCATTGAGGTAATTACCGGAGTGCGCGAGCAGGAATCTATTAAAATGAATGAAGTTTTTAATAAATTTATTGTAGAAAAGAAACCATTTACGATTCTAAAAGCCGGGGCGACTCTTGATGGAAAGGTAGCAACACATGCTTACAGTAGTAAATGGATTACCTCAGAGGAAGCTAGATTAGATGTTCATCAGCTACGAAGTGAGAATATGGCGATTCTTGTTGGGATTAATACTGTTTTACAAGATAATCCTTCGTTAACCGCTAGGATTCCAAATGGACGTAATCCTGTTCGGGTTGTTATGGACTCTACATTAAAAATTCCTTTAGATGCAAATGTTGTTACCGATAATCAAGCTGAGACATGGATTTTCACTAGTAAAAAACATGACGAAAGCAAGAAACTCCAGCTTGAAGAACAAGGGGTTCGAGTGTTTGTAACGACTAGTGAGGACACGGTTGATCCGAAAGAAGTGGTAGGCATTTTAGGTGAACACCTTGTCTCTTCCCTCTTCATCGAAGGCGGCGGAAATATTCATGCCTCGTTTTTGGAAAATAAATTGGTAGATAAGGTTGTACTATATTTCGCCCCTAAGTTAGTCGGCGGAAAAGATGCACCGACATTTTTAGAAGGTACTGGTATAGCTGAGATGGCTGATGCAATTGATTTAGTAGACACCGACATAGAGAAGATTGGTAAAGACTTTAAATTTACTGGTTATCCAGTTTATAAGACCCGAGGGATTTGATTTTATGAGATTTGGATTTGATATTGATGACACGCTAATTAATCTAAGAGAGCATGCTTTTCATTTATATAATAGGAAATTAAATAAGCGTGTCTCCCTGGAAGAGTTTCATGCTTTAGAACGAGTGGAGATTCACGAACCATTTGGTTTAACGGATGAAGAAGGAAGTAAGTTGTGGAATAGTACACTAGAGGATATATATTTTACAGATTGTCCGCCATTCCAGGACGCTGTAGAAACGTTAAATAAGTTAGTTGAGCAAGGTCACGATATATTTTATATTACGGCAAGACCGCAGCAACACGGTGAACGTACAAAAGAATGGATGAAAGAACAGGGCTTTCCAGTAGTGGATGAGCATTTTTTCTACGGGATGCAAGACCATGAAAAGATCCATATCATTAAGGATTTGAATCTGGATTATTATGTCGATGATAAGCCTGCAATTCTAGATACATTATCTCAAGAGCCAATCAAATTGTACTTAAAGGATCAATCCTATAACCGTTCTTCTTCTTTTAACCGTATTATAGAGTGGGAAGAATTTTTACAGTTATTACAAGAATAGTGAATAAGGCTGGGATATAAGTATTCCTACCAAGGGTAAATCAGAACAATAACAATTAGTGCATATAACCCGCCCCGGAAATATACTACGCTTTCCGCGGGCGGCTGGTGAGCCAGGCTACTACTTGAATAAGCTTCCTTGCTGCCTTGCACCGAGGAAGCCTTCTTCGTAGCGTTACTAGCAGACGCAGGTGCATCACCGGGGTCTCACCGATGCCTTTCCTCCCGCAGGAGTCTCCGTATATTTCCGGGGCTGATGTAGTTGATAGTTCGTCTTAAATACCTTTGTTTTACTTATGTCCCAAGCTTATTTTTTTACTCTAAATTACTTGCATAGATCCCTAGTTTCTTAATTAAACCAATAGCTGTCTTCTTCTCTTCTGAATCAAGTCCACTCATAATTTCACTAATAGCAGCTGCATGATGTGGGAAAATTTCATTCATTAATTCCTTACCAGAATCAGATATGACCGCAAACGTAACTCTTCGATCGGTTGGACATGCTTTTCGAGTGAGGTAATTCTTTTCTTCCAATTTATCTACAACATATGTAATGCTACTACTCGCTAATAAAACCTTCTGGCCAATTTTTTGTATTGGCTGTTCACCTTTATGATATAACAATTCAAGCACAGCAAATTCGGTTAGATTCAGCCCATACCCCTTAACATTTTGAGTAATCTTCTTCTCGATAGCTTGGATAGCTCTCGTTAGTACGACAAATAATTTAAGAGATGCTTCTTGATTCTCATTAAAATGATTCGTATTGACCATGAATATCAATCCTTTTACTTATTGTTTTTAAGTTTCATTTAGTATATCGTAAAGTAGCGTGATTTTCTATTAAATTAGGGAATATTTAACTAATTTTTCCATTCATGAAGACTACCTGAAACCATATCCTAAGGATAGTACCTGCGATCTTGGTTTCGTGTTGCATTCCACCTAAGAGGAGTCCATCCATCTATGAAAATTGATGATTTATTAACAACGCTAAACATAGAAATGATGATAGATAAGAATATAAAGAATATGGGTATTAAAGGAATTGCCGATAATTCCAATGATGTAGAAATTGGCTTTGTTTTTGTTGCGATTAAAGGCTACCAAGTAGATGGGCATGACTATATAGCAGATGCTATCCAAAAAGGTGCCACATTAGTTATTGGTGAACAACAAATTCAAGATATAGATGTACCATACATAAAAGTAGAAAATTCAAGAAAAGTATTAGGAATCATTTCTAAACAATTCTACAACAATCCATCAAAAGATAAACTCATGATTGGTATAACTGGTACTAACGGGAAGACAACGACAAGCTATCTTATCAAACATATTGTAGAAGCATGTGGGAAAACTTGTGGTCTTATCGGAACCATTCAAAATATGATTAATGGCAAGCCTATACCTAGCTTTCAGACGACACCTAGTGCTCTCATGGTAAATAAACTACTTACTGAAAGTAAAGACGATGTCGTGATTATGGAGGTATCCTCACACGGACTAAGCCAGCATCGAGTGGAAGGTATCGAATTTGATATTGCCGTATTTACCAATCTATATCATGAGCATTTAGATTACCATCATTCGATGGAAGAATACTTCCAGGCTAAACTTCTACTATTCGACCATTTAAAGCCGAACGGGAAAGCGGTCATTAATACCGATAACGAATGGGGAAATCGATTAGCTGAACTATTAAGACAGCGTGATATCCCTACTTTCTCTGTTGGGGAAGCTGAGAAAAATGAAGTGCAGCTAAAGGATTTTGCAGTCGACCTGTCTATTTTATATGCAAAAGAAGAGGGAAAATCCATTGAAGTAGTGATCCCAATTCCCGGGATTCACAATATGTATAATACAATGATGGCATATTTATCAACTAGAATTCTACCTATCCCACAAGAAACTATACGTGAGGCCATACAGTCGTTTACTGGAGTCGATGGCCGGTTCGAAAAATACAAACAAGGAAATTCGCCAACGGTTATCGTTGATTATGCCCACACGCCAGATGCTATCTTCCATTGTATAGCCTCTGCCAAAACATTTGGAGCGAAACATATCTTTCATGTTTTCGGATTTAGAGGGAATCGTGATACAACCAAACGCCCCCAAATGCTATCACTAACTGCAAAATATAGTGACCAATATTTCTTAACGTTCGATGACCTTAACTCTATTTCAGAGAATGAAATGGAGAAAACCTTACATGAATTGAATCGGAAGTTCGGAAATACGAATAAAGGAAACATCGTCCCCGATTGGACATTAGCAATTCAAAAGGCAATCGAAATGGCGAATGAAGGAGATTGGGTTATTATTACCGGAAAAGGCCATGAGAACTACCAGCAATCCTTTGAATTACAGACCCCTTCTGATAAAGAAACCGTGCAATATATACTCAACCAATTAGCAGAAGAAAAGATCACCAATTAAAAAAGAATGTGCGAGGGGACTGACCCCCTAATGCACATTCTTTTTAATTAGTCGCATCGAATTGAGTACGACAAGGAGTGTTGCACCCATGTCTGCAAAAATAGCAATCCATAACGTTAACCAACCTGGAATAACGAGTAACAATGCGATAATCTTCAATAAAAGAGCGAAGGAAATGTTTTGTTTAATAATGGACAACGTCCTGCGGCTGAGCGATATCGTATAAGGTAATTTTTCTAAGTCATCACCCATTAACGCTATATCTGCTGTTTCGAGCGCCGCATCTGTCCCAGCACCTCCCATGGCTATCCCAACCGTCGCGGTTGCTAGCGCCGGAGCATCATTGACACCATCTCCTACCATAGCTACATGGCCATATTCCTCTTGCAATCGTTTGATTTCCGTTAATTTATGCTCAGGTAACAGCTCTGCTTTTGTATCCATTACCCCAAGACGAGAACCAATAAAATTCCCTGTTAGCTGATTATCACCTGTCAGCATGACCGTATGTTTAATACCAAGTTGATGCAGTTTATTAATAATCGATTTACTCGTTTCCCGAATCTGATCCGCTACTGCAATAAGAGCAATAACCTCGTTCGCGGTACCAAGTAACATCACCGTTTTCCCTTCCGCTTGAAGCTTGCCGATACTATCTTTCGCCTCGTTTGATAGTGAGAGCATTTCTTCAAATAATGCCGGATTTCCGATAAAGTATTCCAGACCATCAATCGTTGCTTTTGCACCTTTTCCTGTAATCGAGGTGAAACCTACAGCCTGGTAGTCATCCGCATGAACACGAATAGCTTTACGCGTAATGGCTGAAGCTAGCGGGTGCTGAGAGAACTGTTCAATGGCACGCGCGATACTTAATACTTCTTTTTCATCCTTATTGGATAAGATAACGATATCTGTAACCTCTGGCTTTCCTTCTGTTAGGGTACCAGTCTTATCAAAGGCAATAGCACTTAAACGACCCGTTTCTTCCAGGTGAATACCGCCTTTGATTAACACACCATTACGAGCAGCATTACCAATTGCCGTCACGATAGCTACCGGCGTGGAAACGACCAGGGCACAAGGGCATCCTACTACTAGTACCGCTAAACCACTATATACCCACTCCGACCAAACTCCTCCAAAAACAAGCGGGGGAATAATTGCTACAAGCAGTGCAATTAACATAATTGCAGGCGTATAGTATTTAGCAAATTTATCTACAAACTGTTGGGAAGGTGCACGTTCTGCCTGTGCTTCTTCCACAAGATGAATGATTTTGGCTATCGTCGTGTCTTCTACCCGCTTCGTCACACGAACCTCTAACGAACCTTCTTCATTCATTGTTCCAGCAAACACTTCATCCCCAACTACTTTATGAACAGGAATTGATTCACCAGTAATCGCTGCTTGATTGATAGAAGATGCGCCATTAATTACTTCTCCATCCATAGCGATTTTCTGACCTGGTTTAATGAGTAATATATCTCCAATTTGAACATCTTCTACATCAATTTCTATCGTTTCCAAACCCCGTCGAATCGTAGCTCTTTTCGGAGCGATATCCATAAGTGATTTGATCGATTGTCTCGCTTTATCCATCGAATAACTTTCTAATGCTTCACTCAGAGCAAAGAGAAATACAACAACTGCCCCTTCTGCCCATTCTCCGATAATTGCTGCACCAATAATAGCAATCGTCATCAGTGTCTTCATATCGAATTGGAGCTTGATAAGATTTTTCAAACCAACTTGAAATAACGTGTAACCCCCAACTACTATAGCAGCTAGAAATGCTCCAACCGTCACTGGATGCGCTTCACCCATACGAAAGAAAAAGATATAACCAACTACGGTAAACAAAAGTGAAATCATTGTAGTGATATTTTCACGTTTTTTCCAAAAGGATTGTTTAACCTCAGGTTCTCTACTGCGCTCAGGATACACCTTTATTCCATCAAATGCACCGGCCGCCTCTAACTGCTCGACCGTTGCTGCTCCTTGAACTGTAAGCTTTGCTGCACCAAAATTCAGTTGCACATCCTCTACCGAGTCAATACCACGAATATTCTTTTCAAACTTTGCAGCACAGTTCGTGCACGATAATCCTTGCAACCGATAAACTTGTTTATCTTCAGCCAACGGCGACACCCTCTTTCGCGTGTACCATCGCGATAGAAACTAATTGATGTACATGGTCATCTTTGAGAGAATAGAATACTAATTTTCCTTCCTTACGATACTTTGCAAGCCCCATGTTGCGTAGTAAACGTAAATGGTGGGATGCCGTTGCCGTTGTAGAACCTATAATATTCGCAACATCACATACGCATAATTCCTCTTCCAACGTTAAGGCGTAAGTTATTTTTAAGCGGGTTGCATCCGATAAAGCTTTAAAGATCATCTCCACTCCAACTACTTCTTCCACTTTTGCTTTAACCCGCTCTACTTTCTCCGAATCAAAACAAAAACTTTCACACGTATCTCTCTCCACTTTTTTGTCAGCCGTATCTACCATATTTATCGCCTCATTCTAATATTTGTTTGATTATATGAATAGTGTATGCAAGAAACGCCGGCAATGTCAATATATTCAAAAGAGTATTTGAATGTTTTATATAAAAAAATAGGACAAGATCACTCTCGCCCTATTTTTTACTTCAATATTTTTAAGACATCTTTTTGATAACCTAAATATTTATAATTTTGCTTTCGATACATCTCCTTGGGGGTATCCTCACCATCTGCTATTAGAATGATCATTTTATCCTGGTAGCTATCCATGATAAATCTTTGTATTATGCTACCAATCCCTTTACGCTGAAAGGAGTCAACTACAAACAAATTATCAATCTCCGCCGTACCTTCCTTTAGAATAACATCTACTGCACCAGCTGGTTTCCCCTGATAATATGCAATTAATTGAGTAATATTTTCATCTTCAAACTGCCACTTGAGCATCCCTGCCTTAGCTTCCGCGAAATTCACACCAAATGGAACGTCCTGGTTATACTGCAGCTGCAAATAATCTTGAAAACTAGCACTGTCCACCGCTTTTACCACAACTTCCGAATTTGACTTCACTTCAGGGAAATCATGAGGCTTAATAGCGTATAATTCATTTACACTTATCTGGTATGCTTCTGTATTAAAGTAGTCTCTCAGTTCATCTGTAAAATCATGATCCTGTGGGAAAACAAATTTAAGATGATTTTGGCCATATTCTGAATGATACCCTCGCAAAAATTCTTCTGCTTCAATAAATTCCTTTAGTGTGGGCATCCGTTTAAATTCTATAAAATTACTATCATAACGACTTAACAATTCTGGGTAATGATAGTGTTTATATAGTTCCGTTTCTAATACTAAATGACTAATGATATCAATGTCTTTAAAAGATATTTTCATTTTCCACAACCTCTATCCTGTACAAATCATAATCACATTTCCGTCCGGGTCTCGTACGGTAAAGAAAGCAAAATCATCAAACCTAACTATTTCAGATGCAATCTCGTAATCTAGTTGTTTAACATACTCATAGGATTGGTCAATATCATCGGTATGAAAGTTAAACAATGGGTAGTCTAATCCCCCTAGGTTCTTCTTTCCCCCTTCAGGACCTGCATCCAAAGTTATACCCAATGTTTGGTTTACCTGAAGATTATAAACGGGTCTTGCTACAGTATCCAAATCATAATTTTGTCCTAATAATACACTATACCACTTCACCGAACGCTTCAAATCACTTACATGGATAAAAATAGTATTCACTTTGTTTTGAATTGGGCTTTTCATTTCTATCACTCTCCAATTTTATTTGTTCACTCTTAATAACGAGTTATAGCTAAAAAACCTTACAATGAAATTAAAAAATATGATAAAAATATGCAGCGTTTAGTTTTACATTCAATGTACTAGCAACCACTTGCATTAAATCATAAGAGAAGCAATAGAATTTCCAATTAATAACCTTTTCCTGTTCTACTTCAAAATAATGCACATTGCTTAGATAGAACTCCCCATCTGCTTTCTTCTCTAACTCTATTATTACCGGTCGTCCCCAAAGCTCTATGTACAAAGGCTCCAAAATATGTTGCCCGTCCACAATCTCCTTCCAATCCTTTAGGGAATTTCGTTTTACTTCATCAATACCAAGCTCGACTCCAGAATGAACGATATCCATTGTAATGTTTTCATCTAGGACAGAAGCAATAAGGAGTGGACTCTTTTGACGAAAACCATCTAATAATGTTTCCATAACCTTGGATGGTTCAACCTGATTAACGTAATTCTGTGTTTTTACCTTTTCACGATTACTTCTAAGAATACCCCGCGTTCTACTAAGCCCTGTATGAACTGCTCCCTCAGATGAACCTATTATCTTAGCAATCTCCTTTGCTCTATAACCAAAACCTTCCGAAAGAATCAATGTCACATATTGTGTAGGGGTAAGTTCTTGGATCAGTAGTTCCAAGTTTTCATATAAAAGAAAATCAAACTCAGACGAATTTTCCATGACAACAAATTCATCCAGCGGTAATTGAGGGTCTTTCCTTTTCCGAGTTAAATCAATCCAGTGATTAGTAGCAATTTTAAAGAGATATGCTTTCGTTTCTACCGGTTGAAAAAGCTTTGATAAGACGGATAAAGACTTTAGTAAGGTTTCTTGAACTAAATCTTCTGCATCCCATGGTGAACCCGTTAATCGATAGCAGAATTTCCATAAATCAGTACGATACGGTTCTATTTTTTTCTTAAATTCTCCTTCAATATCCCTTATTTCATTACTTAGTTGATTTAAGTTTTCCATGACAAACTCCTTAGCAAATATTATCTACTTAATCCTATTCGCTATTTTTCTACAAAAACCTTCTACAAGGCTAATATTTCAGCCTATAAATCAAAAACCGCTCATTTGGGTTCTTTTCATAGGGTAAGTCTACCTCCTGAACCAGTTGAAACATCGTTTGATTCTCCAAATAAAAAATATAATCATCAGATGGATAATACAGCAGGATGTCTACTTCTCTAGGAAAGTCTTCAACCGATTGAAGAACACGATTCACGATATGCTGAAAGATATGCACAGAAAATGGATTGAAGAAATAAAACCGGTTATCTCCTGGTTTAATGTTATAGTCTTCTGCACGAGAGCATTCAAATTCAATCTTTTGGCTGGGATGCTTCATCTTTTTTGCATAATGGTCTCGGTTTTGCAGAGCCTTCCTATAAAAAATCTCACTCATCTCAATTCCCATTACAGATGCATGAAAATGGTAATGAATGAAAAAGTTAAGTCTACCTAACCCACAACCAAAATCAACAAATTGATCAGTAGTTCTAACCTCATATTGCTCAAAAAGTAATTCAAGTGCTTGATATGGAGTTGGCTCGTAGGGATGATAATGGCTGTTGCTGTTAAACACGCCTTTTCCGTTGGTATGTATGTTAAAAAGCTTATCGTAATAGTACTCTTTCATATGAATTCTCCCTGATTTTTATCTGGTTGACATAATCTTTAGCTTAGATGGTGGAAACTTTAGCGAAATTGATACGATCTTTAGCGATATCGATGCAAACTTTAGCTTTTCTCACTCAATCTTTAGCTTTTCTACATAAAACAATCTACAAGCGACGAATTCCCGCTTGTTTTCAACACATTTCAAGTTTACTATAAGTAATGGAGCTTAGAAAGGACGTACGGAATGGACAAACGAGTTTACTTTTTAATGATTGTGTCTTTCATCATTGGAATGGTTGAATTAATTATCAGTGGTTTATTAGATTTAATAGCAGAGGATTTACATGTAACCATTGGAGCAGCGGGGTTTTTAGTTACTATCTTTTCATTAATCTTCGCAATCGCTTCTCCAATTTTATTAATAATGACAGCAAAGATTGAGCGGAAAAAGCTAACGATAAACTTCTTAGTATTATTTTTACTTGGAAATATCATATCTGTCCTCAGTCCAACGTATAGTATTTTACTCATCGGACGAGTCATTACAGCTATTAGTGGAGCGTTATTAATTATCCTATGCCTCGTGATGGCACCAAGAATTGTAGAGCCTAAATATCGCGGACGTGCTATTGGAATTGTTTCGATGGGTGTAAGTGGATCACTTGTACTTGGCGTTCCTATTGGGTTAATGCTAGGAGAGATGTTTAGCTGGCGAGCACCGTTTATTTTAATCTCTGTTTTAACAGCATTATCCATAGTAGGGGTATATTTTTGGATGGATCGGGTTGCTCCTAGACCCTCTGTTCCAATTGGTGTTCAGCTCGCTACGCTTAAGAGCAGAAAGGTTCTCTTTGCACATATAACAACTTTCTTATATATGTCTGGCCACTCAGTTCTATATACGTATTTAAAACCATTTGTACAAGAAACAATGGGACTCGGTGCAGCCTGGATAAGTATCATTTTCCTTATCTTCGGAATTGCTGCTGTAAGTGGTGGCGGAATTGGTGGTGCACTTGCGGATACATTAGGAACTAAAAAAACGGTAGTATATGCCATCATCATTTTCAGCATCGTTATCATGGTAATTCCATATACAACGTCTATACTGCCTCTTTTCCTTATTACACTCATCATATGGGGAATTATGAGCTGGGCTATTTCACCTGCCATGCAAAGTTATTTAATTGAAAGTTCACCGGAAACATCTGAAGTACAACAGAGTTTGAGCAACTCTTCTTTACATTTTGGTATTGCTTTTGGTGCATTCGTAGGAGGACTTATCATTGGTCAAGCTGCAACCAATGTAAATGCTTTAATCGGAGGATTATTAATCATCGTATCACTCGGCACGATGTATATCTCTATGAAAACAAGTAATCCTAAAGCCTCGACCAATAAGGCTTAGGCCATAATCACAATTTATCTACCCTGCAGCATATACTATCCTGCGCATAAAAAACAGGAGGTATATCTATGGTTCATTTACCAGCAGTAGATCTAGGGCTAATGGCAGAACATTTATCTGCTCATCAAGGTGCGATTCAAAAGTTGCATGTTTATGAGCATAACGTATCCATCCCTGAATTAAGGGAGACCTTGCAACTGCAAAGAAATGTTATGGAAGCACATGTGAAAGTTATGCTTGAATTAATTAATCCAAATACTAACACGAATGTAGAAGTCCCTAATTTAGAACAGGTTAAGCAAAAAATGATGCAAACTGAATCTAATACTAAGAACAAAAATAAGAATGACAAGTGGATTGCTTTAGAAGCTCACAATACGGCTAAAAGCATGTCTAATCAAAATTATATGTCCGCACTAATGATGAAAAATAAGAATGTAAGAGATGTACACGTTGAAATGGCGTTACAGCAATTATCTATTCTAGAAAGATATGACATGATCATTAACAATAAAGGCTGGACGTTTACTCCTAAAGCAACTTACGAGGAGCAGCTAGAAACTTATAACCAGTTCTTAAACCAATATAAAAAGCAGGCATAGTCAATTATGCCTGCTTTTTGCTTTATGCTACATCATAGCCTTGGTCTTCAACTGCTTCTTGCAATTGTGCTAAAGTAACTTTTGACTCATCATATGACACAGTTACGTTGCCAGTAGCAAGATCTACCTCTACGTTAGATACACCTTCTAATTCAGTAAGCGCACCTTCTACTGACATTTTGCAATGTCCGCAAGTCATACCTCTTACATCAAGTGTTAATGTTTGCATATTTATATCCCCTTTCCTAAAAATGAAATGTATATATTGGGGATTGTCTTTCTACCGTCCCCAATTAAAATCTAAATCTTTACTCGCTTCAAACGAAGCGAGTTCGTAACAACACTCACCGAGCTAAAGGCCATCGCTGCACCTGCAATCCAAGGTGCAAGTAAGCCAAGTGCTGCAATCGGAATGCCTGCGCTATTATAGGCAAATGCCCAGAATAGATTTTGACGAATGTTTCGGATGGTTGCTTTACTAATCTTAATAGCCTTTGGAATTAATAATAATTCCCCACCAAGAATCGTTACATCGGCTGCTTCAATGGCTACTTCTGTACCCGTACCAATTGCTATACCGATATCTGCTACCGCTAGAGCTGGAGCATCATTCACGCCATCCCCAACCATTGCAACTTTCTTACCTTGTAACTGAATCTCTTTAACTCGGTTTGCCTTTTCTTCTGGTAAAACTTGCGCAATAACTCGGTCGATGCCTACTTGCTTAGCAATCGCATTAGCTGTACGCTCATTATCACCAGTAAGCATAATAACTTCTAATCCTTGCTCTTTCAATTCCTTAATTGCCTCTGCAGCAGTCTCCTTCACTGTGTCAGCAACTGCTACGATACCTTTAAATTGTTCGTCTACAGCAATGAGCATCGCTGTATTACCATTCGTCTCGTATTCCACTAATTCAGCTTCCACATTAGAAACATTAATATTATGGTCGTTCATTAGCTTTCTAGTACCTACTAACACTTTCTTACCGCTAATCATAGCTTCAATACCATGACCTGGTATTGCACGGAAGTCTTCTGTTTCAAGCACAGCAACTTCTTTTTCCGTGGCATATGCTACAATTGCTTCAGCTAATGGATGCTCGGATCCTTTTTCTGCACTCGCTACAAGTGACAATGTATCCGCATCAGCAGTAAAGTGAGTTACCTCTGGCTTACCTTTTGTAATCGTACCAGTCTTATCCAGTACAATGGCATTTAGCTGATGGGTACGTTCTAAATGTTCTCCACCCTTGAAAAGAATTCCACTTTCTGCCGCTCTACCAGAACCAACCATAATCGAAGTCGGTGTAGCAAGACCTAGCGCACATGGACAAGCAATAACTAACACCGCTATAGCCGTAACTAAGGCTGCTTCAAAATCACCTGGTGTAACAAAGATAATCCAAACTAAGAAAGTAATAAACGCAATACCTACTACTATTGGTACAAAATAGCCTGAAATGACATCTGCTAACCGTTGGATTGGTGCCTTAGAGCCTTGTGCATCCTCGACTACCTTAATAATCGAAGCAAGAGCCGTATCCTTCCCAACCTTTTTCGCTTCCATTACAATCGTACCATTTTTATTAATGGTTGAGCCAATCACATTCGCATCGATATCTTTTTCAATCGGAATAGACTCACCTGTAATCATCGATTCATCAACCGACGTTCTACCCTTCACTACGATACCATCTACCGGTATTTTCTCACCAGGTTTTACAATAAGTCGATCACTAACAACAACATCCTCAATCGGAATCATCGTTTCTTCACCATTACGTAATACCCTTGCTTGTTTAGCTTGTAAATTAAGAAGCTTAGAAATGGCAACCGTTGTCCGGCTTTTCGCACTTGTTTCTAGGTATTTACCAAATAAGATTAACGTAATCAGAATAGCACTCGTTTCAAAGTATAAATGCGGCATGTACGCTGGGTTGCCAATCGTCTTAAATGCCTCATAAAGGCTATAGAAGTATGCGGCACTTGTTCCAAGCGCAACAAGCACATCCATGTTTGCCCCACCATTACGAAGATTCTTATACGCACCGACATAGAATTGCCAGCCGATAACAAACTGTACCGGTGTTGCAAGCAAGAACTGGAACCATGGATTCATAAAGATTTCTGGAATAGCAACACCAGCTAAATGAACGAGCATCGTTAATAACAATGGAGCAGATAGAATCGCAGACAGGATTAACTTATTCTTCATCTTCTGAAGTTGCTTTTCCTTCTGGGATTGCTTCTCTGCTTTTTCTGCCTTTCGCTTTGCATCATAACCAAGCTTTTGTATTCTTCCAATTAAATCTAACTCTTCAATTACACCTGGATTATATTCGATAGAGGCACTTTCTGTTGCTAGATTTACTGTCGCATGCTTAACGCCTTCTTGCTTATTCAATACCTTCTCTATTCTTGTTGAACAAGCTGCACACGTCATGCCATATACATCAAACTCTATCTTTTCTAATTGAACGCCATAGCCGAGCTTTTCTATCTTAGCTGTAATATCTTGCACTGTAGTGGCATTAGGATCATAATGAACACTAGCTTTTTCCGTTGTTAAATTAACCTGTGCCTCCACACCATCCATCTTATTAAGGACTTTTTCAATTCTATTCGAACAAGCTGCACACGTCATACCAGTTACGCCAACTGTGACTTGTTTGGAATCACTCATTTAAATACCCCCCTTACTTCGAGAATTGTTTTAATACTTCCATTAACTCGTCGATTGATGCTTCGCCCTCGCCAGATTGGACTGCATGGCTAACGCAATGCTTCACATGTCTTTCCGCAACTTGAAATCCTACTTTTTTCAAGGCTGCATTTATTGCACTAATTTGCACTAATATATCGACACAATAACGGTCATCTTCAACCATCTTTTGAATACCACGAACCTGTCCTTCGATACGTTTCAGTCGGTTAACTACCGCTTGTTTTTCTGATTCTGTTCTTGGTTTTACCGGGTGATCATGTAAAAACTCATCCATTGGAACACCTTCTTTCCTCATCTTCATTTATACTATACCCCCATATGGTATTTTTGTCAAAGCATTTGGCGTTATTTTTTCTTTTTAAAACCGAATCAACCATTATTTTAATTTCCTTTTGCATATTCTATACTTCTTCCAGTTTTAAAGTGATATTTGAATCGATACAATAGAAACATTGCCCTGACTACTAAATCAATTGCAATTGATAACCAAATACCGGCTATACCCATATCAAGTTGTATCCCTAATATATAGACCCCAACAATACGTATTACCCACATACCAATTGCGGTACTATACATCGGACTTTTCGTATCACCCATTCCTTGAAGAGCACCAGCTACAATTAAACCAACGGCTAAGGCCGGCTGTGCAAATGCATCAATTCTCAGAGCGGTGACTACCATATCAACTGCAATCTGGTCATCGGTAAACCACGTCGCCATCCACGGGGAAGCGAAGAATAAGAAAATACCCCCAATGGATAATGTGATGACACCAACTCCAGTAGTTAGCATCCCATATTTGTACGCATCTTGTTGCTTATTTGCCCCGATACTTTGACCGACCAACGTTGTAGCAGCGATAGCCAACCCATATCCTGGCATGTAAGCAAACATTTCAATATTACCTGCAATTGTATGTGCAGCAAATGTTTCTGTACCAATTTTAACAATTAACCCAAAATACAACACTTGCCCTAAGCGCATAATTAACCGTTCAATGGCTGTCGGTGTTGAGAGTTTTATAATGGAATATGTAAATCCATACGAACGATTTACGGGCTTTCGAAACAGGGAGAAGCTAACATTCGATTTTTGAATGGAGCGATAAAGCGCTACTGTTCCAATTACCCTTACCAGAACCGTTGCCCAAGCAGCACCAGCTATTCCAAAGCCAGCAAATCCTAATAACCCAAAAATTAATAGATAATCGAGTCCAATATGGATGATGTTAATCCATATACTAATCTTCATGGGCGTTTTGGTATCTCCTGCTGCTCTTAAAATACTCCCAAAAATAAACATAAGTGAAATAAATACTGCCGGGACCGCTACAATACGGAAATAGGTTACACCTGCATTTAGTACTTGTGGCTCCGCTCCCATTAGCTTCAACATTGGTTCCGCAAAAAAATAGGAAATCACTCCAAAAATTACCCCGATCGTGATCGAAATCCATGTTGACTGCTTCGCGATGGCTTTAGCCTTTTCATAATCATCGGCACCAATACTTCTTGCTATTAAAGAAGATGCCCCTACCCCAATAGCCATAAATATGGCAATATAAACTGCTAGAACCGTATTGGAAATCCCAACTGCTGTTACTTCAACAAGCCCTAATTTAGCAACAAATAATGTATCAACAAACCCAACCACGGTTTGCAAAATATTCTCTATCATAGCTGGTGTGGCTAGAGCAAGGATAATCATTATTTTCTGTTTTGATGTTTTGTTATGTATCTCCATAGTCGTAGACAATACGGGTCACTTCCTGTTAAAAAGGTTTTAATAAGCTTAACTAATATCTAGCTCCTTCTTTATTTGTTCAAACCCAAAACGATCAACAAATCGATAAAACTTTTCTCTCTTTTTACCATTTTCTCTATAGATATCTAAAATTCGGTCCACAAGATTGTATAATTCATCAGGATTTAGATCCCTTTTTACTAATTGGCCTGGTCTTGCTTCTCTACCCTTAGGATGACCTCCAATATATAACTCAAAGGTATCTTGATCCTTCATAACTCCGATATCATTCATTAATGGCTCCCCACAACCTATGGGACACCCTGTATAAGCCGGGCGAAGGGTAAATGGCACTTCCTGGCCAGCAATCCGATCATTCAATTCTTTAGCAACCGGCATACCCTCTTCAATCTCGCCTTTACAAAAGTTACAAGTACGAAGATTTTTAACGAACTTCCCAACTGGGTAGTAATGTAATCCTACTTCCTCAAATTTACGTTTTACTTCATCTATTTCATCTTCAGGAACTTGAACGATTAATTGTTGCAACGTCGTTAGCTCGATCTCTGAGTCTTCTTCCAAATACTCTGCTAATACCCCGAGCTGCTTTGGTTTTAATTTCGCTCCGAACCCTATTCCTCCATTAACTGCTAATGGTATGTACTTTTTCTTATTTATATTTGTATTCAATGAAGATTCCCTCCAATATACTTCTGCATTCACTTCAACTAGAATACTATACCCCCGGAGGGTAACTGTCAAGAAATTAATACACTACTTAAATTCAACAAATAAGGAGGTATTATATACCAAATTATGTTAATGCTATTAACATTTAACAAAACTATTGTAGGAGGAGTGATATCATGATTGAACTTGAATCAGCAATACAAGGTAAAACAGCCTATTTCGGTGAAGCCCGTCATTTAGCGAAGCAATTCGGTCTTAGCCTTTGTGGTAGTTGGGAATATGATGGAGCGTTTCTGGATGCAACACTTCATCGCGAAGGTGGAGAGACGATTTATTTACGAATGCCTTTCCATGTATTGGAAGGCGAATTAGATCGTAATGATGCCTTTATTGAGTTTGGAAAACCTTTTGTTATTAAGCACATCGTACATATAGGACTGGATAAAGATGAGGCATCCTTATTTGCAGCGACTGGACTGAACCAATTCCAGGAGCCACTTGATAAAGATGGACAGATTCGTAATAAAACAAAATGGGAAGAAATTGGTGAAGATGTATCCAACCAATTCGCTAGTGCTATTGCAGATTTACGAGGCAGATCAATATCTTAACCGAACAACCAATCCTCCTCTGGGAAGATTGGTTGTTTTCATTTGTTCGAAATACTACGGAAGACTAACCTACGCTTGAAAGCAACCCTTTTTAAGAGTTGCTTTTTTCACACCCCCTCTTTAACGAAAATTATCCATTAACATTCACTATATATTTAAAGAATTCTGATTCTTCTTGACAAACGACTATAAATATATTTAGACTATTAGATAGAATGCGCTTTGTAAAAAATAGCGAAGGGGGCCTTAAGTATGAAAAAAATATTATATTTCGGTTTATTGGTTTCACTCATTCTCCTACTCGCAGCATGTGGAAGTGGAGACTCAGAAACCTCAGGTGATGGGGACAGTAACGCTTATACAGTTGGAGTTGATGTTACATATCCACCGTTTGAATTCCAAGAAGATGGGGAAATGAAAGGTATTGATATTGATTTAATCCACGCAATTGCCGAGGACCAAGGTTTTGAGGTACAAATAGAAGCAATGGATTTTAGCGGTATTATTCCGGCAATGCAAGCTGGCGAACTTGATATTGGTATGGGTGGAATGAGTATTACAGAAGATCGTAAGGAAACAGTAGATTTTTCTGATCCTTATTTTGAATCCGGTCTATCATTAGTGGTGGCTAGTGATAATACGGAAATCAGTAGCGTTGACGATTTAGAAGGAAAAACAATTGCTGTTAAAAATGGAACAACCGGAGCAAATTTTGCAAACGAAAATAAAGAAGCGTACGGTTATGAGGTCATCCAAGTTAAAGATAGTACTTCCATGTTCCAAGAAGTTGCGAATGGCAATGCTGATGCCTTGTTAGAAGATTACCCAGTGATCATGTATGCCATTGCCAAAAGTGACCTTGAATTAAAGGTTGCAGGTGATAAATTAAATGGTGACAACTACGGAATCTCTGTATTAAAAGGTAAAAATGATGAGCTACTCAAAAAAATCAATGACGGCTTAGCAAATTTAAAAGAAAATGGTAAATACGACGAAATAGTCAGTAAGTACCTAGGTGAGTAAGTAGTTTATTAAATTGTAATTCAAGCGCGCAGAACATAGCGCGCTTTCTTGTTTAAAGGAGCTGAATACATGGAGGCCATAATGAATGCCCTTCCATACCTTTTGGAAGGTTTAAAAGTAACTATATATATATTTGTTATCGCTATTATTCTTGGTTTTATTATAGGACTTATTGTGGCATTGTTACGCTTATCACCTATAAGGGTATTAAATTGGATTGCTAAAATATTTATCGATGCCATTCGTGGGACACCTATACTAGTTCAATTGTTCTTTTTCTACTATGGGCTAAACTCTCTAGAGTTTATTTCTTTTGATCGTACGACAGCAGGTATTATCACGGTTGCGATTAATGCAGGAGCTTATTTTGCCGAGAACATTCGAGCAGGAATCCAATCCATCGATAAAGGACAAACCGAAGCAGCCCGTTCACTAGGATTAACAAGTACCCAAAATATGCGCCACATTATTCTACCCCAAGCATTTAGAAGAATGCTACCAACATTTACAAACCAAGCAATTATAAGTTTAAAAGATACGTCTTTACTTTCAATTATTGGTATTGCCGATTTAACACAACAAGGCCATATTACTGTCGCTTCTTCATTCAAAGCGTTTGAAATATGGTTTGCAGTAGGTGTCATGTATTTCATTATGATTTACTTACTATCTCTACTATCTAGTTTCCTGGAAAGGAGATTTGAACTGCGATGACAATGATCGAAGTAAAAAACTTAAAGAAATCATACGGTAAGCTAGAGGTTTTGAAAGATATTAGCGTAGAAATACAAGAAAAAGAAGTTGTCTGCGTCATTGGCGCATCTGGTTCAGGGAAAAGTACCTTTCTCCGCTGCTTAAATAGGTTGGAGGAAATAACTGATGGTCACGTGATTATCGATGGCCAGGATATAACCGCAAGGGAAGCAAATATTAATTTGATACGCCAGGAAGTAGGTATGGTATTTCAGCAATTTAATTTATTCCCACATAAAACGGTAATGGAAAATATTATTTTGGCACCAATGAAAACTCGTGGAACTTCAAAAGAACAAGCAACGGAACTAGCTATGGAATTACTGGAAAAGGTTGGATTAAGAGAAAAAGCGACTAGCTATCCAGGTGAATTGTCCGGTGGGCAGAAACAACGTGTTGCGATAGCAAGAGCTTTGGCAATGAATCCGAAGGTCATGTTATTTGACGAACCTACATCCGCACTAGACCCGGAAATGGTAGGGGATGTGTTGGCAGTAATGAAACAGTTAGCACTAGAAGGTATGACTATGGTCGTTGTCACACATGAAATGGGATTTGCCCGTGAAGTTAGTGACCGGGTGTTATTCATCGATGAGGGTGTTATAGCAGAACAAAATGTACCAGGAGAATTATTTACTAATCCGAGAAACAAACGCACACAGGCGTTTTTGAGTAAAGTTTTATAACTTATCAAACGAGAATGGAAACTAAATCAAAGGAATGTAAATGCGAACAACCACCATATTAGCCCCGGAAATATACGGAGACTCCTTGAAAAAGAAGACCACTTTTTCTGCGTGCGATGTATCGCTGACGTAGCATTCCTTGTCCTGTGGTAGGAAAGGCATAGGTGAGACCCCGGTGATGCACCTGCGTCTGCAAGTATCGCTACGCAGCAGGCTTCCTCGGTGCAAGGCAGCAATGAAGTAAATTCAAGTAGTTGCCTGGCTCACCAGCCGCCCACGGCAAGGTAGACACTGCGATGGTTTCTCACGAGCAGATGTCGCCCCTGTGCTGGAAGTAAAAGCGAAGTATATTTCCGGGGCGGGTTATGTGCACTAATAATGCTCGGATTTACCCTTGATATTTGATAGAATTACTCTTATCCCAGCCCCATTTGATTTTACATCAACATACCTGGACTTTTGAGAACTTCCATATTAACAAATGGAGAGTTAGCATTTAGTTTTCCTTTAATTTGTTTTATAAGTAACTTTTCGCCATCTAACCATTTTCTAAAGTCAAAAATTACTGGTTTTTGGTCTCCGCCAATGGCAAACCAAGCTGTCATATCTTTGGGAAAATAAGCAGCCGTGTGCAATGTCCCTGCCCAAGCGCCATACTTCTCGGAAAATACCCCTTGATCAGTTTGATTCATCATTTGAAACGCTTGGTACGCATCCTGTACATCTGCACCTAAATGATGCATTCTCTCTTGCCTATTCATGGATTCATCCATCCGATACCGATTTTCCTCTGTTACCTTTTCAAAGTGATTCGTGCAGGCATTACCATGATGCACATCTACCCTCCGCGGAGAAGCCTCCACCACATACGTTTTTCCTTTCTTATCTAAAAGGATATAACTAAACGAGTGACGATGGGGAATTTCCTTTAGAAAATCAACCGCTTCCTCTACCGTTCCGCAAGCCTCTAATATAATACGACCAATCATATTACATACAAACCCGCTTCCAGACTTTTTCCGATTAACAAAGTTATACCCTAGCACAAGACCCTTTTCATTCATTCCATCAATCCGGCCCGTAATTTGCATCGATGGCCCAACTATGGAATAGCCCTGGTCGGTTGGCTGGTAAAACATATATCTTCCCTCATAAGAGGCAGGGTGATTATCATAATTCCGTATCATGTAGTCTTTACCAGTAAAGACAGAGCATCCGCTTCGACCATATTCTAAATAATACCCGCCAAATTCTCGTATCGCATCCTGCATTTTCCACTGTAAGGCTTTAGCCAATCCTTCTATCTCTGCCCATATTCCTGGAGCAAAACGATGTATGGCCGTCCTTACTTCCTGCTCATCGATAGAAAAGTGATATTTCCTTTTTGACCCCCACTGCTTTTCTCTATTAAGTAGAATCGGAGAGCCTTTTAGTAATTCGCCTTGATAATATCCAAAGTCATAATGACTTCCTCGAAATTGTAAGACGTCGCTATAAACAGGTATCATAAGATCTCCCTCATGTTCCATAGTAACCTCAGTTTAGTTTATTTTGGAGGTGAAAGAAAAAATTATGCTTTTCGAATAAAAGTACTACCAATAGGAAGTCTATTACGTGAGGTGATGAAGATGACAAAAGATGACGAGAAAAAGAAATTCGACTTACCTACCGAAGCAAATACGGATGGGGAAATCGAAGTTCAAAATGGACTACGGGCCAATTATCCTTTTGATTATCTAAACAAAATGGTAGGAGATTCGGTTAAAGAACATAAATCATTAGAGGCAGCGAATGAGATTATTGCAGAAAAGGAAATTGGACAGAGCTACAATAATTCATAGGAATGGAAAAAATTCTCTCAAGGTGCTATGAGGGAATTTTTTGTTTCTGTAATATTGTTATAACAATATTAATATGCTATAATTATTATAACGATATTACAAATATAGGAGTGTTAATATGAGCAATTATGAAAGAAAACTAACTAAGGTTGGCAACAGCTACGGTATAACTTTTCCAAAAGAGATATTAAAAGAAGCCGGTATAACTTACGGCGATACAGTGAAAATGGAATTGAAGGATGGCAAGATTACTCTTCACAAAAAGGAGGAAATCATTCTTCCAGAGGGAGTCGACCAGGAGTTTATGTCTGTTCTAACAGATGTCATTAAAGAGCACGATGTCGCATTTAAAGGACTGGTTGAAAAATGACACAAAAACCTGTTATCTACTTAAATACGAACCAAGTTATTGCAATTAACACCATGCAAATAAAAGTATATTCTCCTGGTGAACAAGTCGGTGTTAAGGAGCCAGCCCTCTTAGATTCTGCTATTAATCGACCTAAACAAAGTATATTTGGTAAAGATGCCTATCCTACTATCTATGAAAAGGCTGCAGCCTTAACCGAATCACTTGCCAAAAACCACCCATTCCACAACGCTAACAAACGCACTGCCCTTGCATCTTTGATTATCTTTTTAAAATTGAATCATTATGAATGGACAATGGATGTATATAAAGAACAAGATTTTATTGTTGATTTGGTTACAAATAAAATTACGTTTGAAGAAATGGTCGCCATCATACGAGATTTCACGAAGAAACTCTGAAGTATTTATGACTTCAGAGCTTTCTACCTGTTTTTTTAATTTTATACCCAAATTCTTATAGTTCATAAATCTCCAAAAGCCGAGTCGCAACTACCTTCAAATCCCGCTCTAAAGCCAGCTGGTAACCATTTTCCGTTAAATCTGGTAATCTACCTTCCAGCATTTGATAGATTTTATCTTCGAAATCAGAACTAGTTTTACCTTTGTAAACCGTTTTCCCATCTACGAACGTGTTGGAATAAATCGGGATATCCCGTACTAAAACAGGAATCTTTGCGGCTAATGCCTCTAATAACACGATTCCTTCTGTTTCTTCATGCGTTAGAAAAAGAAACAAATCACTCCCACAATAGGCATCCCGTAATTCTTCTCTACCTACATAACCCGGGAAATGTAGGTTAGGTAACGGTTTTCTTATCGCTTCCTTTATCTTGTGTGGGACAATATTTAAATTCGTATATCCAAACCAATAGAATTGATAGTCCGGAAGCTGCTCTGCTAGCTTTACAAAATCTAATATACCTTTTCTTTCTATATAGTGCCCAACCGAAATCACTACCTTATCATCTTCCTGTAAATTATATGTGCGACGAAATCGCATTCGCGCCTCCGAATCAGGCTCATAAAACTCCGTGTCAATCCCATTGGAAAGGCTTATAATTGGCGGATTTAATCCATAACCTTCTAGCAACTGCTTCGAATAGTCTGTTGGAGTTATAATGAGATCGCCACTGTTATAGCAATAGGTAATCCATTTTTTAAAGAGTGGAGCAATTAGATTTGATCCACGAAAGGAATTACGGAAATCTTCCATCGTAGAATGTGCGTAATATACCACTTTCTTCCCTCTTCGTTTAGCCCATTTACTTTTTATGAGCGAATCCGGAAAGATGGTATTCAGTTGAATAATCGAAAAATCATCCTTACCATTCATCGTATAGGGAACATTCGCTAGCTCTAATGCTTGTTTCTGATGTCGTACTGCCTGTCCAACACCACTTTTATTTACTAGTCCTAGTGACCCAGCATATAACAAAACCTTCTCATTGATTCCTTGCATACTGAAGCACTTCCCCTCTCCCTCGTAACCAGGTTAAACGAACATATCTATTCTTCGAACAATAAAATCCAATCCAAATGTGTATATAGCTATCGCCAAGGGTTTTCCTAGTATAATTATCGTTGAAAATTTGTATAGCTTCATCTGTGTTGTCCCAGCTAAATAGCATAAGAAGTCATCTGGAGCAAACGGGAAAAAAATGGCTATCGTGAAATATTTAGAGAACTTCTTATGCTCAGTCCAACTAGCATACTTTTCTTGTAGTTTAGGACTAAAAAACATATTAATAATAGGCTTTCCATATTGTTTTGCAACTAAGAACGCAGCAATCGATCCTAAACAAACCCCAATATAGTTATAAACAAATCCAACAACTGGTCCAAAGATAAGAACACCCGCAAGTAGGCCTAATCCTCCAGGTACAATAGGAAACATGACTTGAATTGCCTGAAGGATTATAAATATGATTGGAGCCCAAATGCCAAACTGGTACATAAAGTTCCTCAGTGCCTTTTCCGAATAAAAAATATCTGTTTTAAATCCATAGATTAAAAAGGCTAAGGCTGCTATAGTAAAGATAGCTGTTAAAATACTCATTATTTTTCGCATGTTGCTTTGCTTCAAGTTTCCACCTCAGTTTAATCTGCATGTACTTGGACCTCACATATTTGCTCATCCTGAAAAAGATTTATGGTATGTTTATAAAGTTGTTCCATTGTCTTTGCAAAATTTGCCGATGAATATTTCCGTACTGCACCTACCTTAGCATTATACTTTAGGCGTTTATAAGTTTCCTCCTGACCTAAAATACTATTCAGCTTTTCTTCAAACTGCTCAAAAGTTGTGTATTGCCAACCGTTTACCCCATCCTCAATCACATTTTCTAAACAAGGGTCCTTGCGACAGAGAGCAGGAATTCCGTTTGCTAATGCTTCTACATATGTTAAACCTTGTGTTTCCGAATTCGATGCACTGACAAATACATCCCCTAATTGATAATAGGAAGCTATTTCTTCTGGAGGAATCATTCCAACAAAAGTAACTTGCTCTCCTATCCCTAGTTTCTCAGCCATCTCTTCTAGTTCACGACGATTCGGACCATCACCAACGACCATTAGAGTAAGGTTTTGGCTTTTCATCTGGGAAACAAACGTTAAAATCTCCTCTAGATTCTTTTCTTTTGCAAGCCTTCCAATGCTGATAAGCACTTTATTTTCTTTCGGTATATGAAGCTTTTCTTTTAGCCTTTCCTTTTGATCATTTGTTATTGAAATCGAAAACCTATCCATATCAATTCCCGTTGGAACTACCTCTATAGGCTGAGTAACACCATACCCATTCAGTATGGAATGTACCTTAGCTGTTGGTGCGATCACACAGGATGTTTGATTTAATATCTTTTTAGAAAATAAAGCAACCATCGCTTTTCCCCATTTCTTATTGGGAGAAAAGTAATGCGTATAATCCTCGTATACCGTATGGTAGGTATGGACAATCGGGATCATACATTTCTTTGCTACATGCCTCGCAATACGAAAGGTACTAAACTCGCATTGGGAGTGGACGATATCTGGCTTCCAGTCCACGATTTCTTCTATGTATTGATTATCCTTGGAGAAAGTAACTCTGGCACCTGGGTAGATCTTTCCTGCCCCTATAGAACGGATGTAGACGACATGATCCTTTTTATACGAGCGTTTACCATTAGATAAGGTAAGGATTCTTACTTCGTGTCCTAATTTCTTTAATTCCTTTTCTAAATTGACTATGGATGTAACTACACCATTAATGGTAGGCGTATACCATTCGGTTGTAATTAAGATTTTCATAGCTAGTCTCCTCTTGTACTAGAAATCTTTTGCTTACGCATTCAGTATACAAGAGTGAACTTGTTTGTTTTTTTGAAAAGATTAAATTTAACTAATAATTTACAAGTATTTAATCTTTTAGAATCTCCTCTTTACGCACTAATTACGAAATGATAGTATTAAAAAATATAATCGCACGGCTTTATATTTAGAGAAATGGGGATTAGGTATGACCAATTACCAAAAAGGACATTTATTTAATTTATTCTCTATACTTGCCATGGCATTAGGTCCATTATTCTCAAAGTTTGGGTTATTGCACGTTTCCCCTGCTAAGGCTTCCGTGATTAATGTTTTAACTATCATCATTACAAGCTATTTATTTGGTATTCTAACGAAGAACAGAGTGAAGCTTTACTGGGAAAAGGAAATAATGGTACTCGCGTTGTTTAACTCTTTAGGAGTTATTTTTTTATTTTTAAGTATGAATCTACTTTCGCCGGTAGAGGTAGGCTTTTTTGGTAGGTTCTATACCGTGTTTGCGGTCTTATTATCTGTAGTACTACTAAAGGAGAAAATATCAAGACGAGAAACTATCTTTATAACAATAGCTATATTTGGAGCTTTTCTGTTTGTTGAAAAAGGTGATATTCATTCTACTAGTATTCTAGGTACTTTATTTGCTGTTATTTATACGTTCTTCTTTGCCTTAACCAACATCTATATCAAAAAATCAATGTCTAAAGATAAAAGCTCCAACTCGATTCTTTTCACGAATAATTCTATCACGTTGATTTTTGTTATCGTATACGCAGCATTTGCAGGTGAACTATTTATAGGTTGGGATACGCATGAGGGAATTGGCTTTATTATCTTTTCATCTTTTCTAACCGGGTTTTTAGGCACGATCCTATTGTACCAGGCACTCAAGTATTTGCGGTTTTCCATTGCTAATGTAACGAGAGCATTTAGCCCCGTATTGTTAGCCATCATATCCTTTCCGTTCTTTCCGATTGTGATAACTTGGCAGAATACGCTTGGGGCTGTGTTATTGATTGGATCGATTTTATTGTTAACCGTAAAACCTAAAGCAGCGAAAGAAAAGCAAAATGAGTAAAATTAAAGATGGTGCTTGGATTATCTCCAAAGCACCATCTTTGTTTAAATTAATGATAAGTTACTTTACCTCAACTTGATTCCTTCTCACGTTCAAACCACACTAATATCCCATCCATAAAACCATTCGATCGTAGTAAAAATCCAAAGTCCTCCACATCTTCAGGCACTGTATAATCTAAAATGGCATGCATCTTTCCATTTAGCCATTTCTCTTCATCCCAGCCTTCCACTTCAAGTATGGTCACATTTTCCGGGTAATATTTTTCTTCATCGACCACAATTGTAAATTGTATCTCTGGTAACATTTGATAGACTGAGAAAGGTGAATCATCCAAGACTTCAAAGGTAAATTCAATCGCAATATTCTTCATTCCTGCTTCTGCAGGTGGCAGGTTGCTTTCGACTTCTGTTGCACTATACGATAGAATCCAACTTCCCTTATCCGTTGTATTTTCACCTTCATTTAGTACCTCAAAGAAATTGCCCTTCACTTTGTCTGTAATTCTCACACCTGGATTACTTTCTTCTGGTTCATCTGGCTCAACCTGTTCGACGGTTTCTTTTGCCTTAACATCACCTTCTGTCGGGCTAAAGGCATACTCTACTTCTGTTCCCTTTTCAGCCATTTCAATATTCGGAGCCACTTTAATCATCGTAATTAAAAAGGTACCAACTAGCACCACGGCTGTTGAAATAACGACTAGCTTCATTCGTTTCTCGGTTACTTTCCGATTCGAATAGTTTCCAGCAATACCCTGATTTGGAACAATACGTACTGCTCGCTCAGCGGGAAGAACGGTACCAATCAAACCGATAATAATCGGTATTAATCCCGTAGCTAATATAAAGGCAATTTCTTCGGATGGGAATGCCCCATATAGTCCCCACATCATAAGGAATGCAGCTGAGAGTCCAATAACCGCTGCGAATAATCCACTAAATACACCTTCAGCAAGAATTAGCCGGCGAATATGCCATCCCTTCCAGCCAATTGCCTGCAGTAACGATATTTCTTCCCTTCGTTCGGATACATTCTGCCATGTTATTTCAGCGGTAGTTAGAATTGCAATCACTAACGAGACGATAATCGCTACATAATGTGCAGGTCCTATCTCCAATGCAACATATTCTCCGAGTAGTGAGGTGTACATAATTCCTCTTAAACGGAATGTAATGTACAAAAATACCGCAAGTAATGCAGTTGGCAATGCAATCGAAATGACCGAAAGAACACTCCGTTTCCACTTTCCAATAAAATGATTAAATGCCATGCGATGAATTCCTCTAGCCTGGAATATCCGTTTACTTGTACCAGAAATCTCTCCTGTACGCATTGCTTCATAAGGGGATATATTTCTAGTTAACAACATCGGAATGACTGATCCCAGTACATAAACAATTAATCCAAATAAACCAGTCCATAAGAAACGACTAAGGGATATCGTTGCGTCACTGGATATATACACAAAACTTAGCATCATCCAGGATATCAGAGCCACAAAAGCACCAATCATACTAGATTCTAAGAATAATAAACGACTCAATTGACCCGGTCTCCAACCAATTGAAAGTAATACCGCAAATTCCTTTCTTCTCGCTAATAAGTTAACCACCCCAGATGCCCACACATAGACAATAGCAACAACGATAACACTAGCAACCACTCCTGAAAAACCAATCTTGGTTTCTTTAAAGATAGAAATAGAAGAGCCAATGTTAACCCATGGCTGTTGAAACCAACCAATTGCACTATCCCCATTTAAACCTGGTACATAAGTTAATGCTAACTGCGGGGAAGAGCCCAATGTAATGTCCGTAATCAGACCCGTTCTACTTTCAATCTCAGCTGCTACTTGTTCTAATATTTTTTGACTATCTTCACTTAAATCCGTAACGCCAGCAACCTTAATTCGGATTGCTGAAATAGGCTTATCCCCTAGTATTTGTTCCGCTACTTCAATTGTCGTAAGCATTCCCGGTGGCTCGGTTAGGAAATTATTCGGGTCCCCTATAGGTTTTAATTGTTTAGGCGGGTTTACAGGGTTACCATCCATGTCGATAACAAATTCTGCTGTCGCTGGCCGATATGTTTCCATTGGCAATTCAGTAGTCGGATCCTTGGAGATAGAAAGTTTACTAGCATCATAGAAACCAATCCAGCTAGGCTTGATTTTGGGAAAATTAATAAATTCTTCTTCAATTAAGACTGGCTCACGAAAGGACTCTTTGTTTCTATACCGTCCAACCGTATCCTCCCCATTTTGAAACGGTATGACTTGATACGTATATGGCCACCTATCTGCATATGGACTTGCGATTTCTTGATACTCTAATGGACTTGGTTTAAAGACCATTCCCGTTATATTATCCTCACTGGAGTTCCCAACAATCCCTTCTGGCTCTCCCTCCGATTTATCTTCCTCATCTGGAAGGGGTTCACCAGTTTCCCAGTCAACACCAGTCTTTTCATTAATAAATTTGCGAAAAGCTTCTTCACCTGTGTAGGAAAATGTCTCAACAATTTCTCCCTCTACAGAATCTAAATATTCTCCCCCTCCACTTTCTTTTACCCTTTCCATTACTTCAATTACATTCTCTTTATTAACTGATATATTTAAGCGTTCAAATGTAATACTCTCTACTTTATCTACAAATGTTTGTTGATTAACGATGATTGGAAATTCATGATGTCCACCATTAAATTCATTGTAGTAATATTCATCTGACTCATTAAAATATCTACTCGTTCCTAAAGGAATAATTGACTCATCCAGTCCAACAAGTTTCGCCTCTTGTTCTGGATCAATTCCAGCTAGTAGGGAATAAGAATGAACACTCAAATCTAGGCTAGGCTTACCTACTCCATATTCAGCACCCTTATTCATATAATCCCAGATGTCACTTACAAAATAAGAGTTCCCAGTCTCTGTTATCTTATTTATTCCGTTGTCAACGGTAGTCTCCATTACCCTCCTATAGATACCATCCTCCGGTAATTCCACATAACCGAAATGAACCTCATAATCGGCATACCCAATCATCGCTATCGGAGCAGCAACTTCCACACCCGGAATATCCTTAATTGCTTCATACTGCTCAACACTAATACCCCCACTTAAGCCACTTAAATAGTTTGGTTCTAGTAATTTTTTCTCCTCCGTTACACTTCTAGTCCCCTCTGGTCGCACAACGATATCATAGGAAGCAGACCATCGTTGCTGCAAGGTATCCACGATGGTACCTTTATTCGTTTCTGACAACCCAATTAGGTAAGTTAACCCAGCACTAACAATGAAGGCACCGATGATGAGAAGAATAAACCGTTCCTTCCGCCGCCACCAATTCTGCCAAATAAAGCGAATCACGGTGCTACACCCACTTTATCCGAAAGCACAACACCATCTTTCATGGAAATAATGCGATTAGCTTTAGCTGCGAGCGCGGGATCATGGGTCACAAATAAAACGCCACACCCTTCTTGTTCATTTAACGCTTTTAATAAATCATAAATACGCTCTCCCGTTTCGGTATCCAAATTACCAGTTGGCTCATCCGCAAGCAACCAACTTGGTTTATGAACAATCGCACGGGCAATCGCCACTCGTTGCTGCTGTCCACCAGATAACTGAGACGGAAGTGAATTCAATTTATCTTGAAGCCCAACTTGTTCAAGGACTTCTTTTGCACGTTCTAATTTGTTGTATGGGACTTTTCTAGAAAACAATGGAGTGAGTACATTTTCTAATGCAGTTAGTGTAGGAAGTAGATGAAATTGCTGAAAGATGAAGCCTATTTCTTGGAAGCGAAAATCTGCTATTTTACTTTTACTCTTTTTTAAAATCTCTTCACCGTCGTACTTGATAGATCCCTTTGTGGGTTTGTCTAACGTACCAAGTAGGCTTAGCAATGTAGATTTACCCGAACCAGATGGACCAATAATGGCGGTGAACTCGCCTTTTTCAAATGTTAGATCAACATTTTTTAATGCGACTGTTTGGGTTCCATCCCCTTTAAAAGACTTTTCAACCTGCTGACAAATGATTTGTCGAATCAAATTGCTCCCCTTCTTTCATGGATAGTTTTCTCTCTATTTAGCAATACCTTACATGTTTTGGAAGCAAGCGTCAATTAGTAATTTGAATATTTAATCTACTTAAGGGTTTTTCTAAAATAAAGAGACTCCACTGTTAGCAGAATCTCTTCACGCATTTCTTTATAGTTTTTTAACCTCTCAAAACCTCTAGTAGATCCACCTTAAACCCCTCGCGATCCACCGCTTCACAAACCCTCACATTTGGCTCTTTGCCACTACGATTATTAATATCCACCAGATTATAGCCTCTAGTAATCTCGCCCTTTGTTTCAATATCTACATAATACTTCGTAGACTTGATCATTAACTCCTCATTAGCCGCAATCGCAACTAATAATGTATCTGGATGTGTCGTACCGTTAATCTTATGTACTTCCCGGTTAAATTTAAGTACAACACGGTTAATATCCATGAAAAACTTCGACCGATTGGTTCCTAATTTTTCAATATCCAGGTGATCTTCATCAGCCATGACGGAGTACTGTGTACACATATCCCAACCAACCATTGTAATCGGAATACCCGAGTGGAGTACCATTTTCGCCGCTTCCGGATCCACATAAAAATTATACTCAGCAGCTGCTGTAATATTTCCAAGGGAATTATTGGTCCCACCCATGATGTAAATATGAGGGATATCCTTTACGATAGATGGGTCCTTCTTAATCGCCATCGCTATATTCGTTAACGGAGCAATAGCTAATAACTCTATCTCACCTGGGTTTGCTTTTACCGTATCAATAATGAAATCAACCGCATGTTTCTCTTCCGGACGTTGCTTCGCCTTTTCAAAGAAGGAATCACCCATTCCATCGCTACCATGCACATCTTCCACCGTAACATGGCCTGATTGTTCTCCTAAAATTGGACCTTCATACCCTCTAAATACTGGAACATAATAATCTGGGTTGAACACTTGAATCGTGAACAAAGCGTTTTCTACTTCTTGATTAAAATCTACATTTCCACCTGTTATGGTTACACCTTCCACTTTAAAATGGTGCAGAGCCGTTAAAATAGCAATCGTGTCGTCACCAGCTGTATCCGTATCAATTATTACCCTTCTCATATGTCTACCCCCTATGCTTGTTTTGCTAAATTCGTGATGTAGTCGAAGAACGCATCCCTATCTGCCTCGTAAACCAATTGGACAGCTCGTCCAGCTTCAGACAGCTCTGTTTTCCCTTGACTTGGTCCATCCGCATGAACAATACTTTTAACTTCTTTTTTCTTCACTAAGTCATCTCTTCCAACTGTAGCTGTTGTTAATACATCCCATAGGAAATACGTAGAGTTCGTTTGGAAATGAACAAGTGGTGGAACGGCTGCATAGCTCTGACCAAGGAAATCTACGCCTAAAAACTTGCGCTCACTCGCCCAGCGGTTTCTTACGTCTAATGTTAGTGGAACCATGTTAGTACTCTCTAATGCTACAAGGTCAATCTGGATATTGGATTCCCATACAGCCTTCACCGCTTCTGGATCCCAAAACGCATTCCATTCCGCAGTACCATCATGTTCTGGTTCTTCGACATTACCCATTTCTAGGAATGTTCCACCCATCCAATATAATTTATCAATTTTGTTTTCTATTTCAGGTGCTTCTTCTAGAGCACGAGCTAGATCAGTTAGTGGACCCACGAATACCAGGGTTACTTTTTCGGAACTATTTTTCAGACTCTCGATTAAGTGCTGATGCGCAGGTAATTCTGATTGTGGTGTCTTCACTGGTAAAAATTCATTTAAGATTGGTAACGCATCGACGACAAATGCATGCATTCTCCAGTCCTTAGGAAATGGGTTTTTCCCACGTGAATTCGATGCAGCAACTTCGATCTGCTTTCCTTGTCCAAATCGATCAATAATCTTTCTACTAGCTGACACAGCTGGTTCTAAATAACAATCTGCAGGTATTACGCCTACACCAATTAAATCAATATCCTCCATTTGTAGTAATAGGAATAGAGAAACTAAATCATCTACTCCACCATCGTGATTTAAGTATACTTTTCGCTTCATGATGCACATCCTTTTCTTATGTTATTATCGATAATTATAAGCTATATTAAATAGACTAGGAACAAATTTTGTCCCTAGTTATTTATAGAGATAATAGCTTTTGTATACTCCTTAATATCTTGTAAATGTTTCTCAATTATAGATTGTAAAATACGAAGATCAATATTCTGGTAATCATGAACGGCAATATTTCGAAATCCCACCATATTCATTAGTGTTTTAGCTAATTCTTGGTCAATAAAGTCCGCTTCTTCTAATAGTTTGAATGCATCACGACTCGACCTTGGCAATCCTAACTTCTTTTCGCTAATAATATGCATGGCTATATCTATACTAGCTTCACAAGCACGCTGGATATTTAAAATAATACTATCTTGTTTGGTGAAATCTTTTAAGTTGTTCGGTTCATTTTCATAGACTTCCTGAATACGAAAGATGCATCTTTCAATAGTCGAAACTTTATTTAAGATTACATCGTTTTCAACCATATATGCTACCCCTTTCTTTGATACCTTGTAGGATTTCGGCACGTTGTTCATTCAAAGTTGCATACATAGAGTAAGCTTTCATCCGTTCCCTAACAAATAAATTATTATCATTACAATAAAGCAATTCACCAGTTGAGAAAATTTGTGCAGCAAATACCGTATCAATTTGTCTTATATCAATCAGGTCAACCTCAACATGACACTTTTCGGAAAGTTCACTTGCTAGTAAGAAGCGATCATAGCTGGAAAGTGCTCTATCCGAATAATAGGCGATATCAAGGTCACTATTTTCATTTGCGTTACCTTTTGCATAAGATCCAAATACAAGTATAAATATTGGTTTTATATGTTCATCTAATATATCTTTGACTAATTGTTTCTTATCCTTATGCATAATATGTTTCACATCCCGATTCTAATCTCTATGTAACTTAGAAAATACGCCTCTTGCAATTAATAATATCCAAATGAAGTATAACAAGCAACAACTATAAGATACCTACTTCATTTCCACATATAATTAATATTCTTGCAGTAGATAAATATCTTGGAAATAATAAAAAGCACAACTCTTAAAAATTGTGCTTTTTCATACGTCTATTCTTCCTCTGCTGCCATTGCCTCTGCCTTTGTTCGATGCACTGTTCCACGAGGATGATGTGGTGGGGCATAAATGGTATACAGCTTGATCGGCTCACTTCCGGTATTTATCAGGTTATGCCATGTGCCAGCAGGGACCATGATAGCGGAATCTTCTTTTACTCTCTTTTCAAAGGTTAAATTATTTTGACTGCTACCCATGCGGACAACTCCCTGGCCTTCTTCAATACGCAAGAACTGATCCGTATCTGGATGAATTTCTAATCCGATATCTCCACCGACCGGAATACTCATCACGGTAACTTGAAGATATTCCCCAGTCCAGAGTGCAGTACGGAAATTTTTATTTTGCTCACTTGCAGCTTCAATATCGACAACAAACGGATTGGGGCCATAGTCTTTTAACTGAACCCTAGATTTCATTTTCATAGATTGCCAATTACCCCATCTCTCATCAACTACAGGCCAATGTGGCGGCTGCATTCTTACATCGTGAAATTGCGGTACATAATATGGAGTAGGATATGGATATGCATATGGGATATAGTACATTTTTTCCATCCTTTCATAGAATTTCTAAATTATTCTATGCAGGCGGTTGGGTAAGTGTACGTATTATAGGATAAATGCTTTTAAGCGATCTCTAAAATCTCACTTAGGTCATCAATAATAAAATCTGCATCCCCGCATTCCCATGAGGAATCTCTTTTCCAAACACTAATCATTCCTACGTCTTTAGCACCTTTTACATCATTGAAGGGATGGTCTCCAACGTAAATTGCCTCACTAGATGTGACACTTAACTCTAATAAAGCTTTATGAAAAATTTCTGGGTCTGGTTTCTTGATTCCTTCCCATTCGGAAACAAGAATAATATCAAAGAAATTCTCTATTTCTAATGCCTGGATATTATCTAGTTGGAATTGGCCTAAACCGTTAGTTATGATTCCTAATTTCATCGATTTGCTCTTTAGTTTTGTTAATGTCTCAAGTAGATTCGGAAAAGGTACACAGCTATGATGAAATTGTTCAATATAGTCTCGGAGTAAGGCCTCCCAGGTTAAATGATGAATGTGAAATTCTTCAGTTAGTTGTTGATAGACTTTATCCTTCCAAACATACCCCTTGTTGTCTAATTCAATGAATCTGGAGATATATTCTTCTTTCGGGATATGACTGAGGCAGTCTATCAACCTATCATACTGATTCCGAACAAACCGCTGAACCGAAGCATCCCTATTTAACAACGTCCCATCTAAATCAAATATCACCGCTTTAATAATTGGTATCACTCCTTCACGATCCACTCTTCATCCCGGTTTACGTGTAGTCCTAACGTTTTCGTTTCCAACCATTCTAGTGCTTTCATGACTAGTGGAGAGGCATTATCTTCTGAAACATCCTGACTCGTAACCCATTCGGCACCCAGTGAGTCTTGTCCTTCAAAGGCCTCTGGTACTGTTATTTCTCCGCCAATCTTCTTCACTATGTAAAAAACAGCTATATGATGCACATCGGTAAAATCTCGCCAATTCGATGGGAAAAGAAAATCTGTAACACCTATTTGTTCCACAATCTCAATATCTAAGCCTGTTTCTTCTTTAAATTCACGCACCATTGCATCGGATAAGCTCTCGCCTTCTTCTAAACTACCTCCAGGAAGGTCAAAGCGATTTTTATATGGCCCACCGCCTTTATTGATGACTAGTAATCTATTGCCTTCCTGATATATACCATAAACCCCGAAAGCTCGATGGTACTTTCTTTCACCTGACAATTTCATCTCTCCTTCTATTTAAGAATAACAAGTATTAGGGAACGAGCAATCTAACTATTTGTCGCATTCTTCTCTATTTTAAAGTGATTATTTGAATCGACACGGATTCTATGATGTTCTGAGGTTGTAATTTCTAGCGGATATACTGTAGATAATTTATCAGAGAAAATCCACCTTCTGCCAGGCTGATTTAATATAATAAAGATCCCTTTTTCTTTATCCCCCATAAAATTCAGAGATGTGGAGCTTAATGGCTGATTAAATCTTTCTTCAATACCATTAGCAATCATTTCATTTCCAACCGAAATTGCATCTTCTAAGGTCAATCCTATCTCACTAATATTAATAACTTGGTTAATAGAAAATGGTTCCTTTTCTTCCACTGAAGTTGATCTAGCGATGAACTCCACGATATTACCAGAAGGGTCATTAAAATAAAATGCATAGGCATCCATAAATGAAAAGTGAGCCTCATCGTCTCCATCTTCCGTACTTAATTTTACTTTTTCTTTTGCCCATGATTGTGCCTCATGAAATTTATTTGAAGGAATATTGATGGCAAAATGATAATATGGGGTGCCTCTCACACTCTCTGATGTAAACTCTAACTCGCTAGAGCCAACTGCAATACGAAAACTAACCTCACTCTCTTTAATTAGAGGAAACTCTAATGTTTCTATATAAAAATCTCTCATCTCTTTGAGACTTGCTGTATGTAAAATTACAGATGTTATTTCCATTATTATCTACCCCCTTGTTTTTCTGAAACTATCTGTCACTATCAATGTACTATATATGTATAGATAACTAAAATACCAATTTCAAATCCCATTATATAACTTATACTTATACATATCATTTTTTATTGTAATAGTAATTTACAAAATACCTGTGTAAAACCATTACATACCAATCAAAAATATAAGATTTATTACCAAATTCTAGGGGTGATAATAATGAGCATCATCTAGTCCGCAACTAATAAACAACAAAAACACCAGAAATCTTAAGTTTCTGGTGTTTACTATGCTGTGTGAAATTAAACTCTTAACGAGCCACGGAATCCTCTGGCACCATAATAAGAATCTGCTCCGTTATGATAGACGAAGACATGACCATAGCGATAATCGCAAAAAATTGCTCCGCCAAGTTTTCTAATATCGTCTGGAGTTTGTACCCAACTTGAAGTTTTCAAATCGAAGTTGCCAAGTTCCTGCAACGAACGGTATTGTTCTTCTGTCAACATCTCAATACCCATAGCATTCGCCACATCCATCGCACTATTTTCTGGTTTATGCTTTTTCCTTGCCTCTAACGCCTCGCGATCATAACAAATGCTTCTGCGACCTTTAGGGCTTTCCTTTGAGCAATCAAAGAAAATGTATTCGTCCTTTTCTTTATCATAATCAACAACATCCGGTTCGCCTTCCGTTCTTTCCATCTCATAAAGCGACCATAGTTTTTCTGGAATAGCTTCAAGCTTTTCCTGAACCTTATCCCATTCCAACTCCTCATGACGTTGCATATTAGATTCAAAACGAGCTTTTAGGGCTCTAATTAAATCTTCACGCTGCTCTTGAGTCAATTCCTTTTCGTTCATGGCTTTAGTCTTCTCAGGCATGTTTTTCCTCCTTATTTTTTCAGCTATTTGAGTTCATTCTACATAAATAATTAAATGAAGTAAATCCATACCTTAGGGAGTGTAATTTTATAATTATGCCAAAATAAAAAAAGACTGAATTTGTCCAATTACATTATAGTTCGTTAATATAGAATGCTTATATAACAAGTGATTTACGCTTCTCTGCAACCAAAGTATTTACATTATAGCTTTACCCGTTCTGAATAAGAAGCCTAATTGTTTTAATTAAACAATTAGGCTCTCCTGCATTGTCCAACCTTCACCTTCAAAGTCCTTAAACGGAATTTCCTCATACCGCAAATCTTCCGATTGTCCCCTTAAAGAACCGTCCCCATACTTACTCTTCAAACCTAATCAAAACTCCATAGCCGAGGGTACTATTTTTCAATACTAACCCGTAGTTTTCTATTTCTTCAGGTACTATAAATTCTAGAACGGCACGCATTTTTCCATCTTCACGTTCAAGCAACCATTCTTCGTTCTCCCATCCTTCTACTTCTAATATGGTCACTTTTTCTGGAGAATAGGATTCTTCACCGTTAATCAGTGTGAAGTTACGTTTTGGTTGAATATCGTAATCGGTATCACGTACTTCAAATGTAAACTCGATTGCGACAGGTTTCATTCCTGATTCGGATATGGCTAAAGTACTTTCCACTTCTTTTGCTGCGTAGAAAAACTGACCACCCCATCCAACATCTTCACTCGTTTGACTGGAGTTAAACGCGAACAAATAATCATCCACACCGATTAGGTTAATCTCGTCATCCGCATCATCCTCGTTTTCATTTTGGTCACCCGTATCCTTTGGTTCCGTAACCGAAACTTCTCCTTCTGTTGGGTTGAATGCATGCTCAAATTCACTTGCCTCTTTGGCTTGTTCAATATTAGGAGCAACCTTGATCATCGTCATCAAAAAGGTCCCCACTAATAAAACAGATGTTGAAATGACAACCCATTTTAATCGTTTTTCCACTGCTTTCCGATTGGTAATATTTCCACCCATCCCTTGATTTGGAGTCATTCGAACGGCTCGTTCCGCTGGGAAGATTGTTCCAATAATCCCGATCACCACCGGGATTAATCCAGTTGCTAAAATAAATCCAATTTCTTCTGTAGGGAAAGCTCCATATAGTCCCCACATGATTAAAAATGCAAGGCTTAGACCGATTAATGCAGCAAATAATCCACTAAAGACTCCTTCGGCCAAGATTAATCTACGAATACTCCACCTTTTCCATCCAATAGCCTGTAGTAGTGAAATTTCCTCGCGCCTTTCGGATACATTTTGCCACATGATCTCCGCTGTCGTTAAAATGGCAATGACTAAGGATACGAGGATCGCAACGTAATGGGCTGGTCCTATTTCTAATGCAACATATTCTCCTAGTAAAGAGGTGTACATAATGCCTCGTAATCGGAATGTAATGTATAAAAACACAGCCAAGAGAGCCGTTGGTAACGATATCGAAATAACCGATAGAAAACTTCTCTTCCATTTTCCAATAAAATGATTAAAAGCCATTCGATTAATTCCTTTAGTTTGAAAAATCCGCTTACTGTTAACCGAAATTTCTCCAGTACGCATTGCTTCATAAGGAGAAATATTACGGGTTAATAGCATTGGTATGAATGATCCGAACACATATACAATGAACCCAAATAACCCAGTCCACAAGAATCGATTAAAGGATATGGTTGCATCACTCGAAATATAAACAAATCCGAGCATCATCCAAGAAGTTACCGCCACAAAAATACCGATTATACTAGATTCTAAGAATAATAACCGACTCAACTGCCTTGGTCGCCAACCAACTGAAAGTAATACAGCAAATTCTTTTCTTCTAGCAAGTAAGTTGACAATTCCAGAAGCCCAAACATAGACAATTGCAACAGCAATGACACTGCCAACGACACCGGAAAAGCCAATTTTTGTTTCCTTAAATATTGAAATGGAAGAACCGATATTTACCCATGGTTGCTGTAACCACCCAATATCCTCCCCTCCATTTAATCCCGGAACATAAGAGAGCGCTAATTGTGGAGATGAACCAAGCGTGATATCCGTTATAAGACCTGTTCTATTCTCAATCTCACTAGCAACTTGTTCTAATATTGCTTGACTTTCATCACTTAAATCCGCAACTCCTGCAACTTTAATGCGGATTGCCGAAATCGGCTTTTCACCAAGTATATTTGCAGCTGCCTCTATCGTCGTTAACATTCCTGGTGGATCGGTTAAAAAACTATATGGATCCCCTGTAGGCATTAATTGTTTTGGTGGATTGATTGGATTTCCACCTACATCCATGACATACTCAGCACTTGCCGGACGATAGGTTTCCATTGGCAACTCCGATGTTGGATCCATCGAAATTGCTAAATTACTGGCTTCGTAAAATCCAATCCAGTTTGGCTTCATACGTGGTAAATCCAAGTAGTTCTCTGCGATTAATATTGGCTCTCGAAATGTGTCCTTATTCTTATAGACTCCCACAGCATCATCACTATTTTGAAAAGGAACGACTTGATAGGTATATGGCCATCGATCGGCATAAGGGCTTGAGATTTCTTGATACACTAGCGGGCTCGGCTTAAACACAATGCCTGATACATCTTCATCTACGTGAGAAGTAATTTCTAGTGGATCCTCAACTTCACTCTTTTCCTCTTCGTTTTCCTCTAATACGATAACCTCTCCCGTTTCCCAATCTACTCCAGTCATCCTGTTAATAAACGCATGAAACGTCTCTTTTCCAGTAACGGAAAATGTGTCGACTACTTCACCACTTAATGTGTCCAGATAGTCTTCTCCGCCATTTTCCCTTACTTTATTCATTACGGCATCTGCATTCTCTTCATTAATTTCGATGTCCAATTTTTCAAATGTAATCTGTTCCAATTTATCCACGTAAGCTGTTTGATTAACAATAATTGGAATTTCGTGATACCCTTTGTCTTCATCGAAATAATACGTATCACTATCAACAAAATACCTACTGGTTCCTAATTCCATGATGGCTTCATCTAATCCAACTAACTTCGCTTCCTGTTCAGGATCAATTCCGGCCAAAAGGGACTGACCATCAACTAACCAATCTAGATACGGGGCAGCAACCCCATATTCCGACCCCTTATTTCTAAGATCCCAAACGTTAATTGGGAAGTAGTAATTTCTTATTTCTGTTTCCTCTCCTATTCCATTATTTACCGTTGTCTTCATTATTCTTCTATAAATACCTGGCTCCGATAATTTAACTTGGCCATAATTCACTGAATATGATGTATATCCGAGCATCGCAATCGGAGCTGCAACCTCTATACCCGGGATAGCTTTAATTGTTTCATATTGTTCAAGACTAATTCCCCCACTTAAGCCACTTAAGTAGTTAGGCTCTAACAACTTTTTATCCTCGGTCACACTCCGGGTTCCTTCAGGTCGAACCACAATATCATATGAAGCAGTCCATCGCTTTTGTAGTGTATCAACAATGGTTCCTTTATTCGTTTCTGATAAACCAATCAAATATGTTAAACCAGCACTAACAATAAAAGCTCCGATAATAAGTAAAATAAACCGTTCCTTTCGCCTCCACCAATTTTGCCAAATAAAGCGAATCATTGTGTTACACCCACTTTATCCGAAATCACAACACCATCTTTCATTGAAATAATACGATTTGCTTTGGCAGCAAGTGCTGGATCATGGGTTACAAATAAGACCCCACATCCTTCTTGCTCATTTAGTTCTTTTAATAAATCATAAATCCGTTCTCCTGTTTCTGTATCCAAGTTACCAGTCGGCTCATCGGCAAGTAACCAACTTGGTTTATGTACAATTGCTCGGGCTATTGCCACACGTTGTTGTTGTCCCCCTGATAATTGTGATGGAAGTGAATTCATTTTATCTTGAAGCCCAACTTGCTCTAATACTTCTTTTGCTCGCTCTAATTTATTGTAAGGGACTTTTCTGGAAAACAATGGAGTGAGGACATTTTCTAATGAAGTTAAAGTAGGAAGTAGATGAAATTGTTGAAAGATGAAGCCTATCTCTTGGAAGCGAAAATCTGCTATTTTACTTTTACTCTTTTTTAAAATCTCTTCACCATCATAAGTGATTGAACCTTCGCTAGGCTTGTCTAGGGTACCAAGAAGGCTTAGTAAAGTAGATTTTCCAGAACCAGATGGGCCAATGATGGCAGAAAACTCTCCTTTTTCAAACCCCAAATCAACATTCTTTAATGCGATTGTTTTTGTTCCATCACCTTTAAACGACTTCTCAACATGCTGACATATTATCTTTTGAATCAAATTGCTCCCCTCTTTCATACATAATCTTTTTTTATTTATCATTACCATACACTATATTACAAAAATATGTCAATTGTTTTTTGACTTTTCAGATAACTTTCTGAACACCAATATCAAACTCTTTTGGCACTTACCGTCATTATTTACAAATTACCACCTTACTTTGTAATTTACCTACTTGATTGTTCTATTACAGCATCCGTTATTTTAAACTTCCCCATTAAGTACATTACTTCGCAAACGCCCATTTATATAATAAATGACCAAATAAAACAAGGGATAAAGTTTATTACTCTATCCCTTTAGACACTTACCAACTTTAATTGTGATTTAGCATACTTATTTGCAATTTCCCAACTTAATTGCACATAGACAATTCAGCTTGGAGCCTGATTATTTCTATTCCACCGTAACACTCTTAGCCAAATTACGTGGCTTATCAACATCTGCACCACGATGTAGTGCTGCGTAATAAGCAATAATTTGTAATGGTATTACTGTTGCTAGTGGTGTTAATAACTCATGCACTGCTGGAATAACAAATGCATCATCGTCTTGCTCCAGACCTTTCATACTTATAATCAGGTCACTAGCGCCACGTGCAACTACTTCTTGAACGTTTCCACGGATGTGGTAATTAACAGCTTTCTGTGTAACTAGTGCTACAACTGGAGTACCTTTTTCAATTAACGCAATGGTACCATGTTTTAATTCCCCACCTGCAAAGCCTTCCGCTTGAATATACGAAATTTCTTTAAGCTTCAGTGCACCTTCTAAGGAAACATAATAATCCATACTACGGCCAATGAAGAAGGCATTACGGGTCGTATCTAGATACTCTTTTGTTAACGCTTCAAGCTCTTCTTTTTGTGCGGTTAGTACATCCATTGCATTTGCAACAATCGCTAATTCTTGCATTAAATCAAAGTCTAATTCAATACCTTTTGCATGCGCTGTATCTGCAGCTAATATAGCAAGAACTGCAATTTGTGCTGTGTATGCTTTTGTAGATGCTACAGCGATTTCAGGTCCTGCATAAAGGTGTAGTGTATAATCTGCTTCACGAGAAAGGGTGGACCCTGGCACGTTCGTAATCGTTAGTGCTGGATATCCCATTTCTTTAACTTTTACTAATACGGTACGACTATCGGCTGTTTCTCCACTTTGAGAAATAAAGATGAATAATGGTTTCTCTGATAACAATGGCATGTTATAAGAGAACTCACTAGATACATGAACTTCCACTGGAACGTTGGCTAATTTTTCAATTAGGTTCTTTCCAACCAATCCAGCATGGTAGCTAGTTCCAGCTGCAATAATATAAATACGGTCACAAGCCTTCATAGCAGCTCGAATATCTTCATCCAACTTCAGTTCATTATCATCATTTTGATATTCTTTGATGATTTTGCGCATCACGATGGGCTGTTCATCAATTTCCTTCAGCATGAAGTGTGGATACGTACCTTTTTCAATATCACTTGCATCGATTTGTGCCGTGTAAGATTCACGTTCAACAACGGTTCCATCAAGCTTTTGAATCGTTACAGCGTCACGTTTTACGATAACAATTTCCTTATCATGGATTTCTTGATATTGATCGGTAACCTTTAATGTTGCCATTGCATCACTTGCTACAACATTGAAATCATTGCCTAATCCCACTAATAATGGACTTTTATTTTTAGATACATAAAGTGTATCAGCGTCCTCATTGTCAATCATAGCAATTGCATACGAACCCTTTACAAGTTCCATTGCTTTACGAAAACTGTTTAACGTATCTTGTTCTGTTTCATAAATTTTTTCGATTAATTGAACGATTACCTCTGTATCGGTTTCACTTTTAAAATCTACATCTTGAAGAAACTCACGCTTTAATTCTTGGTAATTTTCAATAACACCATTGTGTACAAGTGTGAATCGACCTGAATTACTTTGGTGAGGGTGGGCATTATCTGCACTTGGTTCCCCATGCGTTGCCCACCGTGTATGACCAATTCCCATCGTTGCATGAACGCTTTCATCAACTGTTTCTTTTAAGGTTGCGATACGACCTTTTACTTTGAAAAGATTTAATCCATTTTCATTTAATAAGGCAATACCCGCAGAATCATATCCACGATATTCTAATTTTTCTAGTCCGTTTAATAATACTTCTTTTGAATCTTGTTGTCCGATATATCCTACAATTCCACACATTTGTTGGTGTTCCTCCTCTAAAGGGGCAACAAACGGCCAATGAAAGGATTAATACTTTCTACGGGGCGTTTTATTGCCCCTTTCTCGTGTTTTTTTCTATTCACTCTGCATTTTTTTCCTTTGTGCAATAGGTCACCCTATTGTTTTACGAAAAAAGCATAACGACTGGAGTGTACAATCGGAAGGCACCCGCCGAAATTCTCGATAACCTTCTTCCTCGTCAACTATTTTCAATTTCCCGGTCAGAAAATAGTTCAGGCGCTTTATTATTATTTGTCACTATCCTCCTTACTATTTCATGATTCGTCACCCTATTCTTGGCAAACAAAAATAGATACCAAATAATTGTACAAGAAGAATATATATATGGTCAATGGTAAAGTATGTTAAGGTGACGTGTATTTATTATATGACATATACCTTCATTCGTTAACTTTAAACTCTAAAATAGGAAAAAGGCACATGAATGATTGCTTTCATGTGCCTTTTCGCAAAAATTAACCTTGATGTTTCTCAAGGAATTCGAGCATCATATTGTATACTTTAATTTCATTTTCTTTTTTCGAGAAGCCGTGTCCTTCGTCTTCTAGAACGAGGTACTCTACGTCGCGGCCAAGGTCTTTCAGCTTTTCAACGATTTGATCTGATTCCTCTTTTACAACACGAGGATCTTTAGCACCTTGAATAACGAGCATAGGTTTTACCATCGTATCGAGATACGTAATCGGTGAATCTTTGATAAAGCGTTCTTTGTCTCTTTCTGGATCTCCTACCCAACGCTCCATCATCGGTTTCCAATGTGGTGGTACAGAATTTACGAACGTGAATAAATCAGACGGGCCGAAGATATCAACTACCGCTTTAAAGTATTCTGGATGACGTCCGTGGAGTAATAATGCCATATAGCCGCCATAACTTCCACCAACAAGGAATAGCTTATCCCGCTTCGTAATGTTGTTTTCAAATAACCATTCAATACCAGCCACACAATCTAAACGTGGCCCATGTCCCCAATCTTGTTCAACAAGCTTAACAAATGAAGAACCATATCCAGTGCTTCCTCGGAAATTAGGTGCGAAAATCGTATATCCGCGATTTAAGGCACTCTGGAACATCGCACGGAACATTTTACGTTCCGATGCTTGTGGCCCACCATGTGGCCAGAAAATTGTATAGCCATTATCATTTTCAGGATTTGCACGGAATAGTAATGCTTCAATTTCCATATCATCGAACGATTTATACGTAACCACTTCCGGCTCAACCATTTCTTCTTGACTGACGCCTAGCACACGGTTATTCGTGATAGAAACCCAGTCGTTTCCAGTTGTTGATTTATAGATGTTAAATGGTACGGTTGCGCTACGACCTAAAACATATAGGTTTCCTGCTTTTGTAACGACTAATTTTCCCACAACATCAAAGGGTGTAGATAAAGTCTCCAGTGCTTGAGTTTCTAAATTGTACCGATATAAGACATCCTCGACGCCTTTTTCCGTAGTCATATATAGATAATTATTTTCTTTATCATACTTAATGCCTTCGATACTCTCGTTATCGATTTGAAATACTGTTTCAAATTCTTTTGAGTCTAAGTTATATTTTGCTACATAGCTATATTCTTGATCGAAGTTTGTGGTAAAATAAATATCTTTTTCCCCAACAAATACTGGACCACTAGCAACATGAACCTTCTCGGCATCTGGCGTTAAGCTTGTCATGCTATCCCCGTCTTTGACAAACAGCTGAATATAAGTGTTTGCAAGTAAACGCATATAGACAAAGACATCTTCTTTCTCAGATACAGCCGACAAATATGTCGGACCAGATTCTCCTTCATTTAACAGCGTATCAGAGTTATCCTCTAAATTACGAACTTTGGCATTAAGAAAGTTAGGATTACCTTCTGATGTTACGTAATAAACTCGTTTGCCATCATCACTTAAATGAGTGAAGTAATATTTTTCATTTGGTTCACCAGTGATTAACGCTTCTGGCATACCTCCTTCACTTGGCAACGCATAGATCTGGTAGTTCTCATCCCCATCATTATCATAACCAGTTAGCACGTAGCGACCCTCTGGGTCAAATTTAATAAAATTGGCAGATTGATCCTTTTGTGCAAATAGGTATGGAAATGTATCTGGAAGGTCCATCGCCCATAAATTCATCTTTCCATTTAAATTCGTATTAAATACGATTCGGTCCTCATCTTTACTTACAGCAAAATCCGAAATAACATATGTACGTAAAAACTGTTCAACGGTTGGCTTTGAAAAGTTTAGCATGCTTTTCCCCCTCATGATTGAATAAAATTTATATTTCTTGTAATAGTATAACTTATTATTATTTATCTGACAGTTCGGAACCCGAAATTTTTTATATTTTTTTAAGCCAATAAAAAAACCGCCCTCATAACTTGAGAGCAGTTCTTATTATTCTTTTATGCCAAGTAAGTTTTCAATAACGTTAGCAATTTGATCGGTATATTTTAAACACTCTTCCTTAGAAGGTGCTTCAACCATGACACGGACTAAAGGCTCCGTACCTGAAGGTCTTACAAGAACCCGACCATTGCTACCTAGTGCCGCTTCCACATTTTCAACCTCTTGTTTAATTGTTGGATCGTTCAATGCTTTTTCTTTATCTGTTACCCGAACATTCTTTAACACCTGTGGGAATACAGTCATTTCACTAGCCAATTCCGATAACGGTTTACCCGTTTCCTTCATGACATTAACAAGTTGGATTGCAGATAATAATCCATCTCCCGTTGTACTGTAATCAAGGAAAATAATATGACCAGATTGCTCTCCACCTAGATTGTAACCACTTTTTCGCATTTCCTCCATGACGTAACGGTCACCAACAGCTGTTTTCTCACTACGCATGCCATGCTCTTCTAATGCTTTATAGAAACCAATATTACTCATGACCGTAGATACGATCGTGTTTTGGCGTAAGAATCCTTTATCATTCATATATTTACCACATATGTACATGATTTGATCTCCGTCGACAATTTGACCTTTCTCATCAACAGCAATTAAGCGATCTCCATCACCATCAAACGCTAAGCCTATGTCCGCACCCTTTTCCATTACAAATGCCTGCAATGTCTCTGGGTGTGTAGATCCGACACCATCATTAATATTCAGCCCATCTGGAGATGCACCAATTGTATAGATATCCGCTTCTAAATCCGCAAACAAGTGTGTAGCCAATCCAGAAGTTGCCCCGTGCGCACAATCTAAAGCAATTCGAATGCCATCAAAATCATTATCAATCGATTCCTTTAAGAAAGAAAGGTATTTGTGACCTGCTTCAAAATAATCGGACACGACACCAACATCAGCACCTACCGGACGTGGTAATGTATCTTCACCATCTAATAATTGTTCAATTTCCGCTTCTTGTTCATCTAACAACTTAAAACCATCTGGACCAAAGAATTTAATTCCGTTATCCTCCACTGGATTGTGGGAAGCAGAAATCATAATCCCCGCTTGTGCACTAGTTGCTTTTGTTAGGTAAGCAACGCCTGGTGTTGAAATAACACCTAGACGCATTACTTCTGCTCCAATAGATAATAAACCAGCTACTAAAGCACCTTCTAACATATTTCCCGAAATACGAGTATCACGACCAATCAACACTCTTGGCTTTGTCGTTTCTTTTGTCAGTACATACCCACCAAATCTTCCTAGCTTAAAGGCTAGTTCTGGCGTTAAGTCTTTATTAGCTACACCTCTTACGCCATCCGTTCCAAAATATTTACCCATTTTTGTACCTCTCCTTTACATCCTTGTATTCCCGGACGTTATTTAAGTACGATTTTACGTTTCCTCTATCTCAATAGTAACTTCATCTATATCTGATTCAATCGTCACATTTTCTGGACCTTCTATATCAATTGGTATGATACTTCTCCCAGTTTCAAGCCCATTAGCATTAATAAATATACGAAAGTCTGCTTCACTTAATTCTCTAACATCTTGTTCATTTCCAGTCACTGTTATACTTGCTTGTCCATCATTCGGCTCAATAAAATTAACAATATAGCCTTCTGAAAGGTTGTCCACTTCTATAGGAACATTATCCAACGTTTTGGTTTGCTCCAGCTGTACATTAACTTCTATTTCCGATAATTCTGGCGAAAGCACACGATCAGGAAGGGCAAGTCCAACTTTAATTGTTCCAGATTGCGTAAGCTCCGCTAGATTGATCGGCTCTGTTGTTATTTCTTCTAGCTCATCTAAGATTTCTGAAACAGCGAATACTTCAATTTCTTCTAATGCAGCCTCCATGGATATTAACTTATATCCATCAGGTAAACTTCCTGTTGTAGCAACACTCACAGAAACATCCTTACTTGGGTTTTCAATTTCAGCTGAAATAATAACGGTTGCTGGTTCTACCCTAACTGCTAGCTCATTACCTTGACTATCATATACATTTACTGGAAGTTCTCGATTGTTGATTGATTCTGTCAAACCAGCAACATCCACATACACCTTTACAATCGCAATCCGATCAATAATCTCCTTAGAGCTTGTTATATTAACCGTTTCTGTACTTAATTCATAATCACCAACTTGATAGCCTTCCGGAAGTTTATCCTCATTGATAAAATCGACACTTACATCAAATTCATTGGCAGCACGTTTTTCTATCACGACATTTATTGTTTTCGGTTCAATATAAACAGAAATTTGATTCGGTATGTCTTCGTGCTGAATTTCAACCTGATGCTCTCCTTCTTCTAAATCCATTAAATCGATATAAAGGTCTACACTACCCTGTCTTACTACTGGTGTCAATGCACTAGCAGTACCTTCAAGCAATACGGTAACCGAATCTGGAACACCACTTACGACATACTTCTCACTATCAATACGAATATCCTTAATTGGAACATCGGTTAATCTTTCTGTTTCTGTTGAACCGCCAAAAAGGTTAGGGATTAAGCTTTCATTAGCGGTGTCCGCTTCTTCAATAGAAACGAATACATATAATAATATCGCAAAACCTAAAGAAATCCCACGGATAAACCATTTACTTCTAAACCAATTATCCATGCTTTCTTCCCCCTATCTTCCAAGTTTTTTTCTCAGAAGCTCGATAACTAGGAGTTAAATTCTCAAGTAAATATTCCCTTAATCCATCCTGACTTAATTCCCTACGAAGTTCACCATTTTTTGTACCCGAAATAGCACCTGTTTCCTCCGATACAACAATAGTTAATGCGTCAGTAACTTCACTAATACCCATTGCAGCTCTATGTCTAGTTCCTAGTTCTTTTGAGATAAAAGGACTCTCCGATAATGGAAGATAGCAAGCCGCAGCTACAATCTCATCTTCTTTAATGATGACAGCACCATCATGAAGGGGAGTATTCGGTGTAAAAATATTCGTTAATAGCTGATGCGTTAATTTCCCGTTTATCGGTATCCCTGTTTCAATATATTCACCAATACCTGTCTCACGTTCTATAGTAATCAGTGCCCCAATTCGTCGTTTTGCCATATAATTACAAGCATGCACAATATCCGTGACTAATTTATCAAATTTTTCTTCATCAGATTTTGTTGTTCTTGAGAATAAATTTCCTCTTCCGATTTGTTCCAATGCCCTTCTAAGCTCTGGTTGGAACAAAATGAAGATAACAACAACTCCCCATCTGATAATTTGATCAGTAGCCCACATCAATGTTTGTAATTCAAATAACATACTTAGCAAACGAATTACAAAAACAACGACGATACCTTTGAGCAGTTGAATCGCCTTTGTTCCTCTTATTAGCATGATTAATTTATATAGAACATACCAGACGAGACCTATATCTACGCCTATTCTAAGTAGGTCTAATATTGCAAAATCCCCATTAGGCATGTCTACACTTCCTTTTACACATCGAATTCGTTTCTGTTTTATTTACATTATTTACACTTATCAAATTTAAAAAAGAAATGAATATTTCTTCTAATAAAATACCGTTACCATTATACCATATTATGTATCGTTATACGTCATTTAGCCAGGCTCAAAATTGATTATAATTTAATAAGTTCCCTAAAATAGGCATGAAAAAACCTGGCTATTAACCAGGTTTTAGCTATTCAACCGAAAATATACCTTTGAACAAGTCTTGAATATTATACCAGACCCACTCAAATATACGGTCAACTTCTTTTAATTCTCCATTAATCTCACCAGCACTAGCCATGAGGTTTTTACCATCAAAACCTTCATCTTGAACTAACTTACCATTGATTAAGATGACATTCCCATTAACGGTACCATCAATTTTTAAATTTCCATTTTGCACCATTAAGTCACCATCAACGGTTACGCCTTCAGGAACAATTACCATGTCACCTTCGATAATTAAGTTCTCCGGATTCGAGACCGTTAGTTTTGAACCTTCCTCCCACGCGGAAAGTAAGCCAGTCATCATAAAGATAAAGAAGATTGCTGCCGCTGTTACTATTGGATGCATTTTAAACCATCTCATATATCTTACATGCTTCTTTTCTACGGGGAGATGCTGCATGACCTTGTTTGCAAAGTGATCTGGAGCCGTTACTTTTTCTGTACTTTGAATTAAGGTAATCGTCCGTTTTAATTCATGAAGGTGTGCCTGGCATTCCTCACAGCCCTCAAGATGGTTTTTCAATTGGGCTTCTTCTTCCCTAGTAATGTCCCCATCTAAGTGTTTATGCATTAATTCTAATGCTTCTTTATTACAATCCAATTGGATTCACTCCTTTTACACATGACGAAGCTTTTTACGTAAGGCTTCCCTTCCTCGATGAATTCTAGTCTTCACAGTCCCCATCGGTAGATCTAAAATTTCACTAATCTCTTGAAGTGAGAAATCTTCTAAATAACGCAGCATTATTATACTACGATACTTTGGCGGGAGCTCAGCGATTTGTTTTTGTATATAATTTTGAAGCTCAAGTCCTTCTAATTGATCTTCTGGGAGCTTTTCATCTGTTGCGAGCTTCGAGTACATATCCAACCCATCCGTACCTTTTACCTCCGCATCGAGATAGTAGTCTGGTTTCCGTTTTCGCAAACGATCTATCGTTAAATTCGTCGCGATACGGTATAACCAAGTCGAGAACTTTCTCCGTTCATCATAGGAGTGGATATTAACATACGCTCGAATAAAAGCCTCTTGAGCAATATCTTCTGCCTCATGTGCATTACCAATCATTCGGTGACAATGTTGATATATTTTATCCTGATAAAATAAGACAACATCCTCAAATGCAGCTTGATCCCCTTTTTTAACCTGTTTGATTTTATCTTTAATTAACAATTCCATTCCCTGTACCTCCGCCTGATGCGGTTATTAAACCTTACGTATCACATCTAAAAAGGTTTCACTTTTTTACAAAAAAAATTTTCCGCTCTATTTTTTATTATAATTTTTTATTAGGATTTGAAAATAAATTAAAATTATTGCACTGAGCGGGCCGACTACACGGAGACTCCCGCGGGAGAAGTGGCCAGGGTGAGACCCCACAGTGCGAAGCACGAGGAGGCTCACCGGTCACCCCGCAGGAAAGCGGAGTGTAGTCGGCCCGCGGGTATATTAGTCAGTCCTATTAAATAAAAAAAGTAAACATTTTCCATTCTATTATAACGCAAAATCATTAAAAAAAATGGATTTTTCTAAATTTACTATTGCAAAAGAGTAAATCATTCGGGTAATATAGTTTAATGTATAGTAATAGGGGGTATAGACATGGATAATCTATTATTAAAAGAGATAGAACAATGCCGTAAAGAAATGATTACACTAAGCAATAAGTATAAGCTAACTTCAGAAGTTGTCGTTGAAACTAGCAAAAAACTAGATCAATTACTGAATCAATATCAACTTGTGTCCAATAGATAAAAAGAAAAAGACATCAATTATAGTTAAATTAATGCCTTTTTTATTTTAAATACTTATTTTAATTTTTCTCCAAATAGAGAACCCATTAATCCAACAGCTAATGTAGCTGTTTTATTTTTTTCATCAAGAATTGGGTTCACCTCAACAACCTCTAAAGAAGTAATAACTTCAGCGTCTGCTAGCATTTCCATAGCTAAATGACTTTCTCGATACGTCATTCCACCAAGAACTGGTGTACCAACACCCGGAGCTTCCGTTGGGTCTAGCCCATCTAAATCAAGACTAAGATGAACACCATCTGTTCGTTCTTGCAAATAGCTAATAGCCTCTTCCATCACTGCTGACATGCCCATCCGGTCTATTTCATGCATCGTATAAACCCGAATCCCTTTTTCTCGAATTAATTCTCTTTCACCAGGATCCAATGACCTTGCTCCAATAATCACTACATTTTCCGGTTTTATCTTAGGTGCATAGTTATATAAATTAGTTAATCTTTCATGGCCCAATCCGAGACTTACTGCAAGTGGCATGCCATGAATATTTCCTGAAGGGGATGTATCACTTGTATTTAAGTCACCATGTGCATCATACCAGATGACTCCCAAGTTTTCATAATGCTTGGATATTCCCGCTAAACTTCCAATAGCAATACTATGGTCTCCACCTATAATTAATGGAAATCTATCTTTTTGAATTTCTGAATCCACCATACTTGCTAGCGTTTCATTTGCTTCAATAACTTGTTCTAAGTTTTTTAGTTTATTTCCAACATCATCTCGTTGATCCGGTCGATTAATCGGTATATCTCCTAAATCATGAATGTCATAATTCAAATTTTGTAAACGTTCAATAGCTCCTGCATAGCGAAGTGCACTAGGTCCCATATCAACCCCACGACGGCTTTGACCTAAATCCATAGGAACACCAATTAGAGAAATCTTATTTTTCATCATACATTGCCACCTCCAAATTATATTTTACCTTAGATAGTTATAACGACTCAACTCGACAATTTTTCGAATATTTATTCATCATGTGCACGTAAAAAGAGGTATTGTCACTCGGGACAATACCTCTATATAGCCTTAGCTCCATCAGAATATGGTTGAAGGTCTAATGGAATAATACCATCAGCTTTCCATTGTTTGACTAGTTTATCAGCACTTTCTATAGATGGCATAAAAGCAATGCCACAGTCACCGCCCCCGGCGCCGGATTGCTTTGCAGCTCCCCCAAGTTCTTCTGCTATCTCACATAAAATCTCAATCATAGGTGTTTCGAGCTCTGTTTTTGCCTCTTTTCCTACTGTTACTAACGCAGTTCTATTTTGTTTTACGCCGACTAGTAACTGGGATAAATCATAGTTTTGAATACCACCAAGGATATTATCTACCGCTTCCTCACTACTAGTTATAAACTCCAAGAACTTTATATTATCGTTTTCTTTTAATTGCAGAATCTGATTGACCAAGTTCCCTGTTGATGCGGGGCTCCCAGTCCAACCAATACGAAAGTGAACGTCCTGTGGAAAGCGTATTGGCTTGATCGAAAGGTACTTCCATTCCATCTCCAATAATTCTTTTAATGTATTGGAAGCTTGGTATCTCTGGCGTAACCAATCCGCTTGAAAGGAAGAATATTCAATAACCCCACCATAAGCAGAAGCAGCTACATCCGCACCTGAGCCATTTCCTTGCGCAGCAATATGGGAGATTGCTGCAAGTTTAAACACTAGTTCCGGAGACGGCTTTTCTTTCAAATGGAATTGTAAAACTGCCGTTATAACGCCAACTACTACGGCAGCACTAGAACCAAGTCCAAATTTCTTCCCTGAAACCGTATCATCTAATTCACTTTTCACACAAAGAGCGAAATTCTCTATCGTCTGATTGGAATCTTTTAAGTAAGTAAACGTAATTGCCATTGCTTCTTTAACAAAGTTAACCCGATGATCCGTAGTATCAATCGTCACCTGACCATTTTCAACTTGCCAATTTAATTGATTAAGATTGAATTTTTCAAGCGTGATTTGATTGGATTCACTCTCTTCAATCGTTACATAAACAAAGCGGTTTACTGCTGTTGCGATTAACTTTTGATAAGGTTCTAACACAGCAAATTCGCCTGCAATCATTAGTTTTCCAGGTACTTGTATCGTTAACGTTGAATTAGGCAAGAGTCTCATCCTCTAAAAAAGTTATACCTTGTCCAACTTTACTTAACTTAACATCAGAAACACCTGGAATACCCTGAAGTGTTCGCTTTACTTCTTCTTCATACTGAGGTAAATAAAGAACTTTTACATTAGGTCCAGCATCGATCGTGAAATAAGCAGGGATACCGGAGTCCCTTAGCTGTTGTACGGTTTGCATTACCGTAACCGTAGTATCTAACCAATAAGTGAAAGGTGGGTTAGCACCTAAAGTTGTCGCATGCATTTTTAAACAATTTGCCTCCGCAATCTCTCCAACCTTTTGAAAATCACGGTCAGAAATTCCTTGTTTTATCGCATCCAAATCAGCTGGTATACTTTCTACCCAGCCTTTAAAAAAGGGAGAAGATTCAACCGTTCGCTTCATCCCTGCTCTACTGGACACTTTTTTCATTTTTGATGATAGAACGACAGCGGCGACTCTTATATCCCAATGCTCTTTTGGAGCTACTTGCACAGCAAAAGAATCTGAACCATCAACACGCGCCCCTTTTTGCCATTCGGCAAACCCACCAAAGATAGAACGACAAGCTGAACCAGACCCTTGTCGTGTCAGTCGAGAAAGTTCAGATTCTGATAAATTCAACCCTATCGCTTTACTAGCAGCAGCTGCAAGCGCCGCAAAACCTGAAGCTGATGAGGCAAATCCAGCCGCTGTAGGCACTGCATTCATTGATTTTACTTCCGCATATAGTTCTTTACCAGCTAGCTTTCTTACTAAGTTAAGGAAAGAAGTAACTCGTTGATGTTGTTCTCCTACAATTGGCGTGTTATTCAACAAGAAGGTATCCTCTGTTAAATCTTGTTTGAACGCTACAGAAGTAGTCGTATAAAACCCATCTAACGTAATAGATAAACTATTATTAGTTGGTAATATTAATTCGTCATTTCGTTTTCCCCAATATTTAATTAAGGCAATATTTGTATGTGCTTTTGCAGTTGCTTTCATTACGGTTCCTCTTTTCAAAACCCAACCTATTTAATCTTGTTTTCTTAACACAAATGGCCAAACAGCTTGTGCGCCAAATTCTTTTAGTTTATCCGCTAGCTGTCTGGAATGTATTTCATTTTTAGCAAGCGCGATAATGCAACCACCGTTTCCGCCACCCGTAAGCTTGGCACCAAGTGCGCCTTCATTACGAGCGAGGTTAATTAAACGATCTAACCCGTCATCACTTACCCCAAGTGCAACTAATTCTTGTTGCGCCTCATTAAGCATTTGGCCTAACAGATTCTTTCCAGCCTTTTCTAATGCATGCTTTGCAAGGTGCGTTAACTCACCAATACGTTCGATCTTTGCTTGGATTTTCTTCGGTGCTTTCTTTAGTAAGTGAGCCACCGATTCCACAGCGGATCGGGTATCACCAATTCGGCCAGAGTCTGCCACAATGAAGTAGAAATCTTCACCAGGACTAATGTAACCTACAGGATTATCTTTCTCAAACCAAACAGGAGATTCAGAAGTAATCGTCAACGTATCAATCCCGCTTGGTGAACCATGTGCAAACTTCTCAGCAATATTAGCAAAATGTAATAATTCTTTTTCGGTATACGTTACATTGGCATAGGCAAATAAGGATCGAATGATTGCAATTGCCACGGAGGCACTTGAACCTAATCCCTTTCCAGGTGGTATAGAAGATTTAACACGAATAATTAAATCTCTGCTTGGAAGCCCCAAATATTTTAGTGTTTCATGGATACTATTTACAATTCCGTCCAGTGTAAGTGGAGCGGAATCCATTGGACCATGGTAAAACGTGCTATCAAACTTAATTGGTCCTTTACGGTGTTCAATAACCGATTCGACACCGACTAATGGAAAGGGTATGGCAATTGCAGGTTGTCCGTGTACAACTGCATGCTCACCAATTAATATTAATTTGCTATGCGCAATCCCAACTCCACTTTTTTCAGTTGTCGTATAATTTTCAGTTATGGTTAATTTGTTTGTACTCATTTTGTATATTGTTCCACCAATTCTTTAGCTTTACCTACACGGATTTCTTTCAAGTTCACTAATTGCTCTGCTATAATATCAATCATCTCCCCAGTAGCGCCGGCAGCTATAGCTACCGAACGAGAATGCAAAGCCATATGGCCTTTTTGTATTCCATCCGTCACTAAAGCTTTCAAAGCACCAAGATTTTGTGCTAAGCCTACTGCAACAACAATTTGTGCAAGCTCGGAAGCAGATTCTATTCCTAATATCTTATGCGCTAGTTGTGAAATAGGGTGTACACGAATTGCCCCACCTACTATTCCAATGGACATAGGTAATTCCAATTCTCCCACTAAGTTACCTTCTTCGTCCGTAGACCATTTGGTCATAGAGCGATAGCTACCGAATCGGGATGCGTATGCATGTGCTCCAGCCTCAACCGCTCTCCAGTCATTACCTGTTGCAATGATGACAGGATCAATTCCATTCATTATACCTTTATTATGTGTTACTGCACGATATGGATCAGAGTCAGCGAATTCAAAAGCAGAAATGACCCCATCACGAACCTCTTCTCCAGAATATTCGCCTGTTGCTAATAATTTAGGGGGGATAACACAAGTTGCTTTTGCCACACAACGATCAGCAAGATTTGATAATATACGCAAATATACTTTTCCACCAGTAAGTTCTTCCACTGTTGGTGCTAGGGATTCAACCATTGTATTAATAATATTGGCACCCATGGCATCCCTTGTATCAATATATAAGTGCACCACAAGCATTGTGCCATAAGTGGAATTAGAGGAATCGTTAAGAATACGTACTTCTAGATCCTTTGCTCCTCCACCTCTTGCAACAATACTTGGAAACGCTGCATTAGCTGCTTCAATTAGTTCATTTTTATTAGTTAATAATATTTCTTTCGCTGCATTAAAGTCTGTACAACCGACAACTTGAATTTGTCCAATCATGATTCTATCTGAAGCTTCTGTTTTAAAACCACCAGTATCTCTTACAATCTTTGCAATGTGACTAGCAGAAGCTACAATAGATGGTTCTTCAACTGCCATCGGTATAGTATATTCTTTCCCGTTTATTAAGAAATTCAATCCTAATCCTAAAGGAAGTGGGAATGTACCAATTACATTCTCAATCATTTTATCAGCAGTTTCGATTGGTAAAGCTTCATGCGAAGATAAGACCATTAAGTCATCTTCACTAAACTCTAGTGCCTCCCGCAACAGCTCTCTTCGTTCTTCAACTGTTTTTTTATAAAAACCAGGAATCCTAGAAGATTTCATACCAACCATCCTTTTATATTTTTTCAGAATAATTATTATTATCTCATGTTACATAATGAATTACTCTATCTATTATGTTAAAAAACAGTATAAAATGCAAATAAAAACAAGGTTGCGAAGAATCGCAACCTTGTCCCTATAGAATACATTTATTGTGATGAGCCATGAAGGATTCGAACCTTCGACCCTCTGATTAAAAGTCAGATGCTCTACCGACTGAGCTAATGGCTCACTATAGTTAGTGTTTCTAATGGTGTTTGAGCGTTATTCAAGTGGACCCCTGCATCTACTAGCTGATTCGAAGATGTTATATGCTTCGGGGTTACTCGTAGCTTATTCGGTGGATGTGTTGCTTGTTGCTCTACCGACTGAGCTAATGGCTCACTATGGTTAGTGTTTCTCATGGTGTTTGAGCGTTATTCAAGTGGACCCCTGCTTCTGCTAGCTTATTCAAGGATGTGTATCCATCGGGGTTACTCGTAGCTTATTCGGTGGATGTGTTGCTTGTTGCTCTACCGACTGAGCTAATGGCTCTCTATGGTTAGTGTTTCTCATGGTGTTTGAGCGTTCATCGAGTGGACCCCTGCATCTTCTAGCATATTCAAGGATGTTTATGCTTCGGGGTTACTCGTAGCTTATTCGGTGGATGTGTTGCTTGTTGCTCTACCGACTTTGTGCTCGTCGCGAAGAATATTCAAGAAGTGATGCTCCTCGCAAGCCTGCACATAGTAGCTTACTCAATGATGCAAGCGGCTAGCTAATGGCTCTCTATGGTTAGTGTTTCTAATGATGTTTGAGCGTTAGCTCCTTAAAATAAAAAAAGCTGGGCTACTAGGATTCGAACCTAGGATACACGGGATCAAAACCCGATGCCTTACCGCTTGGCTATAGCCCAATGATCTAAATGGTGGAGGGGGGCAGATTCGAACTGCCGAACCCGAAGGAGCGGATTTACAGTCCGCCGCGTTTAGCCACTTCGCTACCCCTCCATATACTTAGCTAATTCAGTTGTTTTTATACAAAAAAATGGTGCCGGCCAGAGGACTTGAACCCCCAACCTACTGATTACAAGTCAGTTGCTCTACCAATTGAGCTAGGCCGGCGTTGTAAATAATCACTTATTTAGTTTAACTCAGTACCGTGTGGACCCCTGCATCTTCTAGCATATTCAAGGATGTCTATGCTTCGGGGTTACTCGTAGCTTATTCGGTAGAAGTGTTGCTCGTTGCTCTACCAATTGAGCTAGGCCGGCAATATAAGTGGTGGAGGATGCAGGGCTCGAACCTGCGACCCCCTGCTTGTAAGGCAGGTGCTCTCCCAGCTGAGCTAATCCTCCACATGGTGACCCGTACGGGATTCGAACCCGTGTTACCGCCGTGAAAGGGCGGTGTCTTAACCGCTTGACCAACGGGCCAATTTCATTTGTTGGCTTGTCTTTCAGTCAACGAATTTTATTATATACAGATTTGTCATCTTTGTAAAGAGCAAAACGAAACTTTTTTAAAAAAAAATTAACGATCCCCCACAAACCTATACACAGTAAGCTTTTATTCACCTCTAGAAAATATATTTTATAAATAAAATTGGTCTTTTTTTAAAATAAATGCTAAATTATAGTTAGGTACTAATAGTTAATAATAATTTGGAGGTTCGACATGTCTGAACTACTAAAAAATAAAAACATAGTTGTTATGGGAGTAGCAAATGAAAGAAGTATTGCTTGGGGCGTAACAAAATCCTTGCATCAAGCAGGAGCAAATCTTATTTTTACAAATAGACAAGAAAGATCTTACAATAAGCTTACGAAATTACTAGAAAAAAATAATATTGAGGCTAAATTGATAGTATCTTGTGATGTTGCTGATGACGAAAGTATCACGAATGCATTTAATGAAATAAAAGAAAAAGTTGGCGTTATTCACGGACTAGTTCATAATGTAGCTTTTGCTAATCGTGATGAATTAAAAGGGGAATATGCAGATACATCTCGAGAAGGCTTCTTACTAGCACAAAACATTAGTGCATTTTCACTTGTCGCAGTAACTAAAGCTGCTAAAGAGCTAATGACCGAAGGCGGAAGTATCGTTACGCAAACTTACTTAGGGGCTGAAAGAGTAATTCCTAATTATAATGTAATGGGAGTTGCAAAAGCTTCATTAGAAGCTAGTGTAAGATACTTAGCTGAGGACGTAGGAAAATACGGAATTCGTGTAAATGCTATTTCAGCAGGACCAATTCGCACACTAGCTGCAAAGGGCGTTTCCGGATTTAACGAGAAAATGGGTATTGTAGAAGAAAAAGCACCTTTACGCCGTAATGTGGATCAAGAACAAGTTGGTGATGCAACACTATTCTTTATGAGTGACCTTTCAAGAGGGGTTACAGGAGAAGTACTTCACGTTGATTCTGGATATCACATCATGGGTGGATAAATCATCAGAAATTTAACGCTTACTAACTTGTTTAGTAGGCGTTATTTTCTATATAAATTAGAATGAGGTGACTTGATATGGGGGAATGGTTTGGTAGTAATACAGTTTCATCTTTTGACTTTTTTGGTATTTACCATGTACTTATAATTATTACATTTCTAATAGGTGTTCTATTTCTATTAATCTACTCGAAGAAGCAGAAAAGCAGCAACAAGCAATCACAAACTCTACGGTGGGTATTCTTCGTAATCCTAGTTTGTTCAGAGATTAGTTATCAAATCTGGGGATTATGGAATGGCACATGGAATACTCGTGAGTTTTTGCCATTTCAATTATGTAGTATAGCTGGCATTCTCACTATGCTTGCACTTTTAACGAAAAATCATAAACTAATTCAAATATTGTTGTTTATAGGTATTGTTCCTTCATTTCTTGCAGTAGTAACACCTGAATTACACCACGGCTATCCTCACTTTCGATTTTGGCAATTTTTTATTCATCATCTAGTTCTATCTTGGGCAAGTTTATATCTAGTAATCACCTCTAAGATTACCGTAACATTTAAAACAACAATAGAAGCCTATATTTACCTCCTGTGCTATGCAGCAATCATGGGATTTGTGCTGAACCCATTATTTAATGCAAACTTTCTTTTCTTAGCTAGAATACCTACAGCAAATACGCCGCTAAGTCTTCTTGGCGGAGGATTCTGGTACTATTTTAATCTTTGTTTAGTTGGATTGCTTGTTTTTATACTCATCTATTGGTGTTACAGACTCATTAATCAACTATACCAGAGTAAATCAACTAGAACACTTTAAAATACGTTGTATAGGCCGTTAAGGCACAAAAAACGATTGGATAGTATAGTTTTATCCAATCGTTTTTATTCGGTCTAATAAACGGAGTATCCTCGGTCCAAGTTTCTCCTCTTGTAGATGATGTAATTGCTCATTTTCCCACTCTCAATTAGCATTTCAGTTATAGTGTATTGGTAGCACCATTTAGTAGCATTAAACATAAAAAAAACAACCTAACCTCTTCAAAAAGAAGTTAAGCTGCTTTAAAGAGCTTCCAAGCGGACTTGAACCGCTGACCCCCACCTTACCATGGTGGTGCTCTACCGACTGAGCTATGGAAGCATATTTTAAGTAAAATAAAACAAAAAAATGGCTCCACAGGTAGGATTCGAACCTACGACCGATCGGTTAACAGCCGATTGCTCTACCACTGAGCTACTGTGGAATGATAATAGTATTGTTTACTAATTGTGTTTTTGAAAGCATATTCCGAGGATGTTGGACACCTGCATCTTCTAGCTTATTCAAGGTAGTATATGCTTCGGTGTTACTCGTAGCGGATTCGGTAGATGTCTTGCTCGTCTCTACCACTGAGCTACTGTGGAATGATCTAAGTAAGTAATATTTTAAGCTTTTGATACGAGAGAACAATTCTAGTGTCCCCATAATCTATTTATATATACAAAAAAATTGCCTGGCAACGTCCTACTCTCACAGGGGCAATGCCCCAACTACCATCGGCGCTGAGAAGCTTAACTGCTGTGTTCGGTATGGGAACAGGTGTGACCTTCTCGCCATCATCACCAGACAATGGATTTAGATATAAAATTGAATTTATACCCTAAAAACTAAATAAGAGTAAACAACGATTATCAAACAAAGTTAGTTAAGTC
>NZ_LDUE01000008.1 GCF_001038485.1 Ornithinibacillus californiensis
GGCTCTATAATATTTGTTGGGGTTTCAATAAAATTCAGAAAAAAAGTACACGCACCCCAAACATTCTTTTATACTTGAATTGACGAGAAACAAGATAAAGAATGGGGATGCGTGTAAATGGATTTTATCATGAATATGCCAGGATTAAAAGACTGTAACGTAACAAATTTAGTAGAGCGAGATGGGAAGGTAGAAGTTTATGTGGAAATGGAGCGTAAGCCACATAGTTGTCCGCGATGTGGAGAGGAAACCGAACGCATACATGACTATCGATACCAAAAAGTAAAACATCTGAAATGGTTCGAAAGAATGACTCAACTATGGTATAAGCGCAGACGTTATAGTTGCCCTTCCTGTGGAAAACGATTTTCTGAAGAAAACGGCTTCGTAGAACGATATCAACGCACTTCCGTGGAATGGAATCAAGCGGTCTCTATCCGATCCATCAAAGCAAAAACTTTTAAAGAGGTAGGAGAAACATATGGCTCCTCGGCAACAACCATTGTTAGACGTTTTGACCAATTAGCGGAAACGGAGATTAAAGAGGTAAACTCACTTCCTTCCGTCATAGCGATTGACGAATATAAAGGTGATACAAAAGAGGGTAAATATCAGTTAATTATTGCGGATGGTATCACGAAACAACCATTAGATATTCTCCCAAATCGCTATAAAAAAACCATTAAACAGTATCTCCAAAAACATGGGGCAAAAGTAGAAGTTGTCATTATGGACATGAGTCCAGCTTTCAAGGCAGCTGTTCAGAACGCATTAGGTAAACCTATTATTGTAGCTGACCGTTTTCACTTTTGTCGCTATATCTACTGGGGATTAGACCGCGTGAGAAGACGAGTTCAAAAAGACTTTCATGACTATGATCGTAAGAAATGTAAGCGAATGAAGTATGTATTTCATAAAGCAAAGGGCCGTTTAAAAGATGATGAGCAGTGGCACTTAGAAAGATACTTAAGTATGTCAGATGAACTGAAAGTAGCGTATGAATTAAAGGAAGCTTATCGAGAATGGTTTGAGGAAGCGAAGCTTATGGGGAAAGAACACATCTCCCTAGTGAAAGAAAACCTACAGTCTTTCTATAAAAAGGTAATCGACGCGGAGATACCTGAAATGATAAGTGCCATTAAAACCTTTCAAAACTGGCAGATAGAAATACTGAATAGCTTTGCATACGACTATTCTAACGGTTTTTTGGAAGGTATAAATAATACTACTAAAGTGATAAAGAGAAATGCATATGGATTTAGAAGTTTTAAGCGATTTAGAGCGAAAATCTTATTGGCAAGACAGTATAAAGATGTTGGTGTGCATATAGGATGAGGTGGCGACTAATGTCACCACCCCAACATTTGACGTAGAACCGTTTTTTATCAAGGTTTATTGGTTGTTCTATTGGACAGTATCTTGTAGAAATTGCAGATTTTGTCCGACAGAGCTGTTCTCTCGGACAGTACCGAGGGAAATTAGGAGATTTTGTCCGACAGAGCCCTTCTCTCGGACAGTACCGAGGGAAATCAGGAGATTTTGTCCGATAGAGCTCTTCTCACGGACAATAACGAGGGAAATCAGGAAATATTGTCCGACAGAGCTGTTCTCTCGGACAATACCAAGGGAAACCAGGAAGTTTTGTCCGATAGAGCCCTTCTCACGGACAATACCAAGTGGAAATCAGCAGATGTTGTCCGATAGACTTCTTCTCACGGACAATATCAAGTGGAAACAGTTTATTCTGTCCGATAGAATCAACCTAGCACTAATTGGTGTAGTGAGTTCAGCAAGTAAGCAAGTCAACCATTTACTATAGATAGGGAGAATGCACATGGATAACGAAATGATTCTAGTACTAGATTTTGGTAGTCAATACAATCAGTTAATCACCAGAAGAATTCGGGAGTTTGGTGTTTATAGTGAGCTTCACTCTCATAAACTTACCGTTGATGAGATTAAAAAAATTAATCCAAAAGGGATAATTCTTTCTGGTGGACCTCATAGTGTATACGACGAGAATAGTTTCCGACCAGACGAAGGTATTTTTGAACTAGGGATCCCAGTTCTAGGTATTTGCTATGGTATGCAATTAATGGCTCTTCATTATGGTGGAAGAGTAGACAAATCACAAAACCGTGAATATGGTAAGGCAACTATTTCTCTCCAAAATAACCCAGTGTTATTTTCAGAGACACCAGAAGAGCAAACCGTTTGGATGAGTCATGGTGACAAAGTAGTTGAAGCACCGCTAAACTTTACTGTTGATGCAACTAACCCATCTACCCCTATTGCTGCGTTTAGTAGGAAAGAACAAAATATGTACGGTGTTCAGTTCCACCCAGAAGTGCGTCATTCAGAATATGGTAACCAATTATTACGTAATTTTGTATTTGACGTATGTGGAGCTACTGGCGACTGGACCATTGAAAACTTTATTGAGCAAGAAGTTAACGTGATAAGAGAAAAAGTCGGTGACAAAAACGTTCTATGTGCCCTTAGCGGCGGTGTTGACTCATCTGTAGTTGCTGCTTTAATTCACAAAGCAATTGGCGATCAGCTAACATGTATTTTTGTTGATCATGGTTTGTTACGTAAAAACGAAGCTGACGATGTCATGAAGGTTTTTGCGAATGATTTTGATATGAATGTGATAAAAGTGGATGCATCAGAGCGCTTCTTATCTAAACTAAAAGGCGTTGATGATCCGGAGCAAAAACGTAAAATCATCGGTAATGAATTTATATATGTTTTTGATGATGAAGCAGCTAAACTTAAAAACATGGACTTCTTAGCACAAGGTACGCTTTATACAGATATTATTGAAAGTGGAACAGAAACAGCACAAACGATTAAGTCCCATCATAATGTCGGTGGTCTACCTGAGGATATGCAATTTGAACTGATTGAACCGTTAAACACTTTATTCAAGGATGAAGTTCGCGAGCTTGGGTCTCAGCTTGGTTTACCAGACCGAATCGTATGGCGTCAACCATTCCCAGGCCCTGGTCTTGCAATCCGAGTGCTAGGTGAAGTTACTGATGAAAAGCTAGAAATCGTTCGAGAATCAGATGCGATCTTGCGTGAGGAAATCGCAAATGCTGGATTAGAACGCGATATTTGGCAATACTTTACCGTACTCCCGAATATTCGCAGTGTAGGTGTTATGGGTGATGCTCGTACCTACGACTATACAATTGGTATTCGTGCCGTTACTTCCATTGATGGAATGACATCAGACTGGGCAAGAATTCCATTTGATGTATTAGAAAAGGTTTCTACACGAATTGTTAATGAAGTGGCACATATAAATAGAGTAGTGTATGACATTACGAGTAAGCCACCAGCAACTATTGAGTGGGAATAAAATACGAACGTTAATTTTTATTTACAAAAAAATGTTCGGAAATGGTTGACATATATCTAGTAAAATAGTAATATACTATCATGAACAAGGTAAAAGAATAACTTTTGCGTATAATTTAGGGAATATGGCCCAGAGTTTCTACCAGACCGCCGTAAATGGTCTGACTACGCAGATTAGTATATTAGGATGATAGTTTTCTATTTTGTTAACTATTGTCTGATTACTTTTCTTGCACGGTTTTTGGGTAGCATGCTTAGGTCCCTAATGAAGAGGATCTAAGCATGTTTTTTTATTTGCACTCATTCATATTTTAGGAGGAAAAGTAATGAAAAAGTATTTTCAATTTGAAGAGTTAGGTACAAATTTCCGTACAGAATTTTTAGGTGGATTAACAACCTTCTTAGCAATGGCTTATATACTATTCGTTAATCCAGCAATTTTAGGTGCAACAGGAATGGATACAGGTGCCATCTTTACAGCGACTGCAATTGCTGCAGCAGTAGGTTCTCTATTAATGGGTCTAATTGCTAAATACCCAATTGCACTGGCACCAGGTATGGGATTGAATGCCTTCTTCGCATTCTCAGTTGTAATCGGAATGGGTATTCCTTGGGAAACAGCATTAGCTGGGGTATTAGCTTCTGGACTTATTTTTGTTGTGTTAACGTTAACTGGTCTTCGTGAAAAAGTAATTAACTCCATCCCGGCTGAGTTGAAAAAAGCAGTAGGTGCTGGTATTGGATTATTTATTGCTTTTGTTGGTCTACAAAGTGCTAAAATTGTTGAGGGTAACACTGACACGATAGTAGCTCTTGGTGATTTAACTTCACCAACAGTTTTACTTACAATCTTTGGTCTTGTCGTTTCTGTAATTTTAATGGCTTTAGGTGTAAAAGCAGGTATCTTTTATGGAATGATTATTACTGCAATTGCAGGATTAATTTTTGGTCTTTCTGAATTTAATGGTATCGTAGGAAGTATTCCAAGTGTATCATCAACATTTGGTCAAGCATTTGCACACTTTGGTGACATCTTCACAATGGAAATGCTAGTCGTTATTTTAACGTTCTTATTCGTTGATTTCTTTGATACAGCAGGAACTTTAGTAGCAGTAGCTTCTCAAGCTGGATTAGTTAAAGACAATAAATTACCTCGTGCAGGTAAAGCATTATTTGCAGACTCTGCAGCAACTGTAGTAGGTGCAGCAGTAGGTACTTCTACAACGACTTCATTTGTAGAATCCACAGCAGGTGTTGGAGTAGGAGCACGTTCTGGTTTTGCATCGGTAGTTACAGCTGGTTTCTTCTTACTGGCTTTATTCTTCTCACCACTGTTAAGCGTTGTAACTGAAGCAGTAACTGCACCAGCATTAATTATTGTGGGTGTATTAATGGCTACAGCATTAAAAGACATAGATTGGAATGACTTTGCGATTGCTGTACCAGCGTTCTTAACAGTATTAATGATGCCTTTAACATATAGTATTGCTACAGGTATTGCGATTGGATTTATTTTCTATCCAATTACAATGTTAGTTGCAAAAAGAGGTAAAGAGGTTCATCCAGTTATGTATGTATTGTTTGGAGTCTTTGTAGCCTATTTCATCTTCTTATAAAATTGATAAAAGTAATGGTCATCATGTTAAACATGATGACCATTTTTTATCGTTGAATAGCTCTTCTACCAGAGAACGCAACGTGATAGATAAAGATAGATATCGTACCTGCTAATGAAATAAATCCTAAGATGTAATACAATGTTCCACCACCAAAGTGGTCCATGATCGCTCCTCCACCTAAGGAACCAATAATTCCACTGATTCCAAAGAAGACTGCGTAATACACAAGATGTCCTGTTGATTGTAATGATTTTGGTATCAGGCGAGTGACATAATCTAACGCTGCTAGATAAAAGATACCAAATGTAAGTCCATGTAAGAACTGTAAGCCAATAACAAACATTGGATCGTCTGCTAGCCCGTAAATAAACCAGCGTATCGAATACAAGATACCTGCAATCATCACAAAGAATAATGGATGGAATTTACGGAACCAAAAGCCGGCGAATGCAAAGATTAATGCCTCACTAGCAACACCAACAAACCAACCCAATCCCACTAGCGCTTCACTTCCGCCAAGCTCAGAGATGTATAAGCCAATAAAACTATCATTGGTTCGGTGTGCAACAGATAGGAATACGATGGCCATTAAGAAAAATAAAAAGGACTTGTTTTTCATTAATATGCCTACATCTTTTAGCTTTACTGGAGCAGATTCCACTTTCACGTCTTTTAAACGAAGAACTACTAATAAAGCGATAAAGCCAAAGAATAGGTAAGGCCAAATCATATGTTGAACACCGTAAGTAGAAAGTGTTTTACCAATAATTAGTGATGAAATAGCAAATCCAATCGAACCCCACGTCCGAATCGTTCCGAACGATATTCCAATATCATTCGCGCGTCGTTGAGCTAAGCTATCGCCCAGGCCACCGATTGGTGAGGTGAAGAAATAAAATAGCGCACCCATAAACATGATTGGAATTAAGCCACTCATTTGGAAGAATAGCGTACTAAAGATTAGTAGACCTATCACACAATATAAAAGACTCTTTTTCACGGATTTATATTTATCACTCATATAACCCCAAAACGGCTGAGCAAAAATCGATGCCAATGGCCCAATCGCTAAAACCCAACCAATCTCTGTACCGTTCAACCCTTTATAAGCTAAGTATAATGGTAAGAAACTTAATATAATTGTATTTGCAGCATGAAAGCTAAATAATAGCATTTTTAATGGTAATAATGATTCTTTTGTAGCCAAGTTGTCAGCTCCTTCTGTAGTACAGCTCAAGTGAATATTATACTACTTTGTCGAGGATTGTGAAATAGAAGGATTTCTAACGGGAGGGAACATCAACTTGGGGAGGGGCAGATGTGCTAACAGAACGGGCACATGTCTTTTTGGTTGGGCAGATGTACTAACGAAACGGTCGCGTGTCTTTTGGTGAAGGGCAGATGTACTAACGAAACGGTCGCGTGTCTTTTGGTGAAGGGCAGATGTAGTAACGGAACGGGCACATGTCTTTTTGGAAGGGCAGATGTACTAACGAAACGGTCGCATGTCTTTTGGTGAAGGGCATATGTAGTAACGGAACAGTCGCATGTCCAATGGTGAAGGGCGAAACCAAAAAAGCACCCTCACTAAGAGGATGCCCAATAAACTACTCCCAATTCTCAGCAATGAACTCATCACGGCCAGATTTAGCGCGGTCTTCTTTATATTCCTTTTCACTCTTCTTATAAAAGTCTTGATGATAGTCTTCTGCTGGATAAAACGTAACCGCTGGCAAAATTTGCGTTACAATTGGCTTTGAAAATTTACCACTCTCAGCTAACGCCATCTTTGATGCTTGCGCAATTTCTTTTTGTTCTTCATTATGATAGAAAATCGCTGCACGATATTGGTCTCCGCGATCCTGGAATTGACCGCCCGCATCAGTCGGGTCAATTTGGCGCCAAAAGACTTCAACTATTTCCTCGTAGGAAATAATACTTGGATCAAAAGTAATTTCAACTGCTTCATAATGCCCGGTTGTACCAGTTTTCACCTGTTCATAAGTAGGGTTTTCTACTTGGCCACCAGTATAGCCGGATATAACAGAATGGACGCCATCCCATTGGTCAAAGGGCTTTACCATGCACCAGAAACACCCACCTGCAAATGTTGCTTTTTGTAATGTATTCATATATGTTCCTCCATATTAAACGTAAGAATCGCTCTTCATAATTTTTTTAAAATGAGAATATATAAAACTATACCATATTTCAAGAATTCTACCATAAGGAAATATTCAGAAGTAGCTATTTGTGTTAAAATGATAGAAGATTAAGACTTTAGTATGACATACCAGCTCAATGGAGAAAGGAGTGAATGTGATGCGGAATATCCCTATAGTGCATAGTCAATACGCCCCACCAGCGATACGAGACCGATTTATCCGAAGGGGAAAATTGAATCGTAAATTATCAGCTATTTCGAGTCACACATTAACACTTCTTTATGCTGGGGCGGGGTATGGCAAAAGTACTGCCTTAGCGCTATACCTTCACGATACGAATATGAAGGCATGCTGGTATTCCATATCAGCAACTGATGATGATATCCTACCATTCTTTACAAAGCTAGTAGAATCGGTCAAAATACAGTATCCAACATTCGGGGAAGCGATTTTGAAGAAGTATGATGAGGTAGGGTCATATGTCGATACGGAGCAAATCTATTCTCTTGCATCGACATTTATTAATGAATTAATGGAGTTAAAAGAGGATATAACCATCATTTTAGATGACTATCATCATGTCAATTCATCCTATGAGATTGAAAAATGGACATTATTTTTATTGGAGCATATCCCATCGAATGTGCATATCGTTATTTCAAGCCGTAATAAACCAAAATGGTCGATTCTACCGAAGTTAAAGGTTAGAGGAGATTTGCTAGAGATTTCACAGGATGATTTAATCTTATCGGCTAATGAAATGTATTTTGTCCTAGAGGATGTTCTCAATATCGAGTTAAGTAATGACAAGGTCGATAAAATTTATGAGCTAACGGAAGGTTGGGCAATTGCTTTTAATATGTTAACCCAGCAGTTAGTCGATGAGTCATCAATTGAAACAATCTTTCTCAACCGTCAAACTTCCTTAGAGGATTTATTTGAATATCTAGCATCCGAAGTTCTTAGCAAACAATCTCTAATTATTCAGCAGTTCTTATTACAATCTAGTATTATGGATGTGTTAATTCCAAGAGCATGTGATCAAGTCTTGCAGATTAATGGATCAGAGGATATATTGCAAGGATTGCTGGAGCAGAATTTATTTATTGTAGAAGGGGAAGAAAATTATTACCGTTATCATGCTCTGTTTAAGGCATTTTTAGAGAATCGGTTACAGAAAACTTACCCGACTGAATATAGGAATCTACATATTAAGGCTGCACAGTACTTTGAAAGACAAGGTGATGTAGAAGGAGCACTTTATCATTACCGAAAAATCGAAAAGTATGCCCAAATGGCTGCATTAGTAAATGAATATGGATTAACAATGCTTCGCTCTGGAAGACTGCAGAGTCTATATGACTTATTAACTACCATTCCAGATGAATTTAAAGAAATATATCCTGTTTTATACTTTTATCAAGGGGAAATTGAGCGGTACCGTTCTCAATATGATAAGGCAGAAAAGAACTTTGATCGGATTATTAGTATTATTCCGCGGTATGACCAAGAGCATTTCAATTTGATTGGATTAGCTTTTGAAGGAAAAGCACGGATATACTTGGATACCATTCAACCAGATCAAGCCGAACGTTTTGTAAAAGAAGCGATCAATATGCAAGAACAAGCAAATGCTTCTAAGGAAGAAATGGCCCAACTCTATCAATTACTTGCTGAGAACCTATTAAACTTAGGACAAGCAAGTAAGGCAGAGGCGTGGTTTGATCGGGCAAAATCTCTCAATATCCCAATTGAGGATGGGAACTTAGAAGGAAGAATTCTCCTACGGACAGGACGACTAGCACAAGCGAGAGAGGTATTATTAAAGCGTAAAGAGCAATCTAGCAGTGGGTCTACTAAACATTTGCCACAATCTCATCGTGAAACGGACTTACTTTTGTCTATTGTGGAAGCATTTATGGGTAATGCTGAGGATAGCAAAAAACTTGCTTCGGCGGCAATTCAACTCGGCCTATCCATTCAATCACCTTTTGTTGAAGCATGTGGATGGATGCGGATGGGGCATGCCGTTCAATTATCGGAAGCGTATGACTCTAAGCTGGCTAAGCAATGTTACGAGACTGCTTTAGATATGATGGAAAAGATTAATATCTCCAGAGGGAAAGCCGAACCATACATGGGGATGTCCATATTATTTGGGAAAAATCTGGAGTATGAACGTGCGGTAGAAGCGGCTAAAAAGGGACTTGCCGAAACGGAGAAGGTTAAAGATAAATGGTTAAGTGCGCTCATTAAGGTGGGCCTCTTACTTACAGAAATCTATAATCAACACGATGACAAAGCGATCCCCATACTAGAAGAAGTTCAGGAAGACTTTGTAAGCTGTGGAGATAGGTACGGAATTTTGGTAACCTCTTTCTGGAAAGCATTCATTGCGCACAAGAATGACGATGAGGAAGTATTCAAAGAAAATATAGAGAGGTTCTTACAAGATTTGCATACGGAGGGCTATGAGTTTTTCTTGAAAAAACCAACTGTATTTGGGCCATCCGATTTACAAAATATAGCGCCATTACTGTTAAAGGCTAAAGAACTTGGAGTTGAGCCGCAACTTGTTTCTAAATATATGACAGAGCTTCAATTAAATGAGGATATTAGTAATCATCCAGGCTACACCTTATCAATCGAAACTTTAGGATATTTAAAGGTTGCGATTGGTTCGAAGCAATTAGAGGACCGTGACTTTCAACGGGGCAAAGCAAAAGAACTCTTTGAGCTTTTTGTAACGCACCGCAATAAAATGTTGTCAAAAGAAGAAATCTTTGCAAGTCTATGGCCTGAACAAGATCAAGATACAGCAAATAAGAATTTCAAAGTATCGTTTAATGCGTTGCTCAAGGCATTAGAGCCGAAACGTAAAGCGCGTGAAGAGTCCTATTTTATAATTCGTAAAGGAAGTAATTACGGCTTAAATCCTGATTCGGGATACGAACTTGATATCCATAATTTTGAGAGATGGGTATTAAAAGGGATTGAAGAAAAAGAAGCTAAGCAAGCAAAAGAGTTACTAGAAAAGGGACTAAAACTATATCGCGGAAGTTACTTAGAAGATCTTCGCTTTGCGACTTGGTGCCAGACAGAAAGAGAAAGATTACAAACGCTCTACTTACGTGGTGCGGAAAAATTAGCTCAAGTGAATGTCCGCCTGCAAGATTATCATGCATGTATTGAGTTATGTGAAAGGATCATACGTATTGACCGTACATGGGAAGAAGCGTACCGATTATTAATGTATAGTTATTATCAATTAAATAATCGTCCCCAGGCAATTAAATGGTATGAAAAGTGTTGTGACGTGCTGGAGGATGAATTAGGTGTCGAACCGATGGCTCCAACGGTGGAAATGTATCATTTAATTATTGAGTCGGAGAAATTGAATACGTATTAAAAACCTTCTTTTTGAAGGTTTTTATTTCAATATGACTTCATAAATAGTGTCGAAATTAAAGCTAAAGAAATAATTGGAGGTTAAAATGGCTAATAAAGTTGATTTGTTGATGGATGAGCGTGAGGTATCCATTGCAACAAGTAAAGATGAGAAAGAAATCATTACCCTTCTAAAAGATGTTGCCAATTGGTTAAAGGAGAAAGGAATTGACCAATGGGGCTTCCTTGCAGAAGGAGGTGAAGATGAGGAAATAAGACAGGCAATCCACAATAAAGAGACGTTTGTAGTGAAGAGGAATGAGCATATTGTAGCAACTTTAACACTCTACAAAAAACAGAGTTTGTGGGACCAACATGTTTGGGGTATACGGAATGATAGAGCGATATATCTCCACCGACTAGCGGTAGATAGTTCTTTAATTGGCTCGGGATTAGGAATAGAAGTACTAAAGTGGGCAGAAAATAAACTGAAGAACGACGGAATTGATATGTTACGATTAGATTGTGTTGAAAATAACCTTAAACTGAATAACTTTTATAGTGAGAATGGTTTTGTAAAAATAAGTACTAATGACAACCATTCTTTATATCAAAAGATTCTATAGTTAATACCCCCAAATCCAGCAAGGTTATTTGATGGATTTGGGGGTATAAATGTATATAAAAAAATTAGGTATTCGTTAAATGACGAGGGAATGTATAAGCTTAAAATTTACGGAAAAGAGCTTGTAGAAAAACTTCTAAATAAAACCCTTGCTATTTTTCTGAATACTTTTTATAATATAAAAAGTGAGAGGTGATTCATATGTCAGAATTAAAACTAACAACCAAAGGAAAAATGACAAGACAAAAGATTCTCAGTACTGCAGAAGAGATATTTGGAGAAAAGGGATACTTTGAAACATCCATTGCTGAAATTACGTTAAGGGCAGGAGTGGCTCAGGGGACTTACTATAATTACTTTTCTACAAAAAAGGAAGTCTTTGATGAGTTAATCCGTCAACTGAGCTCAAGTTTTCGTCATCAAATTAAAGTTGCGATGGAGAAAGAAACTACATTTGAAGCCAAGCAACGAGCAGGTTACCTTGCCTTTTTTGAATGGCTAACGAATCATCGTAACCTGTATAGTATCGTCCAGCAATCGGTACTAGTCGATATGAAATTGTATCGCTGGTATTATGAGAAAATTGCTGATGGATTTGTAAGAGCAATCCAGGAAGCTATTGATAAAAAAGAATGTAAACCGCTAAATCCTGAAACCGTTGCATACTGCTTAATGGGGATTGGTCAATTTATTGGAATGCGCTGGGTTTTCTGGGAGGAAGAAAAGGTTCCTGATGAAGTAATCAATGAGGCAATGGACCTTATCTTTAAAGGAATAAACTAGAGAGAGGAGTTCGAATAGATGAAGCCGATATCCTATTGGATTCACAAACGGGCTTTTTTGACACCAAAAAGAGTAGCGCTTATTGGAGAAGAAAGCACCTATACTTATGAAGCATTATCGGAAGAAGTTCATCGAGCAGCATCTTTGTTGCAGCATCGATTCCAATTGCAAAAAGGAGACAGGGTCGCAATCCTCTCCCAAAATCGAGTGGAATATATGATTTTCTATTTTGCGATTGCTCAATTAGGACTCGTTGCCGTACCTTTAAACGTCAGATTAACAGCATCGGAATTGCAGTTCCAGATCAATGATAGTGGTGCAAAAATGATTCTGTATGAAAGTAGAACAGCAGCATTGTATGAGGAAATAAAAAATAAGGTCATTTTTGAAAACGCTTACTGTTTTGGTGAGAAAATTGACGATTATGATTTGCCTTGTAAAGAGGTGAATGTGAATACAGCGGATGATCCATTTATTATTTGCTACACGTCTGGTACAACGGGTAGACCTAAAGGGGCCGTGTTGACTCAGGATAATATGTTTTGGAATGCATTAAACAATCAATACGCGATTGATATTACCACAAATGATAAAGTGATTGTTCTTTTACCGCTATTTCATATTGGTGGGATAGGATTGTTTGCTTTTCCAACCTTACTTGCTGGTGGAACAGTAGTCGTTCCTTCTAAATTTGAACCTGGCTATGCTATTCAAGTAATCGAAGAATACGAGATTACAATAGTCATGGGGGTTCCTACCATTCATGATGCGATACGAAAACACCCTCGTTTTGAAACAGCAGATTTTAGTAGTGTACGCTGGTTCTATAGTGGAGGAGCACCTTGTCCTAGAGAATTAATCGAGGCATATTTAGATCGAGGACTACCATTTGGTCAAGGAATGGGAATGACCGAAACTTCCCCTACTATCTTCATGTTAGTGAAAGAAGATTATCAGAGGAAGGTAGGATCGATAGGGAAGCCTGTCATGTTTTGTGATATTGCTATTGTTGATGAAGAGGGGATTCCCGTACCTAATGGTGAGGTAGGAGAGTTACTCATCAAAGGACCACATGTCATGAAGGAATATTGGGGATTGCCTGATAAGACAAACGAAGCAATACGCGATGGTTGGTTTTATTCCGGGGATTTAATGAGGCAGGATGAAGAAGGTTTTATTTATGTTGCTGGAAGAAAAAAGGACATGATTATATCTGGTGGGGAAAATATTTATCCACTCGAAATAGAACAAGTATTAAAAGAACTTTCAGCTATAAATGAAGCCGCAGTGATAGGGTTACCACACGAAAAGTGGGGAGAGGTGCCAATTGCTTTTATCTCATTCAATTCAAATTGTGATTTGTCTAAAGAAGAGATCCGAGATTATTGCGCTTCTAAACTAGCAAAATATAAAGTTCCGAAAGAGTTTACCATTTTAGAGGATTTACCGAAGAATGCTACTGGGAAAATAGATAAAAAAGCTTTGTACATGTTACTGAATGCAGAGGTGGGAAAAAATGAAATTTAACATTGGACAAACAGCGGAGTTTTCGAGAACTGTTACCGAAACCGACATTGTCCTATTTGCTGGATTAACTGGTGACTATAATCCGATTCATGTTGACCGGGAATATGCGAAGCAGACGTTTTTTAAAGAACGAATTAGTCATGGTATTTTAACTGCAAGTTATCTATCGAGATTGCTAGGTATGCATTTACCTGGGCCAGGCTCGGTGTATGTATCACAAACACTACACTTTACCAAACCGGTTTATATTGGGGATACCATTACTACTCATGGAGAGGTTATTGAGTTGGATGAATCAAAGCGTTTAATCACTGTCAAAACAACTTGTATCAACCAACATGGAGAAGTCGTTCTGGATGGGGAAGGTGTCATGAAGCTATCGAAGGAGATGATCAAACAATGATTGGTATTGAGAGAGTTAGTATATATGAGCCTGAACATCGAGAAACTGCAGCGGTTCTAGCAGAAAAAACTACTATTCCAGAACATGTCATTAAAGAGAAGTTTGGGTTATTTGAAAAAAGAATTGCTCCAAAAGAAATGCATGCCTCTGATTTAGCGGTCGCTGCTGGTAAAAATATTTTGCAAGATATTGACCCGAAGTCGATTGATGTTGTGATTTACTTTGGTAGTCCATATAAGGATTATCAAGTCTGGACGGCCTCTTCTAAGATTCAACATGAACTTGGTACAACAAATGCCTATTCATTTGAAATGATGAATGTTAGCTCTTGTTTTCCAATAGCAGTAAAGGTTGCGAAAGATATGCTTGTATCTGATCAGTCCATTCGTAATATTTTGCTTGTCGGTGGGTCAAAGGAGTCACAAATTGTGAATTACCAAAATCCCAGGTCTCGTTTTATGTTTAACTTTGCAGATGGAGGTGCAGCAGCCCTTATTACGAGAGAAGCAACAAGGAGCGAAATTCTTGCATCTTCCATCCTAACAGATGGTTCATTTAGCAAGGATGTATTAATTCCAGGAGGAGGGTCCGTACATCCCGTTAGTTCCGAGGTTGTAGAAAAGGACATGCATTATATCGATGTTCCAGATCCACTCAGTATGAAAGAACGTCTCGACCCAGTTTCTATCCCCAACTTTGTCAAAGTCATCAAAAACGCCTTAGAAAAAAGTGGAGCAACTCTACACGATTTAAAACTACTTCTACCACTACATACAAAAAAATCCATGTTCACAGAGATTCTGACACAAGTTGGTTTATCAGAAAATCAAGCAGTTTATTTAACACATCATGGCCATATGTCTGCACTTGATCCTTGTTATGGTTTATATTTTGCTGAAATAGATGGGCTATTGAAGGAGGGGGATATTGCTGTTGCTGTATCTGCGGGTACTGGTTACACGTGGGCTGCAACGGCCATTAAATGGCATGGTAAGCGTTTGTAACTGTCTTGTAACTACATGAAGTTATGATTTGCCTAAGTAAGATTTTTAAAAAACAAGGGGGAACTATTTAATGTTAAAACGTACAGTTGGCATTATATTTGCATTGTTACTAGTCGGATTTTTAGCAGCTTGTGGCGATGATGCATCTGGAGATTCAGATGATGTGATTAAAATTGGTGTACTTGCATCTGAAACGGGTGTACTTGAAGCTTATGGGAAACAAACACTTCGAGGCTTTGAATTAGGAATTGACTATGCAACGGATGGAACGAATGAAGTTGCTGGTAAAAAGATTGAGGTAATTATTGAAGATACTGAAACCAATCCGGAAGTTGCTCGTCAAAAGGCTCTTAAACTATTAGAGGATGATGAAGTTGATTTTCTAGTAGGATCTTCAAGTTCAGGTGATACGTTAGCGGTAACGCCACTAGCGGAAGAGTATGAAACAATTATGATTGTTGAACCTGCAGCAGCAGATAGTATTACAGGTTCTGAGTATAATGATTACATTTTCCGTACAGCACGTAACTCATCACAAGATGCTGTTGCAGCAGCTGCTGCAATCGCAGGTGATGGAGTAAAAATCGCAACACTTGCGCCCGATTACTCATTTGGTCATGACGGTGTAGCAGCCTTCGTTGCAGCTGCGGAAGAACTTGGTGCCGATATCGTACATCAAGAATTTGCAGACCAAGCAGCCACTGACTTTACGGCAAATATTCAGAAAATCATTGAAGCAGATCCAGATTACCTATTTGTAGTATGGGCGGGAGCAAACTCGCCATGGAATCAAATTGCAGATATGAAATTACAAGACCAAGGCATTAAAATTTCAACAGGTGCTCCTGATATTGCTGCATTATCAACGATGAATGCACTAGTTGGAATGGAAGGATTTACAGTCTATTATCATACACTACCAGACAATGAAATTAATGACTGGTTAGTAAAAGAACATAAAGAACGTTTTGATGGGGAAGTGCCTGACCTATTTACACCAGGTGGAATGAGTGCAGCACTTGCAATTGTAGAAGCCCTTAAGAAGACTGATGGAGATGCAGATGCTGCTAAGTTAATTGAAACAATGGAAGGAATGAGCTTTGATACTCCAAAAGGTAAGATGACATTCCGTCCAGAAGACCACCAAGCACTACAAGAATTGTATGCGATTACACTAGAACAACAAGATGGGGTTGAGTACCCAGTACCTGTTCTAAACCGTGTGCTTTCACCAGAAGAAACTGCACCACCAATTATGAACAAAGAATAATAGTTTTATAGGCAGAAGTTCTGTCAATGTAATTAAGAATAACATGGGCTACCCTTGCCACTAGGCGAGGGTTGTTCCCTTCTTAAATGGTTTGAACAATTTATTTCAGTTAAAGGAGGCGCATCATGACATTCATTCTAGAAACGAAGGACTTAACCATAAACTTTGGTGGTCATACAGCTGTTGATCATGTAACGGTACAAATACCAGAAAAGAAATTCACATCTATCATTGGCCCCAATGGTGCTGGTAAAACCACTTTTTTCAATCTACTAAGCGGTCAACTTTCTCCATCAGAGGGCTCCATATTTTTTAAGGGGAACGAAATTACTAAAAAATCTGCTACAGACAGAACTCGTCTTGGTATCGGTAGATCCTTTCAAATAACAAATGTATTCCCTAATTTAACCGTACTAGAGAATGTACGCTTAGCCATCCAATCCCAGGCTAATGTTCGTTATCAAATGATTAAGCACTTTTTACATTATAAGAAGTTTGAAGAAAAAGCACATACGATTTTAGAAAGAGTTTTACTGGATGGAAGAGCAGACTCTGTAGCTGCTAATCTAGCACATGGTGAAAAGCGGAAGCTAGAGATTGCCATGTTATTAGCGCTAGAAACAGAGATTTTATTATTAGATGAACCGACTGCAGGGATGTCGTTGGAAGAAGTACCAGCAATTATAGATGTTATTAAACAAATCAAGGCGGAAGAAGATCGAACGATTGTTTTAATCGAGCACAAGATGGATATGATTATGGATCTATCGGATGAAGTCCTTGTATTATTCCACGGAGAATTAATAGCAAAAGGTACTCCAGATGAAATAGTTGAAAATGAAACCGTCCAATCAGCATACCTAGGAGGAATGTACGATGAGCAGCTTGCTTAAGCTTTCTCAAGTGGAAGCCTATATACAGCAATTCCACATATTACATGATATTAGTTTTGAAGTGCCAAAGGGGGAAGTAACTGTATTACTTGGAAGAAATGGCGCTGGTAAAACAACAACGTTACGAACCATTATGGGCTTAAATCCAGTTTCAAAAGGATCTATCAACTTCAAAGACGAAGAAATAACAAATTTAAAGCCTCATCTTATTGCAAATAAAGGTATTGGTTATGTACCAGAAGACCAAGGAATATTTGAAGATTTAACTGTTGGAGAAAATTTACGTGTTGCCATGAAGCGTGAAGATAAGGAAACAACAGAACGCTTAGAATGGATACTAGATTTATTTCCAGATTTGAAGAAGTTCTGGAAGAAGCCGGGTGGACAGTTAAGTGGTGGACAAAAGCAAATGCTAGCAATCTCTCGTGCGTATGTGAATGAAAATGACCTCCTGTTAATTGATGAGCCGAGTAAAGGGCTAGCTCCAATTGTTGTAGAAAAGGTAATGGAAACGATTCTTCAAATGAAAGAGAAAACTACCATTCTACTAGTGGAGCAAAACTTCATGATGGCAAGTAAAATCGGGGATAGATTCTACATTATTGATGATGGCCAGACCGTTCATCACGGACAAATGGGAGAATTGAAAGAAGATAAAGTGTTAATGAAAAAATATTTAGGTGTTTCATAAGGAGGAAACGACATGGACTTAATTGTTAGTTTAACGGTTAACGGACTTGCAACAGGTATGTTGATTTTCCTCCTTGCTGCGGGGTTAACATTAATTTTTGGATTAATGAGCGTGCTGAACTTTGCACACGGAGGTTTATTTATCTGGGGTGCGTATGCCGGCGTATCAATTTATGCGGTAACAGATAGTTTCTTATTAGCGATTATTCTAGCGATTATTACTGGTTTAGTTCTAGGGCTAATAACAGAAAGACTAATTATCAGACCAGTTTATGGAAACCATATTCAACAAATTTTGATTACATTAGGTTTTATGCTTGTACTACAGGAATTGATTAAAGTAGTTTTCGGTCCGGACCAAAAGGCGGTATATCCACCAGCGTGGTTAGAGGGTAGCTTTCAAATGGGTGATGTCATCCTGATTAAATATCGCTTATTCATTATTGCCATTGGTTTTCTATTATTCTTAATCATTTTCCTAATCTTGAAGAAGACAAGAATTGGTTTAATCGTTCGTGCAGGGGTAATGAATCGTGAAATGGTTCAAACTCTTGGAATTAATATTCGTTTTGTATTTATGGCAGTGTTTATGGTTGGTGCTGCACTAGCTGCATTAAGTGGAGTTCTTCATGCGCCATATTCTGGGGTTATTTATGCCGAGATGGGTCTAGAGTTTTCCATTCTAGCCTTTATTGTAGTAGTAATTGGTGGAATGGGAAGTTTTACTGGTTCTTTATTGGCAGCAATATTAGTAGGCTTAGCTCAAGCGTATATGGCTTATTATGTACCAGCATTGTCATTAGCTGTAAATATGTTAATTATGACAGTTGTACTAATCTTTAGACCTCAAGGTTTATTTAAGGTGAAGGGGTGATTGGCTTGATATTACGATCGATGACAAAAAGTAATTTAATCTATCTAGGTGTTGCAGTAATATTGCTCATATTGCCGTTTATCTTAACTGGACGAAGCGTACAATTTATGATTACCCAGATCTTCATCTTTGCTATTTTTGCAATGAGCTATGACCTCTTATTAGGATACACCGGAATCATCTCATTTGGTCACGCGATGTTTTTTGGAATAGGTGCATATACTACTGCTATCTTTATGGATCGTTTTGATGCTAGTATTTTTGCATTGTTAGTAGCCATTTTAGTTGCTGTATTATTTGCAGCGGTTGTTAGTTTTATAGTTGGAATATTAACGCTCCGATTGAAGAGTCATTTTTACGCCATGCTTACCTTAGCATTTGCCGGGTTGTTCTTAGTGGCAGCTGAAAAATGGCGTTCTTTGACGAAGGGGAATGATGGATTTACTTTTAAAATTCCTGAATTCTTAAGAGATTCAACCACATTATATATCGTCAGTTTAGTATGCTTAGTGTTAATTTTCTTTGGACTAAGAAGATTAACGAATTCGCCCTTTGGTAGAGTGTTAGTTGCGATTAGAGAAAACGAGAATCGTACGGAGTCTTTGGGTTTCAAAGTACTACATTATAAAGTATTGGTTAGTGTTGTTTCGGGAGTTGTAGCTAGTTTTGCCGGGGTTCTATATATGCTGTCGCTTCGTTTTGTAAATACGAGCGTGTTCCATACGGATGTAACGATTGATGTATTATTAATGACAATTATTGGTGGCGTTGGTACGTTAGTTGGTCCGATTCTAGGGGCGGCGCTAATCGAATTAGCTCACCACTGGATTTCAGGGTTAGCAGATGTTCACTGGATATTTGAACGGTGGATTATTCTATACGGTACTGTTTACATTCTTGTAGTAATTTTCTTCCCGTTAGGACTCGTAGGTACAATAAGATCCAAGCTATCAGGTCGTTCTAAAAAGCAACACACTACGAAAAAGGCTAGCTAGGGAGGCATTGATAAAATGGAAACGATAGGAATTGTCAGTACAGGTATATACATCCCTGAAAAAAGAATGACCTCAAAAGAAATCTCGGAACTTGCAGGAATTCCACTTGAGGTTGTCGAACAAAAGATGGGAATCAAACAAAAGCCGATTCCAGGTGAAGATGATCATACGGCACAAATGGGGATTTGGGCAGCAGAACGTGCGATCAAGAAAGCCAATATCGATCCTAAAGAGATTGATTTAGTCATCTATATTGGCGAGGAGCACAAGGAGTATCCTTTGTGGACTGCGGGTATTAAGCTTCAACATGAAATTGGTGCTGTGAATGCATGGGCTTTTGATACCGCGCTAAGGTGCGGAACAACGATAATGGGAATAAAGGTTGCCAAGGATATGATGAAATCCGATCCATCCATCAATACGGTTCTACTTGCAGGTGGCTATCGTAATGTAGACTTTATTAACTACGAGAATCCACGCACACGTTTTATGTTTAACCTAGGTGCAGGTGGTGGTGCTATTATCTTGAAAAAGGGACACCTTGAAAATCAAATCTTAGAATCACATATTATTACCGATGGTTCTTTTTCGGAAGATGTTTATGTGACTACCGGTGGAACTAAAAATCCAATATCGAAAGAAAACCTAGATGCCGGCTTATATCAATTGGATGTCGTTGATCCTCAAGGAATGAAGGAACGTTTAGAACAAAAATCGATGATGAACTTTATCGAATGTATTGAAAAAGCTTTAGCAAAAAGTGGTTATCAAAAAGAGGACATCAGCTATGTTGCTATGCTTCATATGAAGAAGTCTGCCCATCTTTATGTACTAGACCAACTTGGTGTTAATCATGATAAATCTATCTATCTAGAAGACTATGGACATATTGGGCAAATGGATCAGATTCTATCACTAGAATTAGCGGAACAACAAGGAAAGCTTCGTAAAGGAGATATCGTTGTACTAGTCTCTGCAGGCATTGGCTATGCTTGGGGAGCAAATATTATCAAATGGGGAGAATGAGGGGGAATACTGATGGCAAATGTAAATTTGAAAAAAGTAGTTTTACCAAATGGTGAAGAAATAGCTTATCGGGAGCGTGAAGGTGGCGAGGATATCATTGTTTTGGTTCATGGAAATATGACCTCTTCTGTTCATTGGGATCTTGTCATTGATAATCTATCGGAGCGTTATAAGGTTTATGCAATCGATATGCGGGGCTTTGGTGAATCTAGTTATAACAAGCAAATTACAGCCATTAAGGACTTCTCAGAAGATCTAAAGCTTTGGGTAGACGAAGTAGGGATTACAGATTTTGCACTTGCTGGTTGGTCTACAGGTGGTTGTGTCTCCATGCAGTTCTGTGCGGATTATCCAGGATACTGTAAGGCTTTATTTCTTCAAGCATCTGGATCCACACGCGGCTATCCTTATTACCCACTTGGTGCAGATGGAATGCCGGATTTGAATAATCGTATTCAGACATTAGATGAAATGTTTAAAGATAGTAAGAGGTTATTTGTTCAAGGAGCGTATGATACGAAAAACTATGATGTTCTAAGACAGGTTTGGGAAGCTGTAATTTATACGCACAACAAGCCTGATGAAGAGAGATACCAGAAATATTTAGAGGATATGACAACCCAGCGTAATTTAGCAGAAATATATCAGGCTCTTAATACCTTCAATATTAGTAGTGTCCATAATGGATTAACTGAAGGAGAGAACCGTATAAAGGATATAAACATCCCTGTTCTTATTGCTTGGGGTGAACGTGATTTAGTTGTTACACGAAGCATGACTGATGAGATCCGAGAAGATTTTGGTGATAAAGCAGTTTATAAAGAATTAAAAGGCTGTGGGCACTCACCAATCATTGATGATTTAGACCAATTATTAGGCGTAATGGAAGACTTCTTTTCGGGTGTAATGAGCGTAAATTAATCTAACGATAGAGGAGTTTATATATGAATAGATTACTAGATAAGGTGGCCATTATTACCGGTGCTGCTAATGGAATTGGCTTTGAGGCAGCACGAAAATTTGGTAATGAGGGTGCAAAGGTTATCCTTGCAGACTTTGATGAAGCAAATGGATTACAAAGTGAGAAGGCATTAAAAGAAGAAGGATTAACGGTTAAGTTTGTCCAAGTGAATGTTGCTGACCGTGATAGTGTTAATGCTCTGGTCGAAACAACACTATCCGAATTTGGGAGAATTGATATTCTAATCAATAATGCAGGGATCACTAGAGATGCTATGCTAGCTAAAATGACGCTAGAGCAATTTCAGCAAGTATTAGATGTGAATTTAACTGGTGTATTTAATTGTACACAAGCAGTTTTGCCATACTTAGTGGAACAAGGGAAGGGCAAGATCGTCAATACTTCTTCAGTAACTGGTACGTATGGTAATGTAGGGCAGACAAACTATGCGGCAGCAAAGGCTGGATTAATTGGCATGACAAAGACATGGGCAAAAGAGCTAGGTCGTAAAGGTATCAATGTAAATGCTGTGGCACCTGGTTTCACGGCGACTGCGATGGTATCTGCTATGCCGGATAAAGTAATCGATAAAATGAAGGCAATGGTACCGATGCAGCGATTAGGAACGCCAGAAGATATTGCGAATGCGTACCTATTCTTGTCTTCAGATGAATCTAATTATGTGAATGGTCATGTGTTGCATGTTGATGGTGGAATTATAATGTAAAATAAAAGAGCTGGATTTATCACTTGATAAGTCCAGCTCTTTGTTATTGCTTTTTTACAGTAAGGTATTGCTTACTTTCTCCTTCCGTTATTTGTCCGACCATCCCTCCACTGCTCCGATATGAAACTTCTCCATTGTTATCTTCTACTTTGAAGTAAGGAAATAAAGTAACAGTGGAACTACCTATCGTTTCAATCATTTCATCTGTAAAAGGTAAGTATATTAGGATATCGGAAGAAATTACTTCCAATGGAAGAGTCAATGGTTCACCATCAAATGAACTGGTAGAATCAACAGATTCAATAGTCTTTGCATCAAAGGTGTATTGAGCATGCTCCTCGAAATAGCCCTCAGGCATACCAGGTAACCAGAATAAAATCTCTTCTAGCTTAGTATTTGGAATTACATTTGCCTCTAAGAAAAGCCCTTTAATCTTCGGCTCTATATCACCTTGATGGCAAAAGTAAAAACTTCTAACTTCCCATGAGCGATCCAGTTGATAACTATTTTCGTGAAAAGTAGTTAGTTTTAATAGATTATCAAATGTGTACGTGAGCGTATTTTCATCATAGGTTAAACGTAGTTCCTCTGGTACATAACTTTCCTTCAGCGTATCTGAAAGGGGAGTTATGCGATGCCCAAAACTCTCCATTGTTTTGTCCCCGTTAAGAATGAATTCCACTTCACCCTTAACTTCCCTTTCATACCAGTTAATTTGTTGCGAGAAAGAATTCTCTAAAAGGTATTCTCCATTAATTACTGCTATTTCTTCCCCGGATTGGTTAAGCAATAATAAATCCTTAATTACCGGTGGTTTTTCCCATGGATGTGATTTCACCCATACCACTGGAATTTGGAAAGGAGCAGTTAATGAATCATCTACTTGTAAAACAAGTAAACCAGACTGCTTTTCAATATGTATACCATTTGGCAGGTCGGATTGGTTCCCCCACCAAATAAATGGCGCAATAATTACTAGTAAAAGTAAAATAATTAAAAGGTTTTTTTTCACTTGTTTTTCCCTTCTTTCCTTAGATTGGGTGAGATAGTAATTTGATTTAATATTACTATAGGGCAATGGAAAATAATAGCAGATTATTATGAAAATAACTAAAACTCTTAAAAGGTTTAATTTGTAAGTAATCCCCTCGTTATGGAATATTTTTCAATTTGTTGGAATAGCCATTTAATAGAGGCTATTTCTAGTTTCTTGTTGAAAAAATTAGAGGGGGAATGTGAAATGAAATATGCAAATCCAAATACAGATGGGGCAGTCATTCATTTTAAGGAACGTTATGATAATTTTATTGGGGGGGAATATCGCCCTCCTGCAAATGGGGAATATTTTAAAAATGTTAGTCCTGTAACCGGACAAGTTTTCTGTGAAGTTGCCCGATCTACAAAAGAAGATGTGGAAGCTGCAATCGATGCAGCCCATGAAGCAAAGGGAGCTTGGGGAACTACATCCGTAGCAGAACGCGCCAATATCTTAAATAAGATCGCTGATCGAATGGAAGAGAATTTGGAAATGCTAGCCGTTGCTGAAACATGGGATAATGGAAAAGCAGTACGAGAAACGCTAGCTGCCGACTTACCACTGGCAATTGATCACTTTCGTTACTTTGCTGGAGCAATCCGAGCGCAAGAAGGTGGTATTAGTCAAATAGATAACGATACGGTTGCTTATCATTTTCATGAGCCATTAGGAGTAGTAGGTCAAATTATTCCGTGGAATTTTCCTTTATTAATGGCAACATGGAAATTAGCTCCTGCACTTGCAGCAGGAAACTGTGTGGTATTAAAACCAGCAGAGCAGACTCCTGCATCGATTCATGTATTCATGGAATTAATTCATGACTTACTACCACCAGGGGTAGTGAACATTGTAAATGGATTTGGACTAGAAGCAGGTAAACCGTTAGCTTCTAACAGCCGTATAGCAAAAATCGCCTTTACTGGAGAAACCACTACCGGTCGATTGATTATGCAATACGCTTCGGAAAATCTAATTCCTGTTACCTTGGAATTAGGTGGAAAGTCACCAAATATATTCTTTGAAGATGTGATGGATAAGGACGATGCCTTTTTAGATAAGGCAATTGAAGGGCTGGTCATGTTTGCCTTAAACCAAGGGGAAGTTTGTACTTGCCCATCCAGAGCATTAATTCACGAGTCTATTTATGATCGATTTATGGAACGTGCCATTGAACGAGTAAATCAAATTAAAATTGGCCACCCATTAGACACGGAAACGATGATGGGAGCACAGGCTTCAACAGAACAAATGGAAAAAATTATCTCATATCTAGATATTGGAAAGCAAGAAGGTGCCGAGGTACTTGCTGGTGGTGCAGTTAATAAGCTAGAAGGTGAACTGGCAGAAGGCTATTATGTAAAACCAACGATTTTCAAAGGACATAATAAGATGCGTATTTTCCAAGAGGAAATCTTCGGTCCAGTACTTTCTGTTACAACGTTTAAAGATAAAGAAGAGGCCATTCAAATCGCCAATGATACGCTATATGGACTAGGAGCAGGCGTATGGACTCGTGACATGAATACCGCGTACCGATTTGGCCGTGACATTGAGGCGGGCAGAGTGTGGACCAATTGTTATCACCAATATCCTGCTCATGCTGCATTTGGTGGCTATAAGAAATCTGGTATTGGTAGGGAAAATCATCAAATGATGCTTGATCATTACCAACAAACGAAGAATCTACTAGTGAGCTATAGCGAAGGTCCAGTTGGGTTGTTTTAAGTCGGACTTAAAGAGGTGTGAGGAATGGTAGAGCGAGTAACTGCAACAGAAGCAACTCTTCAATTACTAGAAAAATTAAAGACGATCCACGGTGATCTAATGTTTCATCAATCTGGTGGATGTTGTGATGGCAGTTCACCAATGTGCTACCCTCGTGGTGAGTTTCGAGTTGGTGATTCCGATATATTCTTAGGTGAGATTGGGGATACACCATTTTATATTTCCAAGGACCAATATGAATATTGGAAGCACACCCAGCTTATTATCGATGTTGTCGATGGCAGAGGCGGCATGTTTTCTGTCGAAGGTCCAGAAGGTAAACGGTTTTTGACAAGGTCGAGAGTGTTTACTGAAGAAGAACGAGCTGCATTAAGTTAATATATAATAAAAATGCCAAATCCGGCTCTGGGTTTGGCATTTTTTATAGCTAAGGTGACCCCTTTTTTGTTAGTTAACATAATCTTTAGCGAGGAATGGTGAAACTTCATCATTTTCAGACTCATCTTTAGCGTTTTAACCAAAACTTTAGCGCTTTTAACCCTATCTTTAGCATTTCCACTCTATTCTCCTCCCAACGAATCACTCTGTAACCCTCGTGTAACTCCTAATTCTTATACTACTCTTAGAAAGTGGAGGGATAGCGATGCATGCAAATATGGACTGGTTACAGAGTAGAGTCAATATATCTCCAGACAGAATTGCTGTAGTTGATGCTGCGACGGATGATTCTTGGACTTATAATGAACTTCATGAACGAGCGAATAAAATTGCCAATTTTTTCTTAACGAACGGTGTTAAATCGGGTGATCGGGTTGCTATTTTAGCACCGAATCATATTGGATATTTAGATTTCTTTTTTGCCTGTATGCGAATTGGTGCGATATTTATCCCATTAAACTGGCGATTAGGGAAAGATGAGTTAACCTATGTGTTACAAGATTCCAAGCCCAAAATAGTAGGTGTAGCACCACTGTTCAGGGATAAAGTTGAAGATATGGATGTAGATACTGAAATAATCGATATTGCGGGTAATCATTACTGTGACTCTTTACCTTATGAACGACATAGCTTTGATAGCCATGTTAAGGAAGAAGCCCCACTAGCAATGATTTATACTGGTGGAACGACTGGCCGTCCAAAGGGAGTCGTATTATCTCATCGGTCTATTTTGTGGAATGCATTAAATACGATTGTTAGCTGGGATCTAGGTGCAGATGATGTTACGTTAATTAGTACACCAATGTTCCATACAGGCGGGTTAAACGTATACACGTTACCACTTTTGCTTGCAGGCGGAAAGGTCGTTCTATCGCCAGAATTCAAGCCAGAGAAGGCAGTCGAAAATTTACTGAAGTACCAATGTACGGTCGTACTCTTTGTTCCGACAATGTACCATATGATTATTCAAACGAAGGAATTCCAAGAAGCAAGCTTCCCCCATATGAAAGTCTTTGTCTCTGGAGGAGCACCATGTCCACATAAGATTTATGATGCTTTTCGGGAGAAGGGCATAGCGTTCAAAGAAGGATATGGACTGACAGAAGCAGGTCCGAATAATTTTTACATTGATCCTAGTGATACTGAACGCAAAATTGGCTCAGTAGGAAAGCCAATGATGTTTAATGATATAAAGATTGTAAAGGATGACGGATCACTTGCTGAAGTAAATGAAGTAGGGGAACTAGTTCTTAAAGGTTATCATTCCTTTGAATATTATTGGAATAAACCAGATGAAACGAATCAAGTTATTAAAGACGGATGGATACATACAGGTGATTTAGTCAAACAAGATGAAGATGGGTATGTTTATATTGTTGGACGGAAAAAGGATATGATTATTACTGGTGGTGAAAATGTTTATCCACTTGAGATTGAACATTGGCTGGAAGCGCATGACTCAGTTGATGAAGCGGCTGTAGTTGGTTTACCGGATAAGAAGTGGGGGGAGATCGTCACTGGATTTGTCTCATTGAAGGACGAAGTGACGGTTGATGAGTTAAAAGAATACTGTCATCAACGACTAACACGTTATAAAGTGCCTAAGAACTTCTTCTTTTTAGAAGAATTACCGAAGACCCATGTGGGGAAAATTAATAAGGCTTTACTGAAGGAACAATATGCAAATGCTGGAACGCTTTAAATCCTATAAAAACTCACGCAGTGGATTAGTACTGGTGAGTTCTTTGTAGATAGGAAATTATAAAAACTTTCCGCCGACATAAGAAAACTAACACATTCGCTAAAGGACGAGCGAATGTGTTAGTTTTTCTAATGCATTTTTCTTATTAGATTCCCCTGAATAAATACATATGCCCATTCCAAAATAGAAAACTTGAATAGGATATATAAACTACTTTTCTAAGGGGTGACATAGTATGAGCAACTATTATAACGATAGCTTTGTGTTAATTGTAGTGTTATTTATCCTTCTAATTATTGTTGGTGCATCTTTTTATTGTTAATTAAAACCTCCTTTTTATATGGCCGATAAGGCTTTATAAACCATATATCCCCCAGAGGTGTTAACCCGATTTTTACTCTAAAGGGCACAGTACTGGGGGATATTTCTATCTTACGACTCTACTCATCTTTAAGGAGTTCAACTTGAACGCGGCTTTTTCGGCTAGATTCTGAAATAAGTCGGTGCAATTGAATATATAATAATCCATTATTATAGGTCGCCTTTATTCTATCTGACCGAACCGGAAAAGGGAGGGTAATCGACCGTTCGAATACACCTTGTAAGATTTCTTCTTTTACGACCGTACCCCCACTATGTCCAATGTCAATAGTGCCTCGAAGCTCTAGAGTCGCATAGTCTACATAAATATCTACTTTATCTAAATCCGATAATCCAGGTATGTTAGCAATACATAATATTTCATTGTCTGTTTGATAGATATTGATTTGGGGAATGGTTGGTTTAAGAATACCTTCAAATTGATCCCAAAATTGTTCGCCAAAAAAGTGATCCATATTCCGTTTCCAATCAGACATTTGTTGAAATGGATCCATGTTTGTTAACACCTCATTTTTAACAGTATGATAGTTATACTATATGCAAATTCTAAAAATGGGTGTATGCCTAACTTTCAAGAAAAGGTATAATAGGGGAAATTCATCATAGGCTTCAAAAAAGAGTATTCTAACGTATAGTAGGAGGTTATTTTTTGCTTGATAATGCACTAATAATGGTTGCTATCATCTTGTTGGTGAACGTTGTCTATGTATCGATGTTTACCATTCGTATGATTTTAACATTAAAAGGTCGTCGCTATGTAGCTGCTTTTGTAAGCATGTTTGAGATAGTTGTTTATATATTTGGTTTGGGGCTTGTATTAGATAACTTAAATGAAATTCAAAATGTCGTTGCCTATGCACTTGGTTATGGAATTGGGGTTGTTGTCGGCTCGATCATTGAGGAAAAACTAGCTCTTGGCTACATAACTGTTAATGTTGTTTCTGGTAATCCAGATTTTAACTTTACTCGAAGACTACGAGAAAAAGGATATGGGGTAACGAGTTGGTCTGCCTATGGAATGGATGGAGACCGATTATCGATGCAAATTCTGACTCCTAGAAAATACGAACTTCGATTGTATGAGGAAATTAAGGATATTGATCCGAAAGCATTCATCATTTCTTATGAGCCGAAGCAAATTCATGGGGGATTCTGGGTGAAACAAGTTAGAAAAGGTCGCTTACTTAACCCGAAGAAAAAGATTACAGGAGAGACGGTAGCTGGGCAAGAGAAGAATAATGTGCCGGGTTCAAAACCAGAGTAATTCATGTGATATAAGGCTTATACTGTCTGCTTTTACACAAAATGTTGCATAAAACCGAACAATAAATATGGATTTAGGAAAATTGTTCGAATTTTTATTGACCATCAATAATATCTTTGTTATGCTAAAACCAACAAATGAATACGGACCCTCATATATTTCTTGGAATATGGCCGAGAAGTCTCTACCTGGCACCTCAAATGCCGGACTATGAGGGAAGATGAGTCGTTGGCGTAACAATGATTAATTTGGTGACCGAAAAAATAGGTCTATTCATCTTCTCTCTAGGCTAATGAGAGGGTGAATAGACCTTTTTCTTGTTTCATGGAAACTAGAAAAGGAAGGGGAAATGATAATGGCTTTAGTTGGTGTCATCATGGGAAGTATCTCTGATTGGGATACGATGAAATATACATGTACTGTTTTAGATGATTTACATATTCGTTATGAGAAAGATGTTATTTCTGCACATCGAACGCCAGATGAGATGTTCACTTATGCGAAGTCGGCTAGAGAGCGTGGATTGAAAGTAATCATCACAGGTGCAGGAGGAGCGGCGCATTTACCAGGAATGGTAGCTTCTCAAACAACACTACCGGTTATCGGTGTACCTGTTCAAAGTAAAGCACTAAACGGATTGGATTCCTTACTATCCATTGTACAGATGCCAGGGGGAGTACCGACAGCAACAGTTGCCATTGGTAAAGCGGGTGCTACAAATGCTGGGCTGCTGGCAGCACAAATTCTAGGTGCTTTTGATAACGATGTTGCTGAAAGACTAGATAACTACCGTAGTGAAATGAGAGCAAAAGTGGATGAAATGAGGGAAGACCTTGGGAAAAAATAATGTCGTTCTACCACCACAAACGATTGGAATCATCGGGGGCGGTCAGCTTGGCCGTATGATGGCGATGGCGGCTAAATATATGGGGTATAACGTTATTGTGTTAGATCCAACACCGAATTGCCCAACTGCACAAGTCTCCGATGGTCAAATAGTTGCAGCCTATGATGATAGGAATGCAATTAAAGAATTAGCGGAAAAAAGTGATATTGTTACGTATGAGTTTGAAAATGTTGATGTAGAAGCGGCCACCTATATCGAGAATCAAGGAAAGTTACCACAGGGTTCCTACGCACTAGAAATTACACAGAACCGTGAAAAAGAAAAAATGCTAATGAAAGAGTTACAATTACCGGTTCCTGAATTTTCTATTGTTCATAACGGGGAAGAATGCGAAGAAGCATTGCAAAATATATCTTTTCCTGTAGTTATCAAAACTTGCCGGGGTGGCTATGACGGAAAAGGACAATTAAAAATTGATTCGGAGGCTGATATTCCAGAAGTCATTCGATTCGCTAATAAGAATAAGCATTGCATCATCGAATCGTGGGTTACTTTTGAGAAAGAAATCTCCGTTATTTTTACAAGGGAAACCACTGGTCGGATAGAGTTTTTCCCGATTGCTGAAAATGTGCATAAGCATCATATTTTATTTCAAACTACAGTACCAGCTAGTGTATCAGATAGTGTTCAGCAAAAGGCAAAACACGCAGCAATCCTGTTGGCAGAGAAAATGAATATCATCGGGACGTTTGCAATTGAGATGTTTGTATCTGGCGACGAAGTTTTTATCAACGAAATGGCACCACGTCCACATAATTCAGGGCATTATACGATTGAAGCTTGTAACATCTCACAGTTTGCCCAGCATATTCGAGCAATCTGTGGTTTACCATTAGTTCCTGTGAAGCTCATGGAGCCAGCTACCATGATCAATATTCTAGGTGAAGATGTTGCGCCTACTTTAAAAGCAATGCCAATGGTAGACAATGGCTTCGTTCACTTGTATGGGAAGGCTGAAGTGAAAGATAAGCGAAAAATGGGTCATATTACATTTATTGGGGAAAATACCACAGAACAGGTTAATGAGTTTGAGGAGGCAAAACAATGATTGGACGCTACACTCGTGAAGAAATGGGAAACATTTGGACAGAGGAAAATAAATTCAAAGCATGGCTAGAGGTTGAAATCTTAGCATGTGAAGCATGGAGCGAGCTTGGTATTATTCCAAAAGAAGATGTTAACAAGCTTCGTGATCATGCTTCTTTCGATATCAACCGTATCTACGAAATAGAACAGGAAACAAGACATGATGTAGTTGCATTTACCCGCGCTGTATCGGAAACACTTGGCGAAGAACGAAAATGGGTTCATTACGGGTTAACGTCTACAGATGTTGTTGACACGGCACTTTCCTATTTATTAAAACAAGCAAACGAAATCATTCGCAAAGATTTACATAACTTCGTAGAAATCTTGAAAAGTAAAGCAATGGAACATAAGCATACCGTGATGATGGGGAGAACCCATGGCGTACATGCAGAGCCAACTACGTTCGGTTTAAAGCTTGCACTTTGGTATGAGGAAATGAAGCGCAATGTAGAGCGCTTTGAATTAGCGGCAAAGGATATCGAATTTGGAAAACTATCCGGTGCCGTTGGAACATATGCCAATATTGATCCATTTGTTGAACAGTATGTATGTGAAAAGCTAGGGCTAACTCCAGCACCAGTTTCTACCCAAACATTACAACGTGACCGCCATGCGGCATATGTATCAACACTTGCACTTATTGCAACTTCGATTGAAAAGTTTGCAACGGAAATACGCGGATTGCAAAAAACAGAAACTCGTGAAGTAGAAGAGTTTTTCGCAAAAGGTCAAAAAGGATCTTCTGCTATGCCGCATAAACGTAACCCAATCGGTTCAGAAAATATGACTGGAATGGCTAGGGTTATTCGTGGTTATATGCTGACTGCTTATGAGAATGTGTCCCTTTGGCATGAACGAGATATTTCCCATTCTTCGGCGGAACGCGTTATTTTACCAGATGCGACGATCGCGCTGAATTATATGCTTAACCGTTTTGGTAATATCGTGAAAAACTTAACGGTATTCCCTGAAAACATGAAGCGAAACATCGATAGAACACATGGCGTTATCTTCTCGCAACGTGTACTACTTGCACTTATTGATAAAGGGATGAGCCGTGAAGAAGCGTATGATATTGTACAACCGAAAGCCATGGAAGCATGGGAAACAGAAGTGCATTTTAGAGAGCTTGTGAAAAAAGAAGATCGCATTACAGCTCTATTAAGTGAATCGGAAATTGAGAATTGCTTTGATTATACGTACCATTTAAAAAATGTGGATGTGATCTTTGAACGCATCGGCTTAATCTAAGGGGGGAAGTGTCGTGAAGGCAGAGCTATTGTATGAGGGAAAGGCGAAGCAAGTGTATCGTTCTTCTACGGATTCTGAAAAGCTTGTATTAGCTTATAAAAATGATGCAACAGCTTTTAACGGAAAGAAGAAAGAAAGCTTTCCGGGAAAAGGGAGATTAAACAACGAAATATCTTCTTTCATTTTTCCTTATTTACATGAACGAGGCATCAAAAGCCATTTCGTCAAACGGCTGAATGAAACAGAACAACTAGTCATGGAAACAGAGATTATTCCTTTAGAGATAGTTGTGCGAAATTTGGCAACAGGAAGTATTACGAAGCGTTTAGGTTTTGAGGAGGGTTCTCTATTTGAATCACCACTAATAGAACTTTTTTATAAAAATGACGAATTAGATGATCCTTTAATAAATGATGATCATGCTCTGCTATTAACCGATGTAACCCATAAGGATTTGCGTGAAATAAAAGTGAAAGCACTAGAAATAAATACTGTTTTAAAGGAATTCTTCCAATCTATTAACCTACAACTAGTAGATTTTAAACTTGAATTTGGCCGTCTTCAAAATGGCAGCATTGTCCTAGCAGACGAGATTTCCCCAGATACTTGTAGGTTATGGGATATGGAAACAGGTGCAAAGATGGATAAGGATGTATTTCGTCAAGGTACGGGTGATTTGATTTCTGTTTATGAACAAATTTTACAGCGACTGGAGCGATGGGTATGAGAAAGGTTACGGTTTATATTACATTGAAGCAAGGTGTTCTTGATCCTCAAGGGAAAGCGATTCAGACGTCTTTGAATTCACTTGGATATAAAGAGGTCGAAGAGGCACGCGTTGGAAAATACATTGAAATGCAAATAGAAGATGGACCGAATCTTGAATCGCGAGTGAAAGAAATGTGCGATAAGCTGCTTGCTAACCCTGTCATCGAGGATTATCAGTTTGAAGTGGGGGAGGCTGTTCACGCGTGAAATTTGCAGTGATTGTTTTCCCAGGCTCCAACTGTGACCGAGATATGTACCATGCCGTGAAGGGGGTTCTAGGTGAGGAAGCGGATTTAGTTTGGTATCAAAATAGTAATCTGGAAAACTATGATGGAATCTTACTTCCGGGTGGTTTTTCGTATGGTGACTACCTTCGTTCAGGTGCTGTTGCTGCAACTTCAGATGTAATGAATCAAGTGAGGGAGCAAGCAGCTAAAGGTAAGCCAGTGCTTGGTGTTTGTAATGGATTTCAAATTCTAACAGAATCTGGCTTGCTGCCAGGAGCTTTAATGCGAAACCGTAAGTTATCATTTATGTGTCATCAAGAAGAGCTAGTCGTTGAAAACAACCAAACAATATTTACATCAGGCTATGCAAAAGGAGAGGTAGTACGTTACCCGATTGCACATGGAGAAGGCAACTACTTTTGTGATGCAGAAACATTGGCAGATTTAAAGAAAAATAATCAAATCGTATTTACGTATAAAAATAATCCCAATGGTTCTACTTACGATATTGCTGGAATTACGAACAAAGAAGGAAATGTATTAGGAATGATGCCACATCCAGAGCGTGCAGTAGAAGCACTTCTAGGTAGTTATGATGGGTTAAAGCTTTTCCAATCCATCGTGAAAAATTGGAGGGAGTCCTATTATGTTGCAAACGCATGAGATTAGTCCAGAACAAATTGAACGTGAAAAGCTTTACCAAGGCATGGGGCTAACCGATTCAGAATTTGAAATGGTAAAGAGAATTCTAGGTCGTCTTCCTAATTTTACAGAAACAGGCATCTTCTCAGTCATGTGGTCAGAACACTGTAGCTATAAGACATCTAAGCCACTCCTTAAAAAGTTTCCAACAAAAGCACCACACGTATTGCAAGGCCCCGGTGAAGGTGCTGGGATTATAGATATTGGTGATAACCAAGCAGTAGTATTCAAAATCGAAAGTCATAATCACCCATCAGCTGTTGAGCCGTATCAAGGAGCAGCAACTGGCGTAGGTGGGATTATTCGTGATGTGTTTTCGATGGGAGCTCGTCCAATCGCATTAATGAACTCGCTTCGATTTGGGAACTTAACTACAGACCGTGTGAAATACCTCTTTTCAGAAGTCGTAAATGGTATTGCAGGTTACGGGAACTGTGTAGGTATCCCTACGGTTGGCGGAGAAGTACAGTTTGATGATTCGTATGAGGATAACCCGTTGGTCAATGCAATGTGTATTGGACTAATTAACCATGATGATATTCAAAAAGGAATTGCTGCTGGAATAGGGAATACGGTTATATATGCTGGTGCACCAACTGGACGTGATGGTATTCATGGAGCAACTTTTGCATCCGATGATTTAGCCGAAGACGCAGCAAAAGACCGCCCGGCTGTTCAAGTTGGCGATCCATTTATGGAGAAGCTATTAATTGAAGCTTGTTTAGAAGTTATTCACTCGGATGCACTTGTTGGGATGCAAGACATGGGTGCTGCAGGTCTTACCTCTTCCGCTAGTGAAATGGCTAGTAAAGCGGGAACAGGTTTGGAAATGAATTTAGATTTAGTTCCACAACGTGAGCAAAATATGACGGCTTATGAGTTAATGCTTTCAGAATCCCAGGAGCGTATGCTTCTAGTAGTGAAAAAAGGTAGAGAGCAAGAAATTATAGACGTGTTTGAGCGGTACGGCCTACAGGCAGTTGCGGTTGGTCAGGTGATTGAAGAAAAAGTGTTCCGAATTAAACAGCATGGTGACGTACAAGCGGAGATTCCAGTGGATGCATTAGCAGAGGAAGCTCCTGTATATTATTTACCATCGCAAGAGGCAACGTATTTCCAAGAGTTTCAGAAGATTGGGAATAAGGCTCTAAATGTCGATAATCATAGTGAAGTATTAAAGAGATTATTACAGCAACCTACTATAGCAAGTAAAGAATGGGTTTATGATCAATATGATTCCATGGTACAAACGAACACGGTTATGGGCCCTGGATCGGATGCAGCGGTTGTTCGGATTAAAGGAACAAATAAAGCATTAGCAATAACGACGGACTGTAATTCACGCTATATTTATTTGGATCCAGAAACAGGCGGGAAGATTGCTGTTGCAGAAGCGGCGCGTAACATTGTTTGCTCAGGTGCTAGACCACTTGGTTTAACAGATGGACTTAACTTTGGAAACCCAACGAATCCAGAAGTTTTTTGGCAAATGGAGAAAAGTGTAGAGGGTATGAGTCAGGCATGTGAGGCACTAGCAACGCCAGTTATAAGCGGTAATGTGTCGCTATATAACCAATCAAAAGGGAAAGCGATTTTCCCGACGCCGATTGTTGGGATGGTTGGTTTGCATGAGTCACTGGAACATATTACACCAAGCTTTTTCCAGCATATAGGTGATGTTATTTATGTGATTGGGGAAACGAAGCCTGAATTCGGTGGTAGTGAATTGCAAAACCTTTTAGAAGGAACGTACCAAGGAAAAGCTCCAGAAATCAATCTGGAAGTTGAGGCTAAGCGTCAAGCTCAACTCTTAGAGGCGATTCAACAGGGATTAGTTGCTTCCGCCCATGATTTAGCAGAAGGTGGCTTAGGAGTGGCACTTGCCGAATGCCTATTCTTCGATACGACACTAGGTGCAGATATTCAAGTGGAAGGCGATGCGACCGTAGCCTTATTTAGTGAAACGCAATCTCGCTTTCTAGTAAGCGTGAAGCGTGAGCATCAAGAAGCGTTTGAACACCTAGTAGAAGATGCAAGAGAAGTTGGTCTTGTAACCGGAGATAGTCAATTAACGATTCGCGGTAATCAAGGGGATATTCTAACAGAGAAGGTAGAGGAGTTGCACAACCTTTGGAAAGGGGCAATCCCATGCTTGCTGAAATAAGAGGCTTAAATGAAGAATGTGGTGTCTTTGGCATTTGGGGTCATGAAAAAGCTGCAGAGTTAACCTACTATGGTCTTCACGCCTTGCAGCATCGAGGGCAAGAAGGTGCCGGTGTTGTAACATCCGATGGCCTTGAGTTAAAGCTACATAAAGGGCAAGGGCTTGTAAATGATGTATTTAAGCGGTTTGATTTTTCTGAGTTAAATGGGCATGCAGCAATTGGTCATGTTCGCTATGCAACTCAAGGAGAACGAACAATCGATAATGTGCAACCACTACTATTTCGTTCGCAAGGAGGCAGTATGGCACTGGCTCATAATGGTAATATCATGAATGCATTTGAACTACGTGGAGAGTTGGAGGCTGCAGGGAGTATATTACAAACCTCTTCCGATACAGAAGTGCTTGCTCATTTGCTAAAGCGAAACGGAACGATGGATTCTATCGAAAGTCTGAAAATCGCATTAGGTCAACTTATCGGAGCTTATGCATTTATTCTATTAAAAGAAGATCGGATGCATGTTGCGCTTGATCCAAGGGGCTTACGTCCGTTGTCAATTGGTAGATTGGGAGACGCTTATGTCGTTGCTTCGGAAACATCTGCCTTTGATATTATCGGTGCAACATACGTGCGAGAGGTTGTACCTGGTGAACTGATTACGATATCGGATGCAGGCATCGAATCCACACGATTTGCTCAGCAAGAGAAACGTGCCTTATGTGCGATGGAGTATGTGTATTTCTCTAGGCCTGATAGTAATTTAAATGAGGTTAATGTTCACGCATCTCGGAAACGAATGGGGATTGAATTAGCAAAAGAAGCTCCTGTGGAAGCGGATGTAGTTACAGGGGTTCCCGATTCGAGTATATCCGCAGCAATTGGTTTTGCAGAACAGAGTGGCATTCCGTATGAAATTGGTTTAATAAAAAATCGTTACATCGGTCGAACATTCATTCAGCCATCGCAGGAGCTACGAGAGCAAGGAGTTAAAATGAAGCTATCTCCAGTCCGGGGGATTGTGGAAGGAAAGCGTGTCATCATGATTGATGATTCCATTGTTCGGGGAACGACGAGTAAGCGCATTGTTCGGATGCTCAAAGAGGCTGGTGCCAAGGAAGTACATGTGCGTATTGCATCTCCAGCGATTACTAATCCATGTTATTACGGTATTGATATGTCTACGAAAAAGGAACTTATTGCTGCTAATTATTCGCTGGGAGAAATCTGTGAGCTAATAGGTGCAGATAGTGTGGCCTACTTATCTAGTGAAGGGTTAGAGCGGTCGATAATTTCAAAGGATTCGCTTGAACAGGGAGTTTGCATGGCTTGTATGACAGGGGAATACCCGGTAACCAAGCATGGTCAATTAGAGATTTCCTATACGAAATGCTAAGGAGCGTGTCAGTGTGTCAAATATATATAAGGCCGCAGGAGTCGATGTGGAAGCTGGTTATGAAGCGGTAGAACGAATGAAAAAGCATATTGCTAGAACAACTAGACCAGAAGTACTTGGTGGAATCGGTTCATTTGCAGGTTTGTTCGAGCTAACGTCCTTTCAATATAAAGAACCTGTTCTTGTATCAGGAACCGATGGTGTTGGAACCAAGCTCAAGCTGGCATTTGAATTGGATAAACATGACACAGTTGGTATTGATTTAGTTGCCATGTGTGTAAATGATATTGTCGCACAAGGTGCAAGTCCACTGTTTTTCCTCGATTACATTGCTTGTGGGAAAAATGAGCCAGCCCAAATTGAGCAGATCGTTTCAGGCATTGCGGAAGGTTGTACGCAAGCTAGTGCAGCGTTAATCGGAGGAGAAACTGCCGAAATGCCAGGACTATACGGTGACAATGAGTATGATTTAGCTGGATTTGTTGTTGGTATTGCAGAGAAATCAGCGCTTGTTACCGGGGAAACCATTCAAGCAGGAGATGTGGTCATTGGGCTACCATCAAGTGGCATTCATTCGAATGGCTATTCACTAGTTCGAAAGCTTGTTGCTGGAATGGACTTGAGTGAAACTCCAGATGGGCTATCTAAGCCGCTTGGTGAGTGGCTATTGGAACCGACTAAGATATATACGAAACCAATCCAGCAATTGATGAGAGCTGTGGCTGTCAAAGGGATCTCGCATATAACAGGTGGTGGATTCTATGAAAATATTCCAAGAATGCTACCATCAGGTCTAGGAGTAGATTTAGTTCTCGGGAATTGGAAAGTACCTGAAATATTTACTTTTTTGCAAGAAAAAGGTGGCCTTACGCTGGACGATATGTTTGGTGTGTTTAATATGGGGATTGGCATGGCCATTGTCGTTTCCAAAGAAGATGCCAAACGTGCTCTAAAAGTGCTAGTAGAAGCAGGAGAAAATGCAACTGCCATAGGGCAAGTAGTTACAAATGAAGGAGTAACATTCCGATATGAGTAATGTTAAAGCTGCTGTTTTTGCCTCAGGAACGGGAAGTAATTTTGAAGCAATAATGAATAGCGAAAATCTAGCTTGTGAGATTGTCTTACTAGTTTGCGATAAACCAGGTGCTAGTGTCATAGAAAAGGCAGAACGATTTGGTGTACAAACGTTTGTTGCCAATCCGAAAGCGTATGCTTCAAAGTCAGAGTACGAGGCGGAAGTGTTAAAAACAGTTCGCGAATTCGGCGTCGAATGGATTTTCTTAGCAGGATACATGAGGCTAGTCGGAGTAACCCTTTTAGAAGCATACGAAGGAAAGATATTAAATATTCATCCATCACTACTGCCCGCCTTTCCTGGTAAGGATGCGATTGGTCAGGCTCTGCAGTCAGGTGCTACGGTGACTGGTGTTACGGTGCATTTTATTGATGAAGGAATGGATACAGGACCAATTATTGCGCAGGAGAAGGTTACCGTCATGCCAGGTGATACCGAAGAATCGTTGAAAGTACGTATTCAACAGGTAGAGCATGCCCTGTATCCTAGAGTTATTAATAACATTGTGCGGAGGGCTAGCTTGTATCCAGTGAAGTGATTGTATCTGGTGTGGGGAATATCAACCGAAAATTGGTGGTCATCAACCGTTTGTGGATGAACATCAACCAAAATGATAGACTATCAACCGTATTCCCGGAACATCAACCAAAATTGCACTGCCATCAACCGTTGTCGATAAACATCAACCAAAATTACGTATGTATCAACCGAAATCCACTAAATATCAACCAATCAGGAAATGCCAGTACCAACCGCAACCAATTAATCGAAGTAACGAGGAGTGTTACCATGAAAAAACGTGTACTTATTAGTGTTTCCAATAAACATGGAATAGTAGAATTTGCCAAAGGTCTCGTTAATTTAGGATACGAGATTGTTTCAACTGGAGGAACATTAAAGACGCTTCAAAATGAAGGTGTTCCAGTAATAGCTATTGATCAATTAACAGGTTTTCCTGAGATTTTAGATGGTCGTGTAAAGACACTTCATCCGAAGGTACATGGAGGGCTATTAGCAAAGCGTTCCAACGCTGACCATATGAAACAAATGGAAGAAAACAACATTGAGCCTATCGATATGGTCGTAGTGAATCTTTATCCTTTCAAACAGACGCTTGAGACAGAAGGGGTTACGAAGGAAGAAATCATTGAGAATATTGATATTGGCGGCCCCACTATGTTGCGATCGGCAGCAAAGAACTTTGCAGACGTCCTGGTTGTTGTAGATCCTAACGATTATTCATCGATACTCGACAGATTAGAAACCGAAGCGATTAACTTGGAATATCGTCAACAGCTTGCTGCAAAGGTTTTCCGACATACTGCACACTATGACGCCATTATTGCAAACTATTTTCTTAATCAAACCGGTGAAACGTTTCCGGAAACATATACCGTTACATATGAAAAAGTCCAGTCGCTACGCTATGGAGAGAATCCACATCAAGATGCCGCATTTTATGCAAATCCAATCCAACAAGGAATGAGTCTTGCTACAGCTAAGCAATTACACGGCAAGGAGCTCTCTTACAATAATATCCAAGATGCGAATGCAGCTGTAGAAATCCTAGCTGAATATAGTGGGCCAACAGCAGTTGCTGTAAAGCATATGAATCCTTGTGGAATTGGTATGGGAGATTCCATTGTAGACGCCTTTCAACTAGCATATGATGCTGATTCCATATCTATTTTTGGCGGGATTGTTGCCTTGAACAGAGAAGTTGATTCGCAAACAGCGGAGAAGCTAAGTAAAATTTTTCTAGAAATTGTGATTGCACCAAGTTTTTCAGAGAAGGCATTAGAAATACTAACACGTAAGAAAAACATCCGATTGTTAACGATGGACATGGATCGAAAAGATGAAGCTAGTTATAAGCTCACAACGGTAGATGGTGGTGTGTTAATCCAAAGCAAAGATACAGGTAGTATCACCGAAGAGAGCCTTGAAATAGTTACGGAAAGAGCACCATCGGAAGAAGAGTTGCAGAATCTACTCTTTGCTTGGAAGGCTGTAAAACATGTAAAGTCCAATGCGATTGTTCTTGCGAAAGATTACCAAACTGTAGGTGTCGGTGCAGGACAAATGAATCGTGTAGGGGCTGCAAAAATTGCGATAGAACAAGCTGGAGAAAAGGCTATAGGTGCGGTTATGGCTTCTGATGCATTCTTCCCAATGCCAGATACGGTGGAGGAAGCAATAAAGGCAGGGATAAAAGCCATTATTCAACCAGGTGGTTCAAAGCGTGACCAAGATTCCATCGATGTATGCAATCAGCACGGAATAGCTATGGTATGTACAGGTATGCGTCATTTCAAACATTAATGAGGGGGCCTTTGATGAATGTTCTAGTGATAGGTCGTGGTGGCCGTGAGCATAGTATTGCTATGAAACTAGCGGAAAGTAGGTTAATCGATAAGCTTTTTGTTGCTCCCGGTAATGTGGGGATGGAGAAACATGCAACTTGTGTCCCAATAGAAGAAACAGAGACTACAAAGCTTATAGACTTTGCAAAAGAGGCAGACATTTCTATAACAATTGTAGGTCCTGAGAACCCGTTATTAACAGGGATTGCTAACCAGTTTCAAGAAGCTGGTTTACGTATATTTGCTCCAACACAAGAGGCAGCTTTGATTGAAGGCAGTAAGACTTTTGCTAAGGAATTGATGAGAAAATACGATATCCCAACAGCTCGTTATGATTCGTTTACCGATCCAGTGGCAGCTAAAGAATATGTAGTCCAACAAGGTGCTCCAATTGTGATTAAGGCAGACGGTCTCGCTGCAGGGAAGGGTGTCGTAGTTGCAAATACGACAGAGGAAGCATTTCAAGCAATCGATGATATGCTAGTTTCCAAGACTTTTTCTGATGCCGGTTCTAAGGTTGTAGTCGAGGAATTTTTAGCTGGTGATGAGTTTTCCTTAATGGCTTTCGTAGACGGAGAAAGGGTATTTCCGATGATTCCAGCCAGGGATCATAAGCGCGCGTTTAATCATGATGAAGGTCCTAACACAGGTGGAATGGGGGCTTATGCACCAGTACCAGATGTAACAAATGAAATGATTGACTATGCTACCAAGGAAATTTTACAAAAAGCTACCGCAGGATTAGTGACGGAGGGACGTTCCTTCACTGGTATTTTATATGCAGGGCTTATTATGACAGAGGCTGGTCCTAAGGTAATCGAGTTTAATGCGAGATTCGGAGATCCAGAAACACAGGTAGTCTTACCACTTATGAAAAATGACCTGCTACAAGTGGTAGTTGATATATTAGACGGTAATGACCCTGAGTTAGAATGGGAACAGAGAGCTTGTTTAGGAGTAGTTCTTGCTTCAGAAGGTTACCCTGGCTCCTATAAAAAAGGTGTTCCACTACCAAAAATTGGAGGAAGTTCTTACGTTGTTTATGCTGGTGTTACTCCATCAGCGTTTGGATTAACATCAAACGGTGGTCGAGTTCTGTTAGTTGGGTCTAAGGGTGATTCTTTAGATGAGGCAGGTCAACTAGTATATGAGAGTTTACCATCTAATACGGAGTTAGAAGGATTTTTCTACCGGACAGATATAGGGAAAATGAAGGAAGGCGCTCATCTATAAGAGCGTCTTTTTGCTGTTCTTCAAAATAGTTCCTACTTTAACCCAAACCTACCTCAGCACTTTTTTTCCTACTCTCCAAACCTTGCCAAATATTGTCACAAAGTTTTCACTGTATTTCACAAAAACTTTACAGTAATAAAGCGTGAATTGTGTTACAATTGGAAAAAGAATAAATATGGAGAGTTGCTTATGTTAGAGAACGGACACTGGAGAAACTTTGAGCTCAGAAAACATGTAAAAGTGGTAGAAGGAGAGATCGCCCCTTCTCTTGTTTTGAAGAACGTTACCTATTTAAATATGTACATAAATCAATGGTTGACGGCAAATATTTGGGTCTATAATGAACGGATTGTTTATGTTGGGGATAAGCTTCCTAAACAAAAGACTGAAGTAATTGATTGTGCAGGTAAATATGTTGTACCAGGTTATATGGAGCCACACGCACACCCATTCCAATTGTATAACCCGGAAATATTAGCGAAACATGCTGCAAAATTCGGAACTACAACACTAGTTAATGATAACTTATCATGGCTTTTTTTATTAGACAAAAAGAAAGCGTTTTCTATTATCTCGGAGTTTAATAAACTACCAATCTCCATGTTTTGGTGGTGTAGGTTAGACCCACAAACAGCTTTATTAGATGAAGAAGAGTTATTTAATACGGAAGATATACTAGATTGGTTGTCACATCCTTCTGTTATTCAGGGTGGTGAGCTAACAGGATGGCCGGGTCTACTATCTGGTGATGATCGATTATTATATTGGATTCAAGAGGCGAAACGTAAAGGCATGCCGGTTGAAGGACATCTTCCAGGTGCATCGGAAAACACGTTAACGAAATTAAAGTTACTTGGTGTTTCGGCTGACCATGAATCGATTAGTGGGGCAGACGTGATCAATCGCCTAAAACTTGGCTATCAAGTTGGACTAAGATATTCCTCCATTCGTCCAGACCTTCCAGAACTTCTCGATGAAATTCTAGAAGCAGGGTTAACGGACTTTAATTCTTTAACAATGACAACTGATGGTGGTACTCCTGGCTTCTATGAGAACGGCTTAATGAATGTATGTATCGATATCGCAATAAAGAAAGGTGTCCCAGTAGAGGATGCCTATCGAATGGCAACATTTAATGTAGCGAAACACTTTCATTTGGAAGAGCAGCTTGGATGTATAGCTCCTGGACGCATTGCCAATATTAATATATTACAAGCAAAGGATAATCCACATCCGGAAAGTGTACTTGCAAAAGGAAAGTGGATTGTCTTCAAAGGGAACGTGCAAGAACTACCCTCCTATATTAACTGGGAAAAGTATAATATAAAGCCGATGAGGTTTGACTGGGATTTGAAAATGAGTGATTTACAGTTCTCGATCCCAATCGGTTTAGAAATGGTGAATGATGTTATTATTAAGCCATACGCCATTCAAACAGATATCACATTAGAAAAATTACCTGAGAACCGTGAAGATGCATTTTTATTACTGTTTGATAAAAAAGGTGAGTGGCGTGTTAATACAACTATCCGAGGATTCACAAAATCGCTAGGAGGGTTAGCAAGCTCCTTCTCCCAGACAGGTGATTTGATTTTCATTGGGAAGAATAAGCAAGATATGCTCTTAGCATGGAAGCGTCTGAAGGAACTTGGTGGTGGTATCGTAGTCGTTCAAGACGGAGAAGTTGTTGCAGAGCTCCCGCTGTCATTAAGTGGAAAAATGTATGCTGGTACAATGGATGAATTAATTGAAAAGGAAAAGCAGCTGAAGGAAAAGCTGCTTGATTATGGCTACCAATTCAATGATCCGATTTATAGTATTTTATTTTTATCATCCACTCATTTACCATATATTCGCATCACCCAAGAGGGGATTATGGATATTAAGAAACGAGAAGTACTCTTCCCAGCGACCATGCGTTAATTTATAATGGTGATAAGGAACTAGGAAAAATAGATTAGACAAAGGTGTTGGGAACATGAGAAAGTTTATCGTACTAATTTTATTGAGCATCGTATTGGTTGCCTGCAGTAAAGATGCGGACAGTAAACCAATCGAAGAACCGGAAGAAGAGGTCGAAGTAGGTAATACAGAACCAGAAGAGGTAGAAGAGCCTGAGGAAGTTTTTGCTAATGTCTATCCGTTAACTGGTATCGGCACGAATGAAAGTGTTGATTATCGCATTGTTGGTGTAATGGTGAATAATCATAGTAGTGCTAGGCCGCAAACAGGGTTATCGGAAGCAGATGTTGTGTTCGAGATTCTGGCAGAAGGGATGATTACTCGTTTTCTAGCGCTTTATCACAGTCAACAGCCGGAAGTGGTTGGTCCTGTACGAAGTGCTCGTGAGTATTACTTTGACCTAGCCAATCGATATGGTGCGCTATATATTTACCATGGGGCTGCGGGCTTTGTGAATGACATGCTGGATAACCGTGGGATAGATCATATCGATGGAGCAATTTATGATAATGACGGGAAGCTATTTAAACGTGAATCTTTCCGTGTTGCACCACATAACTCCTATCTGTTGTTTGAAAATGTGTATGATGTCGCAACCAATATTGGGTATGACGTCACTGCTGAACATGAACCAATGCCTTTCCTAACAGAAGAAGAAGTGAAAGGAATTCCAGGGGTGGCCGCCAATCATGTGGAGATTGTATACTCAAATAACCCTATGGAAATCGTTGAATTTGCCTATGAAGCTACTACGGAAAAATATACTCGATATAATGACCGAGAAAAAACGGTCGAGCTTAGCACGAGTGAACCAGTCGAAGTAGATAATATCTTTATTGTGGAGACATATCATGAGATAATTGATGATGTTGGTCGTCGCGCCATTGACTTTTATGCCAGTGGGGATGCATTATTAATTCAAAAAGGTAAAGTACAACAACTGAAATGGGAAAATCGAGACGGAAAAATTGTTCCTGTTAAAGATGGTGAAGTAGTAGGATTTGTACCAGGTAAGACCTGGATTAATGTAGTTCCTACTAGCCCTGGTCTTGGAAATTCAGTTACTATTACTGGAGAGTAGGAGGTAACATCATGCAAATAGATAAATTACGTGGGGAAGAATTAAATTATTTATTTGACGCAATTCTATCCTTAAAGGATCGAGAAGAATGCTATCGTTTCTTTGATGATATTGCGACAATGGGTGAAGTTCAATCCCTAGCCCAAAGACTCCAAGTAGCAAAAATGCTAACCGAGGGCTATACATATAAAACAATAGAAAAAGAAACAAAAGCATCCACCGCCACCATCTCAAGAGTAAGACGTTGTATTGATTACGGCAGTGAAGGGTATAAGATGGTGTTGGAGCGTACGTTGGAAAAGAAATAAATAAAAATGGTTTATCAAGAGGCTAGAACACAACTAGTTTTCCTAACTGTAAAAGAAATATGATCCACTATACTAGCTCCGGAAATATACGTAGACTCCTGCGGGAGGAAAGGCATAGGTGAGACCCCACAGTGCGTAAGCACGAGGAGGCTCACCAGCCGCCCGCGGAAAGCGAAGTATATTTCCGGAGCGGGTTTGATGCACTACTTATGGATTATCTTCATTTAGTTGGAATTCTATAGTTCAGCCTCTTTTTTTATGGGGAGAACTAGCTATTAGGTGAATTTTTGTCGTTTAGGTTCTCTATGGTACAATCAAGAAAAATACAAACAGATAGGATTGGAACAAGTGGCACATAATGTTCGACTAAAAGTAAATTCAAAATTTGTAAATAAATATCGTGGTGGTTTCCCATTAATATTCTCAGATGCAATCACAAACATAAAAGACTTAAAAGAAGAGGGAACTATAGTAAATCTCGTTGATGAGAAAAATACATTCATTGCTAAAGGTTACTATGGCAAACAAAACAAAGGCTACGGCTGGGTCCTTAGCAAGAATGAACATGAAACATTTGATAAAAAGTTCTTTAAAAATAAAATCACATCTGCTCTTCATAGAAGAGAACATTTATTTGGTGAAGAAGATACGAACGCTTTCCGAGTGTTTAATGGTGAAGGCGACGGAGTTGGTGGAATAACCATCGATTATTTTGATGGGTTCTATTTAATCAATTGGTATAGTGTAGGCATTTACCAATTTCGTCAAGCCATTCTTGATGCGCTAAAAGACTCTGTTGATTACAAAGGTATTTATCAGAAGAAACGGTTTGATGCCAAAGGGCAATATGTGGAAGATGATGACTTTGTAGCCGGAGAACGCGGAGAGTTTCCACTAATTGTGAAGGAAAACGGTGTTCAGTTTGCGGTTTATCTAAATGAAGGCGCCATGGTTGGTATCTTTTTAGACCAACGGGAAGTTAGAAAAACCATTCGTGATAAATATGCCAAGGGAACGAATATGTTAAATACGTTTTCCTATACAGGTGCTTTTTCCGTATATGCTGCATTAGGTGGAGCTATAAAAACTACTAGCGTGGACCTTGCCAATCGGAGTAAGCCAAAGACAATCGAGCAATTTAGCCTGAACGGCATTGATTATGAAGCACAAGATATCATTGTCGAGGATGTTTTCCATTACTTTAAATATGCAGGTCGTAAAAACTTGAAGTTTGATTTAGTTGTTCTAGATCCACCGAGCTTTGCTAGGTCTAAAAAGAATGTATTTAGTGCGGATAAAGATTATAAAAACCTCCTAAAAGAAGCAATAGCAATTACGGAGGATGATGGAGTAATCGTCGCATCCACGAATAGTAGTGCCTTTGGAATGGACAAGTTTAAAGGATTTATTCAAACAGCATTTCAGGAAACCGGTCACAAATACACCGTATTAGAAGAATTCTCCTTACCAGAGGATTTCCGTACAATTAGAGAATATCCACATGGTAAATATTTGAAAGTTGTATTTGTGAAGAAGTTAAAATAGAGGTTAGAATAACTTGAACCCTAAATTGGACAACTACTGTCTAGTTTAGGGTTTCATCACTTCATTTCTATAATAAAATACTTCCTTTGAAATTCCACATAAAAAACTACTCATTTCACTAAATCCACACTCCTTTTTTTGCTATAATAAACTAATGGAATATGTTGATGGAGGATTAGACCTTTGTATACAAATATGAAAGAATGGAAACATGTATTTAAACTAGACCCAGCTAAGGAAATTGCTGATGAAGATTTAGAATTAATCTGTGAATCTGGAACGGACGCAATTATAGTAGGTGGAACGGATAATGTAACGCTTGATGGCGTATTGGATTTATTATCAAGTATACGTCGTTATACGGTTCCAGTTATTTTAGAAATATCAACCATGGATGCTGTGACACCAGGGTTTGATTATTATCACATTCCGATGGTGATGAACAGTAAAGATAAAAAGTGGATGATGGATATACAGCATGAAGCGATTAAAGAATATAAGGATATCATGAATTGGGATGAAATCTTTGTAGAAGGCTATTGCATTCTAAATGAAGAAGCGAAGGCTTTTAAAGCAACGGATTGTAAAATACCAACGGATGATGATGTTATCGCTTATGCCTATATGGCGGAGAATGTCTTTCATCTCCCAATATTCTATGTGGAGTACAGCGGGAAATATGGTAATCCAGATTTAGTGAAGAACGTGAAAGCGGAGTTAGACCAGACACTTCTTTTCTATGGTGGTGGCATTGAAACAGCAGAACAGGCTAAAGAAATGAAAGAACATGCAGATGTTATTGTCGTAGGTAATAGCATTTATACGAATATAAAAGAAGCTTTAAAGACAGTACAAGCTGTGAAAGCTAATTGATTTTTAGGAAGGTGTTTTAAGCATGAGTCGTACAATCGATGACTTAATTAAAGGATTGAACAAAGAGCAACAAGAGGCTGTTAAACATACAGAAGGACCGTTATTAATTATGGCCGGTGCTGGAAGTGGGAAGACTCGTGTGTTAACACACCGGATTGCTTATTTAATGGAGGAAAAAGGAGTTTCCCCACGTAATATTTTGGCGATAACCTTTACCAATAAAGCTGCACGTGAAATGAGGGATCGTGTTAGTAAGCTTGTTGGTCCGGAAGCGCAAGATATGTGGGTATCAACATTCCACTCCATGTGTGTACGGATTTTAAGAAGAGATATTGATCGTATTGGTTATAATCGTAATTTCACTATATTAGATAGTGGAGATCAGCTTTCTGTCGTAAAGCAAGTACTAAAAGATTTAAATATTGATACAAAGCAATTCGAACCTCGAGCAATGCAAGGTCAAATTAGTAGTGCGAAGAACGAACTGATTACTGCTGAGGAATTCACCAATAAAGCTGGTAATTTCTATGACAGACAAGTGGCAAGAGTATTTGAAGGCTATGAGAAAGTACTTCGTAAAAACCAGTCGCTAGACTTTGACGATTTAATCATGCAGACTATTCATCTGTTCAAGCGTGTGCCAGAGGTATTAGAATATTATCAACGCAGATTCCAATTTATTCATGTGGATGAGTATCAAGATACCAACCATGCGCAATACACATTAGTTAAACAGTTAGCGAATCGATTCCAAAATCTATGTGTAGTTGGTGACTCAGATCAATCGATTTACCGCTGGCGTGGAGCGGACATTTCTAATATTCTATCCTTCGAAAAAGATTACCCAGCAGCAAGAACGGTATTCTTAGAGCAAAACTATCGTTCTACAAAATCAATTCTAGAAGCTGCGAATAAAGTAATATCGAACAACCCAGGACGCAAGCCGAAGAATCTTTGGACAGAGAATCCAGATGGTCAAAAAATCAATTATTATCAAGGTGCTACCGAGCAGGATGAAGCACTATTTATTACCGATAAAATTCGCGAGCTTATCCGTGAAGAAGGATATTCACCAAGTGATGTTGCGATACTGTATCGTACCAATGCCCAATCCCGTGCGATTGAGGATACATTAATGAAATCTGGTGTTTCGTATCAAATGGTTGGTGGTATGCGATTCTACGACCGTAAAGAAATTAAAGATATGATTGCTTATTTGCGCTTAATAACAAACCCCGACGATGACTTAAGCTTTGAACGTGTCGTCAATGAGCCAAAGCGCGGAATCGGGAAAACATCGATAGACCGTCTTCGAGCATATGCTGCAGAAAATGGCATGTCCTTCTACCAAGCAGTAGAAGTCGTTGATTTTACAGGTGTACCGAAAAAGGCAGCAAATGCACTGGCGGAGTTCGGTAATCTAATCAAAACCTTACATCAACAACAAGATTTTCTTACTGCGACGGACATGGTACAACAAGTGTTAGAACGCTCTGGTTATGAGGAAATGCTGAAAAACGAACGTTCGATAGAATCACAAAGCCGATTAGAAAACTTAGAAGAATTTATGACAGTAACACATGATTTTGAAGAGACAAGTGAAGACAAAACACTTATTGCTTTCTTAACAGACCTTGCATTAGTAGCTGATATTGACCGTGTAGACGAAGAAGATCCGGATAACAAAGAAAAAGTTACCTTAATGACATTGCACGCAGCAAAAGGTCTTGAATTCCCAGTCGTATTCTTAATTGGGATGGAAGAAAATGTATTTCCACATAGTCGTGCGATGTTTGATGATGAAGAAATGGAAGAAGAACGTAGACTTGCTTATGTTGGGATCACGCGTGCAGAGAAACAACTTTATTTAACCAATGCGAAAATGCGTACCCTTTATGGCCGTACAAATATGAACCCAGTAAGCCGCTTTATTAATGAAATACCAGAAGAGCTTGTAGATGGATTAGAACAAATGAAACAATCTATGTTTGGTTCATCGTCATTTGGTAATGATTTTAATAGACAAGAAAGAACGCCGTTTGGAAGTCCTTCGAGAACTAGACCTACTCCAGGACAATCACTAGGACAGCCACAGCCTAAACGTAAGGCAGAGCGCATCCAAACTACTACTGGTGCGGAGTCCGAGACTTGGAAAGCTGGAGATAAGGCGGAACACAAGAAGTGGGGCGTCGGTACTGTAGTAAAGGTTCAAGGTGAAGGGGATAAGATGGAGCTAGATGTTGCCTTCCCAGCACCTACAGGAATCAAACGTTTGCTTGCGAAATTTGCACCAATAACGAAACAACAATAGGAGGTGCTTGTGGAATGGATAAAGCTCAAGCACAGGTAAAAATCGAAACCTTAAAGGAATTATTAAACCGCTATGCACATGAATATTATGTGCTGGATCAACCTTCCATTCCGGATTCGGAATATGACCAAAAACTGGAAGAGTTACGTAAATTAGAAGCGGAATTTCCAGATTTAATTACAAGTGATTCCCCTACGCAACGGATTGGTGGGGAGCCTCTTGAAGGGTTCCAAAAAGTTCAACATTCCATCCCTATGCTAAGTCTTGGTAATGCATTTAACGAGCAGGATCTTCGTGATTTTGCTCGTCGTGCAAGCCAAGGGACTGATAAGCCATTAGCTTTTGTTTGCGAGCTGAAGATTGATGGGCTAGCCATCTCCCTTACATATGAAAATGGAAAATTTGTCCGTGGCGCCACGCGTGGAGATGGTACTACCGGTGAAGATATCACAAGTAACTTACGGACAATTAAAAGTATTCCATTATCCATTAAGGAAAAGGCAAAAATCGAAGTTCGCGGAGAAGCATATATGCCGCATAAATCGTTTCTTGCCCTAAATAAGCAACGGGAAGAAGACGGGTTAGAACTTTTTGCTAATCCAAGAAATGCGGCAGCTGGGTCGTTAAGGCAGTTGGATCCTAAAATAGCAGCATCCCGTAATTTAGATATATTTTTATATGGCATCGGTGAATGGGAAGCGAATCAAGTGTCCTCACATAGTGGGCGATTAAAACAGCTTAAAGACTTTGGATTTAGAACGAATCCAGAATGGAAGAAATGCGATACTATTGAAGAAGTATTAGCGTACGTGGAATATTGGACAAAAGAGAGACCTAATCTACCGTATGAAATTGATGGTATTGTTATAAAAATTGATGATCTACAAACACAGGAAGAGCTTGGCTTTACAGTGAAAAGCCCGCGTTGGGCAATTGCATATAAGTTTCCTGCAGAAGAGGTTGTCACGAAACTAAAAGATATCGAATTGAGTGTGGGTAGAACGGGTGTTGTTACGCCAACTGCGATATTAGAGCCAGTTAAAGTAGCAGGAACCACGGTGCAACGCGCCTCTCTTCATAATGAAGATTTGATTCGTGCGAAGGATATTCGTATTGGCGATACGGTTGTCATTAAAAAGGCAGGGGATATTATTCCAGAAGTAGTGCGAGCGCTAACGGAGCAGCGTACTGGAAAGGAAGAACCATTTCATATGCCAGAAGCTTGTCCAGCCTGTGGTAGCGAACTAGTCCGGTTAGAAGAGGAAGTAGCGCTTCGTTGCATTAATCCAAATTGTCCGGCTCAGCTACAGGAAGGGCTAATACATTTTGTATCCCGTAATGCGATGAATATCGATGGATTAGGTGAAAAGGTTATTAACCAGTTATTCAGTGAAGGATTAATCCATACAATTGCAGATATTTATCGTTTGGAACGAGAAGAGCTATTAAAACTGGAACGTATGGGAGAAAAATCGGTAGACAATTTACTTCAAGCAATTGCAGCTTCTAAGGAAAATTCACTTGAGCGACTGTTATTTGGATTAGGAATTCGTTTTATCGGAGCAAAAGCTGCCAAAACGTTAGCAGTGGAATTTGAAACAATTGATCGTCTGAAGCAAGCTTCTTATGAGGATTTAATTGCAATAGATGAAATAGGAGATAAGATGGCTGATTCAGTAGTTCGATATTTTGAGGAAGAAAAAGTAACAGACTTAATTCAAGAATTAAAAGAGCTTCAGTTAAATATGGAATATAAAGGGCCGAAACGAGTAGAAGTTAGTCTCGAATCTAATCCATTTGCAGGAAAGACAATTGTACTAACTGGGAAAATGGAGCAGATGTCCCGACCAGAAGCAAAAGAGCGAATCGAAGCCCTGGGTGGCAAAGTAACAGGAAGTGTAAGTAAGAAGACGGATCTCGTGATTGCAGGGGAAGATGCTGGGTCAAAATATGACAAAGCAGTAGAACTCGGGATTACGGTGTGGAATGAAGAAGAATTTATGAAGATTCTGGAAGGATAATGAGGAGGGGTTGCTTTGAAAAGATTTAGTATATTATTGGTATCGACACTCCTCTTACTGACGGGATGTACACCTAAATTTAATGACGATACAGAGGATGAAGTTGTACAAAAAGAGGAAGAACCTACAGGTCAACCTTCTATCGTTCCAACCTATAAGCTTTCAGAAGAGGATTATCGGGTGATTTTACCTTACAGAACTAGTAAAGCTAGGGGAGTAATTACCAATCAGATGGGAGCGAATCGACTCGATATCGATGAATTGGAACAAGGATTATTGCGACATTCCAAAGAATATTTCGATCCTAATAAATATTACTTTGAAGAAGGACAATACCTAGATAGTAAAACAGTATTTAGGTGGATTGATGAATTGAATCCAGAACTTGATGATGATGCAACTATTGAAGAACACCGAGATAATCCAAGAACATTTACTCATATACTAGAGCAAAATTATTTACAAAGAAAAGAAGACAATACAGTGGAACTAGTTGGTGTGTCATTCGGATTAGCTTTAAAGTCACAATACCGATTCTATGCAGAGGGTAGAGGTCCATTTTATGAAACAATAGAAGAAGATGACATGCTTAAAAAAGGAAAAGAAATTGCCCAAACTGTGTTAGAGCGAGTTAGACAAATTGATGGACTTCAAGAAGTGCCAATTGTGTTTACCATCTACCGTGAGGAAAAGTCTGGATCTGCTGTACCAGGTAACTTCGTAGCTAAAACCTATGTCAAAGCAAATGATATGAGCATAGATGATTGGGAAACGGTAGAAGAAGATTATATTCTTTTCCCCTCTAATGAAGCAGAAGAGAAGTATTTTGATGATGCACAAATCGTGAATACTTTTGGAGAAGAAATTGCTGGATTTTTCCCTAACTATGTTGGCTATATTGGAGAAGGGTTCTATGTAAATGAAGAATTACAAAAACTGACGATTGAGGTACCTATTGAGTTTAATGGGAAATCTGAAATTATTGGTTTTGCTCAATATACCTACGGGTTGGTAAAAGATAAATTCCCTAATAATTATGATATAGAAATTCAAATAAGCTCCAGTCAAAAGTTAGAAGGCTATATTTATCGTGAGGCTGGAGACGAAGATCCAATTGTCCATCTATTTGATTAATAATTAGATTGTTTGAAGAGTTTTCTATATTACGTTAGAATAAGGAGTGGATATATTCCACTCCGTTTTTATTGAACTTCATAGCATTGGTAAACATCATTTTCGGACATTATGTAAGCGGAGCCATATGTAATATATTGCATATTAATATGAGGAGGTTTTATTTTATGGTAGTACCGTACACGCATGAGCCTTTTACTGACTTTACAGTAGAAGAAAACAAACAGCAAATACTAGAGGCACTAAAGAAGGTTGAAGCAGACCTTGGCAAAGAATATCCACTAATCATCAACGGTGAACGCATCTTTACGGAGGATAAGATTGTATCCGTCAATCCTTCCAATAAAGAAGAAGTTATCGGATATGTATCAAAAGCAAACAAAGAACTTGCTGAAAAGGCTATGAAAGTAGCAGATGAAAAGTTCCAAAATTATTGGAGAATGTCAGATCCTAAATTCCGTGCAGGGATCCTATTCCGTGCAGCAGCAATTATTCGCCGCCGCAAGCATGAATTCAATGCACATCTAGCAAAAGAAGCTGGTAAGCCTTGGAAGGAAGCAGATGGAGAAACTGCTGAAGCAATTGACTTCTTAGAGTTTTATGGTCGCCAAATGCTTGAACTGAAAGATGGAATGCCAATAAACAGTCGTCCTATTGAGCATAACCGTTTTGATTACATTCCTTTAGGAGTTGGGCTAGTAATCTCTCCTTGGAATTTCTCTTTTGCTATTATGGCAGGAACTGCTGTTGCGGCTATGGTTACTGGTAACACTGTTTTATTAAAGCCTGCAAGTGTGACTCCTGTTGTTGCTTACAAATTCATGGAAGTACTCGAGGAAGCTGGTATGCCTGCTGGAATCATTAACTATATTCCAGGTCCAGGTAGTGAAGTTGGTGACTATTTAGTTAATCACCCACGCACTCGTTTTATTAGCTTCACTGGTTCACGTGAAGTTGGACTAAATATCTTTGAACGTGCAGCTAAGATTCAACCTGGTCAAATTTGGCTGAAACGCACTATTCTAGAAATGGGCGGTAAGGATACTATTGTTGTTGACAAGGAAGCTGATCTTGAACTAGCAGCTGAGTCTATCGTACATTCAGCATTTGGATTCTCAGGACAAAAATGTTCGGCATGTTCTCGTGCAGTAATCCATGAAGATGTTTACGAGCAAGTGAAAGATCGTGTTGTAGAGTTAACGAAAGAATTAACTGTAGGTGACCCTGCAGAAAATAAATATATGGGACCGGTTATTGACCAAGGTTCTTATGATAAAATCATGAAATACATCGAGATTGGTAAAGAAGAAGGAAGAATACTAGTTGGTGGTACAGGTGACGATTCAAAAGGTTGGTTTGTTAACCCAACAGTAATTGCTGATCTTGATCCAAAAGCTCGTATCATGCAAGAAGAAATCTTTGGACCAGTTGTTGGTCTAACGAAAGCAAAAGATTTCAATGAAGCAATTGAAATTGCGAATAATACAGAATACGGCTTAACTGGTGCAGTAATCACAAATAACCGTGAGCACTTAGAACAAGCACGCAGAGACTTCCATGTTGGAAACTTATACTTCAACCGTGGATGTACTGCTGCAATCGTTGGATACCAACCATTTGGTGGATTCAATATGTCTGGTACAGATTCAAAAGCAGGTGGTCCAGACTACCTAGTCCAACACATGCAAGGTAAAACAACATCTGAAATGCTTTAATAACGAAAAACCTCTTTCAATTTGACTGAAAGAGGTTTTTTTACTATTCTATGAAAATCAGGAAATTTACGCCCAAATAACGATACTATTTCGACATAATTCTACAACTTTCTACAAACTAACCCTGATTTTTCTATCAAAACTTTCCTACTTTCCTCAATTTAGGAAAGTAGGAAAGTTTTTAGCGATTTATTAGTACTTTTTACCCCCAACTTTCCCAATATGAAAATTAGAAAAATATGCTATCATAGATTTAACAGATAGATTCAGAGACAAATAGTAGGAGGAAAGTAACATGGAAATCGGCTCCTTTATTAAATTACAACGTGTCAAAAAAGGAATGACGCAAGAAGAACTAGCAGCAGGCATTGTTTCTATGAGCTATTTGTCTAAGATTGAAAATCTTCGTACAGAAGCAAGCCCTGAAGTTGTGAGTATGCTTTGCACGCGTTTAGGGATTGAGTTAGATAGTGATAAGGATATTACAATCAAGGAAAAATGTGAACGATGGTTTAATATGCTATTTGAGGTTAATGACAAGGAACAAATCGTCGAAAAGTTTCAAGAACTTAATGAGTTAATGACAATAGTTCGATCCGATAGTTTGATGTTGTTCGAGATACATAAAATAAGATATTTTCTTGTTTTAGGTCAATATGACAACGCGTTGGAACAGATTAACAGTTTAAATGAAGTTTCTAGTTCATTTGATAATAATCATTTGTATTATTGGTATAAATTTAAAGGGAACTATTCATTTTTAAATAATGAATATAATCAAGCGATGAAATTGTTTAAACTAGCTGAGGACAAGATTAATCAGACTCATATTCCTGATTCAGAAGTTGCCGATTTACAATACACTATAGCTGTCACACATAGTAAATTGATAAACACACTTGAAGTTATTGAGTATTCGAATAAGGCAATTGATATTTTCCAAAAGGAATATAACTTTATACGATGTGCTCAATGTCATATTCTTTTAGGTATTTCATATAGAAGAATTAAAATGTATGAAAAAGCGATTAAACACTATAACTTAGCTAAACATCTGGGTGAACTAAATAAGAATAATACAGTTATCCAGTTAACTAATCAAAACCTAGGTTATTTGTATTCTGCAATAGGGGATTCAAAAGAAGCTATTAAGCATTACCTAGCAGCAATTGACGATGAGTCGGTAGGCTTAAATGAAAGATTGATAGCTATAACAAATTTAATAAAAGAATACTATAAAGCCTATAATCTCGAAAAAGCACTAGAAGTAACTGAAAAAGCAAAAGAGTTATTGAATTTAGCAAAGAATAATGTTTTTTATGAATTATATTATTATATAGTTCATTCATATATATATGCTATCAATGAACAGTACGAACAATTTACCACGTTAGTAATAGAGGATCTTATACCTTACCTAAAGAAACATAAGGATCATGGAAATTTAATTCTATTTTCCAATATGTTGGCAAAGCACTTTGAAAGTGTTGGTAAGTATAAGGACTCTGTTAAATATTATAAATTAGCTAACCTCACCTATGAGGAAATAGTAAACTTGTAAAGGGGGGATAATCTTGAAAAAACTATTTGCTTCATTAGCTTTAGGAACACTTCTAATGGGAGGATTTTTATTCATGCAGGATAATCAGTCAACTGATTTAGCGCATGGAGAAGCAGAACCTAGCATCTTGAAAATGTCTAGTGTTTCTCCAGTGAGTCTTTACTAATTAATCAATTTACTTAAGCTTGTCAGTAATCTATGTTTTTTACCCTATTACTATATGATAGATATTGCCTGAAATAGTGTGGAAGCTATTTCAGGTCTTTTTTTTGTTTAAATGAAATCTTTTCTTTCCAAAATACTGGATAAGTTGCCTATTACTAGGATATTCTGCTATTATCAATAGTATTGTAAAAGCTTTTTACCCTAATATATAAATGATAAACTTAGATTTATGGAGGTGCGGAAAATGGCAGAAATTACAAAGGAACAAGTGAAACATGTAGCAAACTTAGCACGTCTTGAAATTTCGGATGAAGAGGCTGCAATGTTTACAGAACACTTAAGTTCCATCATTACATTTGCAGAGCAATTAAATGAAATAGATACGGATGGTATTGAACCGACAACTCACGTATTAGATTTGAAAAACGTAATGCGCAAGGACGAGCCTAGACAATGGATTACAAGAGAAGAAGCATTGAAAAATGCCCCTGATCATAAAGATGGACAATACCGTGTACCATCAATTCTAGAATAAGGAGGGAAAATGAATGTCTTTGTTTGACCATAGTATTAAAGAAATCGAAGCGAAATTACATAATAAAGAAATCACAGCTACTGACCTTGTAGATGCTTCTTATGATCGAATTAAAGAAGTAGATGATAAGGTTCATGCATTCCTAACTTTAGATGAAGAGAATGCACGAGCGAAAGCGAAAGAATTAGATGCTGAGTCTGATATAACTGCAAAGTTATTCGGAATTCCAGCTGGTATTAAGGATAATATTGTAACGAAAGGCATACGCACAACTTGTGCTAGCCAATTTTTACGCAACTTCAATGATCCACTTTATGATGCAACGGTTGTAGAAAAATTAAATGCGGAAAAGTCTATTACGATCGGTAAACTAAACATGGATGAATTCGCAATGGGTTCTTCTAATGAAAACTCAAGCTTCACACCAACTCGTAATCCATGGAATACAGATTATGTTCCAGGTGGATCCAGTGGTGGTTCTGCAGCAGCAGTTGCAGCTGGTGAGGTATTATTCTCATTAGGATCGGATACTGGTGGATCGATTCGTCAGCCTGCATCATTTTGTGGAGTGGTCGGATTAAAACCTACATATGGACTAGTTTCCCGTTTTGGACTAGTGGCATTTGCGTCATCTTTAGACCAAATTGGGCCATTAACTCGAACGGTTGAAGATAATGCACGTGTGTTAGAAGTAATTGCAGGTCATGACAAAATGGATACAACGAGTGCTAATGTTGACGTTCCTTCTTACACAGAGGCTTTGACCGGTGATGTAAAAGGATTAAAAATTGCTGTACCTAAAGAATACCTTGCCGAAGGGGTTAACCCGGAAGTGAAAGAAGCTGTTCTAGAAGCACTAAAAGTGTATGAAACATTAGGTGCTACATGGGAAGAAGTTTCTTTACCACATTCGAAATATGCAGTAGCAACGTATTACTTGTTGTCTTCATCCGAAGCATCAGCAAACCTTGCTCGTTTTGATGGAGTTCGTTATGGTGTCCGTTCAGAAAATGCGGAAAACATGATTGACGTATTCAAAAAGTCTCGTAGTGAAGGTTTCGGCGAAGAGGTAAAACGTCGTATTATGCTAGGAACTTTTGCTTTAAGCTCTGGTTACTATGATGCTTACTATAAAAAAGCACAAAAAGTACGTACGTTAATTAAAAATGATTTCGATAAAATTTTTGAAGAATATGATGTTATTATGGGACCAACTAACCCGACTCCAGCCTTCAAAGTTGGCGAGAGAATAGATGATCCATTAACAATGTATGTGAATGATATTTTAACAATCCCAGTAAACCTTGCAGGGGTGCCAGGAATCTCCATTCCGTGTGGATTTTCACCGGAAGGCTTACCGATTGGCTTACAAATTATTGGTAAGCATTTTGATGAAAGTACGGTTTATCGTGCAGCTCATGCCTATGAACAAGCTACGGATCATCATACAAAAAGACCTCAACTTGGAGGTGCTAACTAATGAACTTTGAAACGATTATTGGTCTTGAAGTACACGTTGAACTTAAAACAAAATCTAAAATCTTTAGTCCTAGCCCTAACGCGTTTGGATCAGACCCAAATACAAATGTTAACCCAATCGATTTAGGATATCCTGGAGTATTACCAGTGTTGAATGAAGAGGCGGTTAATTTTGCGATGAAAGCTGCAATGGCACTTAACTGTGAGATTGCAACGAATACGAAATTTGACCGTAAGAACTACTTTTATCCAGACAATCCTAAAGCATATCAAATCTCGCAATTTGATCAGCCTATCGGAGAACATGGTTGGATTGAAATCGAAGTAGGCGGTAAAAAGAAAAAGATCGGTATTACCCGAGTTCACCTAGAAGAAGATGCAGGTAAACTAACGCACGGTGATGATGGATACTCATACGTGGACTTTAACCGACAAGGTACACCATTAATTGAGATTGTATCCGAGCCTGATATGCGTTCTCCAGAGGAAGCATATGCTTACCTTGAGAAACTAAAAACAATTATTCAATATACAGGTGTTTCTGATGTCAAGATGCAAGAAGGGTCCCTTCGTTGTGATGCAAATATTTCTCTTCGACCTTATGGTCAAGAAAAATTCGGTACGAAAGCAGAATTGAAGAACTTAAACTCCTTTACTTTTGTTCAAAAGGGTCTGGAGTTTGAAGAGAAACGCCAAGAAAAAGTATTACTTTCTGGTGGAGAAATCTTGCAAGAAACACGTCGCTATGATGAAAAAACGAAAGAAACCATTCTGATGCGTGTAAAAGAAGGTTCGGATGACTACCGTTACTTCCCTGAGCCTGACTTAGTACCACTTTACATTGACGATGCTTGGAAAGAGCGCATCAAGAGTGAAATCCCTGAGCTTCCAGATGCTCGTAAACAACGCTATATTGAGCAATTAGGCTTATCCGAATATGATGCGGCTAATTTAACGAACTCCAAAGAAATGGCGGACTTCTTTGAAGAAACAGTGAATAATGGCGCAGATATGAAACAGGCTTCTAACTGGTTAATGGGTGAAGTTTCTGGTTACATGAACAAGCATTATAAGGAACTTCACGAGTTAGCATTAACCCCAGAATCATTAGGGGAAATGATTAAACTAATTGAGGACGGAACTATATCTTCCAAGATAGCGAAGAAAGTATTCGCAGAACTTGTGGAGAATGGTGGCGACCCAGAAGAAATCGTGAAAGCTAAAGGACTTGTTCAAATTTCCGATGAAGGCCAATTGCGTGAAGTAATTACAGGCATTCTAAATGATAATGAACAATCGATTATTGATTATAAAAATGGTAAAGACCGTGCACTTGGTTTCTTAGTAGGACAAGTGATGAAAGCAACGAAAGGCCAAGCTAACCCACCAATGGTTAACAAGATCTTAGTTGAAGAAATGGATAAGCGATAAAATAGTCTTTAGGGGGACTGTCCCCAATGTCATTAAGTTAAGTTTACATTTTTTACCACAGTTAAACTAATTAGTTCTTCAAATCTCATTTATCCTATTAAAGTTTAAGTGAATTTTGATACAACATAAAAAAGGCAATAGGATGCCCGGGAGATGGAAATATCTATTTTTTCATCCCCTGGTAGGCATCCTATTCTATTTAGAGCGGGTTATAACGCAGCCTTCTGTACTAATCCATTTCTATTAGCGCTCAAGTTTCTAGTACGTCGTTTGTAACTTCGTCCTGGTCGTATTGGGATTCTACTCCTTTTTGCTTCTTCGAGCAACTGTTTGTAAATTTTATTTCGTTTTCTCGGATTATCTTCTAATATCAAATGAATAAGGTTTGATTTTAATTTACCAATTATTATGTTGGTATTTGATTTGTATAGATACTCTAGATTCTTTCCTTCTTGTTCCTTCAAAATAATTTCATCAACTTCATGTGCCATAAATGACGCCATATTCGATAGAAACATAGTGGCATAATAATCCTGCTCCACTGATAGTGGAGTATCACCTGTAAACTTCTGAAGCTTCAGTTTGTTTTTTAATTCATCAAACTTGCTTTCAATTCCCCATCTTTTGAAATAGAGTACTTTGAAATCTTCTAGTTTGAACCTCTTATCTACAATATTCGTTAGGAGTAATTCTTCTTGTCCAGAAGATAGTTTAATTCGAATAGCACGTAATCGTACTATCTTACCCTGCTTCTTAATTTCAACTAGTTGATCTGGAATAGATGGATCAATGAAAGCTTTATAATTATTGATGGGAGTTCTGATAATAAACTTTACATTAATGTCTACAAGATAGTCGAAGAAATCGATGGATGGATATCCTCTATCAAACAGAAATAGATCATTATCCGTAAGGTTCTCCTTGAAGGATTCCAGTAATTCTTTAGCTAAGTGACGCTCACTATCCGTACATTTTGTAATTAATGCTTTCACAATTAGATTATTTTCGATATCATAGATACAGGATGCCAGTGCGCGTGCCAATTCTAGCGAATTGCCTTTCGAAACGCCAAAGGCGTCCTTTAATCTTTTAGAATTATTTAT
>NZ_LDUE01000009.1 GCF_001038485.1 Ornithinibacillus californiensis
GGCTCTATAATATTTGTTGGGGTTTCAATAAAATTCAGAAAAAAAGTACACGCACCCCAAACATTCTTTTATACTTGAATTGACGAGAAACAAGATAAAGAATGGGGATGCGTGTAAATGGATTTTATCATGAATATGCCAGGATTAAAAGACTGTAACGTAACAAATTTAGTAGAGCGAGATGGGAAGGTAGAAGTTTATGTGGAAATGGAGCGTAAGCCACATAGTTGTCCGCGATGTGGAGAGGAAACCGAACGCATACATGACTATCGATACCAAAAAGTAAAACATCTGAAATGGTTCGAAAGAATGACTCAACTATGGTATAAGCGCAGACGTTATAGTTGCCCTTCCTGTGGAAAACGATTTTCTGAAGAAAACGGCTTCGTAGAACGATATCAACGCACTTCCGTGGAATGGAATCAAGCGGTCTCTATCCGATCCATCAAAGCAAAAACTTTTAAAGAGGTAGGAGAAACATATGGCTCCTCGGCAACAACCATTGTTAGACGTTTTGACCAATTAGCGGAAACGGAGATTAAAGAGGTAAACTCACTTCCTTCCGTCATAGCGATTGACGAATATAAAGGTGATACAAAAGAGGGTAAATATCAGTTAATTATTGCGGATGGTATCACGAAACAACCATTAGATATTCTCCCAAATCGCTATAAAAAAACCATTAAACAGTATCTCCAAAAACATGGGGCAAAAGTAGAAGTTGTCATTATGGACATGAGTCCAGCTTTCAAGGCAGCTGTTCAGAACGCATTAGGTAAACCTATTATTGTAGCTGACCGTTTTCACTTTTGTCGCTATATCTACTGGGGATTAGACCGCGTGAGAAGACGAGTTCAAAAAGACTTTCATGACTATGATCGTAAGAAATGTAAGCGAATGAAGTATGTATTTCATAAAGCAAAGGGCCGTTTAAAAGATGATGAGCAGTGGCACTTAGAAAGATACTTAAGTATGTCAGATGAACTGAAAGTAGCGTATGAATTAAAGGAAGCTTATCGAGAATGGTTTGAGGAAGCGAAGCTTATGGGGAAAGAACACATCTCCCTAGTGAAAGAAAACCTACAGTCTTTCTATAAAAAGGTAATCGACGCGGAGATACCTGAAATGATAAGTGCCATTAAAACCTTTCAAAACTGGCAGATAGAAATACTGAATAGCTTTGCATACGACTATTCTAACGGTTTTTTGGAAGGTATAAATAATACTACTAAAGTGATAAAGAGAAATGCATATGGATTTAGAAGTTTTAAGCGATTTAGAGCGAAAATCTTATTGGCAAGACAGTATAAAGATGTTGGTGTGCATATAGGATGAGGTGGCGACTAATGTCACCACCCCAACATTTGACGTAGAACCTTTTTTTATTCTAGAACGATACCATTAATTACCTAATTAGATATTACGTTCATACAAATACTATTCCTAAACGAGGAAAAGGGGTTTGAGAGTATGGATAAGGAATTAAACAAAAGTGATGATCACAAATATATCCCAATGACATCTATCCAAAGTAGAATGGGTCAAGAAGTAGCAGAGGACGTATATTATTATACCGACCAGATTGTTAATTTGATTTTTATTGGAGAACCAAATTCAGAGAAGTGGTTTCTAGTTGATGCTGGAATGCCTGAATCAGCTCCAGAGATAATTAAACAGGTGGAGGAACGGTTTGGTGAAGGGAAACAACCAGAAGCGATTATTCTAACGCATGGTCATTTTGATCATGTTGGTGGTTTAGTTGACTTATTACAACATTGGGATGTACCAGTTTATGCTCATCAATCGGAGTTCCCATATCTAACTGGGGAAAAGAGCTACCCAGAACCAGATACAACGGTTGAGGGTGGGATGCTAGCGAAGATTTCTGCTATATATCCGAATGAGCCAATTGACATTGGGTCCCATTTAAAGGCGCTACCAGATGATGGCCAAATTCCTGGGTTAGAGGAATGGAAATGGGTACATACACCAGGGCATTCTCCAGGACATGTTTCCTTATTCCGAGGTCGTGATGGGCTGCTTATTTCTGGAGATGCCTTTATTACGGTGAGACAGGATTCACTTTATAAGGTACTCACGCAAGAACCGGAAGTTTGTGGTCCACCACGTTATTTAACGACGGATTGGCAAGCGGCGAAAGTCTCTGTGCAAACTTTACAAGAGCTTCAGCCAGTAACTGTTATTCCAGGACATGGGGTTTATTTAAGAGGTGCAGAATTAACCTCAGGTCTTACAGACTTAGTTAGGAACTTTGAGAAGGTTGCAGTTCCAGATTACGGAAAATATATATAGGTCCTTAAGCACAATAGTATCTCCTGAAAATATGATTGTGCTAAACTATTTTTATATAAGGAGAGGTGCGGTGCGTTTATGAAAATCGAGATATGGTCGGACTTTGTATGCCCATTTTGTTATATAGGAAAGCGAAGATTGGAATTGGCATTAAATGATTTCGCACATCCTGATAAGGTGAACATTGAATTTAAAAGCTATGAGCTTGATCCTCATTCAAAGGACCAACCCAATCAAAATATCCATGAATATCTAGCTGTTAGAAAAGGAATGTCTGTTGAACAGGCAAAGGAATTAAATGAGAATGTAGGGAGACAGGCAGCGACGGTCGGCTTAGAATATAATTTTGATACTATGCAGCATACAAACACATTTGACGCGCATCGAGTAGCAAAGTTTGCAGAAACTGTACAACGTGGTCAAGAGATGACGGAGAGGTTATTACGTGCCTATTTTACTGAATCGGAGTTGATCAGTGATCCGAGCACGTTAAAAAGACTTGCTACAGAAGTAGGACTGGACGAAGAAAGTGTAGCAGAGTTGTTAGAAACAAATCGCTATGCAAACCGTGTTCGAAGTGATGAGGAACTTGCGAAACAAATTGGTGTCAGTGGAGTACCATTCTTTGTTTTCAATGAGAAGTATGCCGTTTCGGGCGCACAGCCAAAAGAAGTTTTTATAGAAGTGTTGGAAAGAGTTTGGGAAGAAGAGCAGAAAAGTACCTCTTTACAATTGCTCAACCCGACAAACGCCAAAACCTCCTATTGCACAGGCGATGGATGTGAAGTAGAAGAATAAATGTTTTGGTAGCTTGCTAGGTGTCTAGTAAGCTATTTTTAATGCACACTATTTCATCAAATTGTTGAAAAATGTAAGCCGATTATTATTGACGGTTAGTTGATATATGCTATACTCAACTTAGAGATTTTAAATGATAATGAATCTCATTCTTAATTAGAATAACTTGAAGGTAATAATAATTATTATTAATTATTAAAGGGACTTTTCATATGAAATTACGTTATTTAATTATATTACTAGTAATTTTATCTTTTGTATCGGTTTTCATAGGGGTTTCTAGTGTATCCCCATTTGATTTATTTCATTTAACAGAAGACCAGGCCCAAATCTTGTTAGTGAGTAGAGTACCAAGATTAGTTAGCATTTTGATTGCTGGTATGAGCATGAGTGTTGCCGGTTTGATTATGCAGCAGTTGAGTAGGAATAAGTTTGTTTCTCCTACGACTGCAGGTACATTAGATTCTGCTAGATTAGGTGTTTTAGTATCCTTAATGGTATTTACTGCTGCTAGTCCAATACAGCGAATCTTAGTGTCATTTGGATTTGCGCTGATTGGAACCTTTATTTTTATGAAAGTTCTTGACCGAATTAAATTTAAAGATGCCATATTTATTCCATTAGTAGGATTAATGTTTGGGAATATTATCAGTTCCTTAGCAACCTTTATCGCTTATAAGAATGATTTAATTCAAAACATGTCATCCTGGATGCAAGGCGATTTTTCGATGATTATGAGTGGTAATTATGAAGTGATTTATATCAGTATACCAATTATGTTAATAGCATTCTTTTATGCGAATAAATTTACAATCGCTGGTATGGGGGAAGACTTCTCCAAGAACCTAGGACTAAACTACAGGCAAGTGGTAAATATAGGATTAGTAATTGTAGCGCTTGTTACATCATCTGTCGTATTGACGGTTGGAGTTATTCCGTTTCTAGGATTAATTATTCCAAACATCGTTACAATCTATCAGGGAGATCATTTAAAGAAAACACTTCTACACACAGCCTTACTTGGAGCGATCTTTGTACTGTTTTGTGATATCGTTGGTAGAACCATTATTTATCCATATGAAATTCCAATTAGCCTAACGGTTGGTGTAATAGGTAGTGCAATATTTATCTACCTATTATTAAGGAGAAAGAAATATGGCTTATAAAAAGAAAACATTGATTCTCGCAATTGTAGCAATCGCACTAACCCTCTTATATGTCCTTTATGACTTAAAAGGTAACATTGGATATATATTACCAAGAAGAATTATTAAGGTATTGGCAATCGTTCTAACTGGTGGAGCTATTGCATTTGCTACAACCGTATTTATGACGATTACAAACAATCGAATCTTAACACCAAGTGTACTAGGACTCGATTCCCTTTATATGTTAATACAAACGTTTATTATATTTGTTTTCGGTTCCAACTCTATCATTATGATGAGTAGTAGTATTAACTATCTAGTGTCCATTGGTGCTATGATTATATTTTCACTAGTACTTTATCGATTCCTTTTTAAGGGTGAGAAGAATAATATATATTTTCTATTACTCATAGGTATGATTTTAGGTACATTTTTCAATAGCTTTACATCGTTTTTTGAAGTACTAATTGATCCAAATGAATTTATGGTTGCGCAGGATAGAGGATTTGCCAGTATTAATAACGTAAACGAAGATTTAGTATATCTTTCAATCGGAATTATTGTTCTTGTCTTACTTTATTTCTTGCGATTCTATAAGTACTTAGACGTGTTAGCTTTAGGGAAAGATGATGCGGTTAATTTAGGGGTAAGCTATGATTATGTTATAAAAAGACTATTAATTATTGTATCCATATTAACTGCAGTTGCTACGGCATTAATAGGTCCGATTACATTCTTAGGACTACTAGTAGTAAACATAACGTATGAATTTTTGAAAACATACCGTCATCTATATATTATTTTGGCATCTGTTTTTATTAGTGTTATTGCCCTTGTGGGTGGACAATTTATTGTTGAGAAGATCTTCACTTTCCAAACAACAATTAGTGTCATTATTAACTTTGTTGGTGGCGTGTACTTCATATATCTTTTGTTAAAGGAGAATCGATCATGGTAGAGGTAAAAAACCTGTTAAAAACGTACAACCAGAAAAATGTCGTTGATGATGTCAGCCTGAAGATTGAAAAGGGTACAATGACTTCATTCATCGGTCCGAATGGTGCTGGAAAAAGTACCTTAATCTCTATAATCACTCGATTAATAGCAAAAGATTCTGGGGACATTCAAATCGATGGGCAAGATGTTTTAAAAACGGATAGTAATGAATTAGCAAAGAAAATATCTGTGTTAAAACAATCGAACTCCATTAATCTTAAATTAACGGTTAGAGAATTAGTATCTTTTGGAAGATTTCCTTATTCTAAGGGGAAACTGACGAAAGAAGATGAAAAGAAAATTGATGAATCGCTTGCTTATATGGAGCTTGAGGATTTAGAAAATAAATATTTAGATGAACTTAGTGGTGGGCAGAGACAACGTGCTCACATTGCCATGGTTATTGCGCAAGATACAGAGTATATTTTTCTAGATGAACCACTGAACAATCTAGATATGCGCCACTCTACACAAATCATGAAGATATTAAGAAGATTAGTCGATGAATTAGGAAAGACTATTCTAATCGTTATTCATGATATCAACTTTGCGTCCTGTTATTCCGATAATATTGTCGCGTTAAAGGATGGAAAGATTGTGAAACAAGGACGTGCATGTGATGTAATCGATGCATGTGTCTTGAAAGAATTATATGACATGGATATTGAAATTCAAGAAATTGGAGACAAGCGAATCTGTGTCTATTACTAAATGTTTAAGATCTAATGTTGTATAAGAGGATAAGGAGGATTCTATCCTCAAAAAGAAAAAGCCCTTCATAATAGAGGGCGTAAATCTACACCAATCTATTACAAAGGGAACTCACACCTTAATCATACCCTATAAAGTATGGTTGGTAAATGATTATGCCTATATTTAGTGTTTCATTCCAACTGTTTAAATTTGGGGATTTTAGAGCGCTCGAATTCCCATGTTGGCTCATCTGCCGTCGGTTGATTGGACACGATGTACATAAGATGAAGCGGTAAAAAATATAAAGAAAAAGATACCTTTTTGGAGATAAACATCTTTCAAATCCAGGTGATACAACATTAGCTTAATAATAAAACCCAAAAAGGAGAAATACTTATGAAGAAAACCTTACTACTAATTAGTATTAGTATATTGCTTTTCGTTCTTACAGCTTGTGGAGAAACAGAGGAGAATAATGCATCATCCGATTCATCTGAAACAATAACTATTAAGCATGAGCTTGGAGAGACTGAAGTTCCGGTTAATCCAGAAAAAGTTATTGTGTTTGACTTTGGGACACTGGATACATTGGATAAGCTAGGTATAGAAGTAACTGGAGTTCCTAAAGGAAGTATTCCTGATTACTTATCTAAGTATGAAAGTGATGAATATGAGAATGCTGGTTCTTTAAAAGAACCTGATTTCGATAAATTAGCAGAAATTAACCCAGATCTGATTATTATTTCAGGAAGACAATCTACGCTTTATGATCAATTATCGGATTTAGCGCCAACTATTTATCTTGGTGTTGATACAACACGTTATATGGATTCTTTCAAAGAGAATCTGGACGTTATCGGGAAAATCTTCGAGAAGGAAGAAGACATCCAAACCGAGTTAACGGCTATTGAAGATTCCATTGCAAGCCTAAAAGAAAAAGCAGAAGCTAACGATAAGAAGGCCCTAATTATTCTGGCAAATGATGATAAGATTAGTGCTTATGGCTCCAATTCAAGATTTGGTATTATCCATGATGTATTCGGGATTACCCCTGCTGATGAAAATATCGAAGCGTCAACTCATGGTATGAATGTTACTTTTGAATATGTATTGGAGAACGACCCAGATATTCTTTATGTTATTGACCGTAGTGCAGTAGTAGAAGGTGGGAGTTCTTCTGCCAAGCAACTCGTTGAAAACAAGTTGGTTGAAGGTACAAAGGCATATCAAAACGACAATATTATCTACCTAAATCCTGATTACTGGTATCTATCAGGTGGCGGATTAGTATCCGTGAAAGAAATGGTAAGTGAAATTGATCAAAGTTTAAAATAAACCTCAGAGCAACCTACCACCGGTAGGTTGCTTTTCTCTTTCATGGAGAGGGACAGACCCCTTTCTTGCATTACCTATAAAAAATATGATTGAATAGTAATACAACGTAAGGAAATGAGGAAAATACATGAAAAAGTTATTGAGCTTACTCTTATTAAGTTTAGTAGTCACATTGGGTGCTTGTGGGGATGAAGAAGAAGAAAAGACTAACGAAGTGATGCAACCACAAGATATCAAGGTCGAAGAAGATGAAGCTGTTGCAGAAGACAAAGTTGTCATTACAATCAACGATACTGAAGTATTGGGGGACCGATATAATACAACGTATCTTCAAACTAAAATGCGTGCGTACCAATTTGGACAAGATATAGACGATAAAGATAATATAAAGGAAATTACCCTTAATGAGCTCATCGCTCAAGAGTTAATAAAGCAGGAAGCGAAAAATCAAGGTGTAGAAGTTTCTGAAGAAGAAGTACAAGCAGAGTTTGACAAGCTAAAAACACAAGATGAAAAACAATTTAATGCGTACTTAGAGACGTATGATTTAACCGAAGATACGTTAAAAGAACAACTGCGTTTTGGACAGACTCTAAAGCAATACGTGGCTAAAGAGATAGAAATTGAAGAAGTAACAGATGAAGATATTAAAGAAACATATGATGAATTGAAAAAAGATATGGATGACATCATGACTTTTGAAGAAGCAGAACCGATTATTAAAGCGCAACTTACACAGCAACGCGAGGCAGATGCCCTTCAAGTTAAGGTAGAAGAACTAATGGAAAAAGCGGATATTGAAAAGAATATTTAGTCGAATTTTCCGAAAAGAGGCTGGGGTAAAACTTTAACATAAAGAAAAACCGGACTACTATGATCAGAGCAACAACCCCGCTTCGGAAATATACTCCGCTTTCCGTGGGCGGCTGGTGAGCCAGGCTACTACTTGAATAAGCTTCCTTGCTGCCTTGCACCGAGGAAGCCTTCTTCGTAGCGATACTAGCAGACGCAGGTGCATCACGGGGTCTCACCGATGCCTATCCTCCCACTGGAGTCTCCGTATATTTCCGAAGCTAATTTGTGTTAAATCATCCGCATTTTCAAATTCAATTTCTAGTTATGTCTATTTAGATAAGGAAAAAATGATATTTTTATAAATCATGGATTCGTAGACTGTAAGATTTGCCTTAGTTTCCTCACAAATATCTTCATATCATTATCTGTTCCAATGGTTACTCTAATAAAATTTTTGATTGGCTCTTTTGGAAAGTGTCTAATCAAGATGCCATTTTCCTTCAACTTCGTATATAAAAACTCTGCCTTTACATTTTGATGTGAAATGAATACAAAATTGGCTTGTGATGGTAATATACGAAAACCTAGTTTAACTAGCTCAGTAGTAACCCACTCACGCGTATTTATTATTTTTGCTATAATTTCCTCATAGTAGGTAGTGGCATTCATCGCTGCAGTTGCTCCTGCAATGGCGAGACGGTCAATTGTATACGAATTAAAGGAATTTTTCACTCGTTCTAATCCCTCAATTAACTCCGGATTCCCAATGGCATAACCAACCCTTAGACCTGCTAATCCTCGAGACTTCGAAGTAGTTTGTATTACTAGTAGATTTGGATGTTTATGAACAAGTGATACGGCTGATTCTTTTGCAAAATCAATATATGCCTCATCAATAATGACAATATTTGCTTCGTTTTGAAAGATGATTTCTTCGACCTGTTCTATAGGTAATAATATCCCAGTTGGAGCGTTCGGGTTTGGGAAGATGACGCCACCTTCCGACTGATAAAAAGCATTAGTGTTTATAGTAAAATCATGGTTTAAGCTAACCTCTTCAAAATCCAGATTGAAAAGTTTAGCATACACAGGATAAAAACTATACGTAATACTAGGGAAACGTATTTTTTTACCCGGTTCGAAAAAAGCCATGAAGGAAAAGGCTAATACCTCATCGGAACCATTTCCAACAAAGACATTTTCTTGACTTACTCCGTGGACTTTGGCAATTGCTTCTCTAAGTCCACTGACACTTGGAGATGGATATAGCCTTAGTGCCTCTCCAACTTCATGTTGAATAGCTTGCAGGACAGAATCTGCAGGTGGATATGGATTTTCATTTGTATTCAACTTTATGATTGAAGGGTCATTTATTTGTTCACCTGGTACGTAAGGGTCGGTACGATTGACCAAGGAGCTCCAATACTTACTCATACTAATTCCCCGCTTTGGTTAAATGTCTTTTTGCTAATTCTTCTTTAATATCAGAAACGGTGATTCCCATTAATTCCATGAGGACTAAAAGATGATAGGTGAGATCAGCAATCTCCCAGGTGGTTTCTTGGTTATTTTGATTCTTTGCACCGATAATAACTTCACTTGCTTCTTCTCCGACTTTTTTAAGAATCTTATCCATACCTTCCTGGAAGAGGTAAGCTGTATAGGAATTTTCTGTTGTTTCTAGTTTTCTGCTTTTAATGACTTTGGTAATATCCTCAACAATAGAGAAGGAAGGTTCTTTTTCATTCCATAAAGTTTGGTAAAAACACGTTTCCTCTCCGGTATGACAAGCAGGACCTTGGGGGTCCACTTGAATGAGCAGACTGTCAGCATCACAGTCGTATTGAATTTGTTTTACGACTTGCGTATTACCAGATGTTGCTCCTTTATTCCACAGCTCTTCTCTACTTCTAGAGTAAAACCAAGTTTCCTTTGTCTCTAGTGTTTTTTGTAGGGATTCTTTATTCATATATGCTAGCATTAACACTTTGCCAGAAGATTGATCTTGTATAATGGCGGGTATTAGACTGGTTTTCAAAAATAGGTTATTAAGGTCAAGATTATCCATCAAACAACGCTCCTTACAGGGATCTTTTGTTGTGCTAGGTAGTTTTTTAGTGTAGATATTTTAATTTGTTCGTAGTGAAACACTGAAGCAGCTAGTGCAGCATCAGCAATATTGTTACGGAGTACTTGTTGAAAATGCTCTAGACTTCCTGCTCCACCACTAGCAACAATTGGAATATTAACAACATCGGCAATGGCTTTGGTAAGAGTGAGGTTATACCCGTTTTTTACACCGTCTACATCGATAGAGTTAATGACAAGCTCACCGGCACCGAGTTGCTCTCCCTTGATAGCCCATTCCAATGCATCTATTCCCGAATTCAATCTTCCGCCATTTTGAAATACTTGCCATTTCCCAGGTTCTATTTCCTTTGCATCGATAGATAAAACAATGCATTGACTACCAAATTTAGAAGCAGCCTTTTCTATTAGTGATGGGTTAGTAATAGCAGCACTATTAACAGACACCTTGTCAGCTCCAGCATGTAGCACTTGGTTTATATCCTCAATGGTCCGAATCCCACCACCAACCATAAATGGGATATTTATAGTAGCGGCTACACTTTCTACCATATCTAGAAAAATATTTCTTTCTTCATTAGAGGCGGTAATATCATAAAATACGAGTTCGTCAGCTCCTTCCTTGTTGTAACGGATGGCTAAGTCTACTGGATCTGCGACATCTTGTATCGATTGAAATTGCTTCCCCTTCACAACTCTTCCTTTGTCCACATCGAGGCAAGGGATAATTCGTTTAGCTAACATTTCTCGTAACCTCCAGTAATTCAGTGAAATCAACACTATTGTCATATAACGCTTTACCAATAATCGCACCATACAAATTCATATCTGAAAGTTTCTTCACGTCATCATTGCTGGAGATACCTCCAGAAGCTATCACGCGTACAGAAGAGGCGTGTTGCAAGTTTTCTAGTTCTTGGAAGTTTGGTCCTTGCAACATACCATCCTTCGAAATATCGGTATAGATAATGGTTTGTACGCCAATTTGTTCGAGTTGTTTCACCAAATCCACGGCCAACACATTACTCGTTTGACGCCATCCATCTGTTGCTACGAATCCATCCCTAGCATCAATAGAAACCGCAACTTTATCCTTAAAAATATCCACTGCTTGGTTTAGTAGTGAGATGTTATGTACAGCAGCTGTGCCCAAAATGACTCTTTGAACGCCGATGGATAGATAGTTTTCAATTTGCTCCATGCTCCGTATTCCACCGCCAACTTGAATTGGTACGTTAGTGTTAGAAGTGATTTGTTCAATGATTGTTTGGTTTGTGGCATTTCCAGTTTTTGCTCCATCTAAATCCACGATATGTAAAGCAGTCGCTCCTAAAGAAATCCACCTATCCGCCATCGCTAGGGGGGAGTTGCTATAGATTTTTTCTTTTGCATAATCTCCTTGTATGAGCCGGACGCATTTTTCGTTTAAAATATCAATCGCTGGAAATAGAATCATAGGAACATCTCCTTAAAGTTTTTTAAAAGTTGCATACCAATAACACTACTTTTCTCCGGATGAAATTGCATACCAATAATGTTGTCTCGTTGAACAATTGCTGGTACTTCATCCCCATATGTACAGCTTCCAACCACATCTTCTTCCTCTACCTTATTCGCATAATAGGAATGGACGAAGTATACATACGTATCTTCAACAGGGATGTTAGACGTAATTTCATAGCCTTGTTTTAAGTGAAGGGTATTCCATCCCATATGTGGAACCTTAACGGATGTGGGAATTCGCTCAATATGCCCCTTTAATAGACCGAGTCCAACAGTGTTTCCACCTTCATTACTAGTCTCATAGAATAACTGCATCCCTAAACAAATGCCAAGTATCGGCTTGCCGTTTTCTACCTCTTGTTTAATAATCGTATCTAAGTTGGCTTTCTTAAGTTCCTCCATTGCATCTTGAAAGGATCCTACACCCGGGAGGATCATTGCTTTACTGTTTCTAATAATTGTTTCATCTTGCGTTAGGATGTTTGGTATATTTAGTTTCGATAATGTAAATTGAAGGCTTTTGATGTTGCCTGCTCCGTAATCAATAATTGCAATCATCTATAAAAATCTCCTTTAGCTAGAGTGATCCCTTTGTGGAGGGAACTCCAACAATTCTTGGATTTTTGAAACTAGCGATATCCATTGCGCGGCCAAATCCTTTAAATATAGATTCAATGATATGATGTGTATTCTTTCCATAATAAAGATTTATGTGTAGGTTGATTTGAGCTTGATTGACAAAAGCTTGGAAAAACTCTTCTACCAGTTCCGTATCAAAGCTTCCTACCTGATCCTTCAACCCTTCCACATGATAAACAAAATAAGGTCTTCCACTAATGTCTACTGTCACATTGGATAGTGCCTCGTCCATTGGTGTAGTAACGGATTAACGGATGCATAACGGGTAATGCCTTCCTTATTTCCTATGGAATTAGTAAATGCCTTTCCTAATACAATACCGATATCCTCCACCGTATGATGTTGATCAACTTCTAGGTCACCATTACACGTTAGTGATAAATCAAAAAGTCCGTGCTTGGAGAACAGCGTGAGCATATGATCCATAAATCCTACACCTGTATGAATAGTAGATTTTCCTTCTCCGTCCAGATTAAAATCCAACTGAATAGAAGTTTCATTCGTTTTCCGTTTTAGTGAGGCTTTTCTCATCTAGTTCCCTCCTCGTATTTTTATAGATTGAGCGTGAGCCTCGAGGCCTTCTGTATTCGCGAGACATTCGATGGATTTCGAAACTTTACGTAATGCTTCTTTGGAATAGCTAATAATACTAGATTTTTTCACGAAATCGTATACCCCTAGAGGAGATGAGAACTTTGCCGTTCCGTTCGTCGGTAGCGTATGATTAGGACCGGCTAGGTAGTCCCCGAGCGGTTCAGGTGAATAGGCTCCTAAAAATATTGCTCCTGCATTTTTAATCATTGGTATTTTCTCTTCCGGATTAGATACCATGAGCTGTAGATGTTCTGGAGCGATGAAGTTAGCAATCTCATATGCTTCTCGCTCCGAATCTACCAGTATAATTTTTCCGTTATTTCGAATAGAAGCTTGGGCGATGTCACCACGATCTAACAGGGATAATTGATTGGCTACTGCTTGCGCGACTTTATTAGCGAGCGTTTTACTAGTTGTAATACAAATCGACTTAGCCTCTTCATCATGCTCTGCTTGTGATAATAGGTCAGCGGCTACAAATGAAGGATTTGCTTCTTCATCAGCTATAATACAGATCTCGCTCGGACCAGCAATCATATCAATAGCAACATCGCCATACACCCATTTCTTTGCCCGTGCTACATAATTATTACCTGGACCTACTATTTTATAGACTCTATCAACGGTTTCTGTTCCGTAAGTCAGTGCTGCAATAGCCTGTGCGCCTCCCATCTTATAGATGCGGCTAACTCCAACGATGGAAGCTGCTACTAGGACATATGGGTTAATGGTTCCATCTGCCCTAGGAGGAGTAGCTATGCTGATCTCCTGAACGCCAGCAATTTTGGCGGGGATCACATTCATTAATACCGTGGAAGGATAATTCGCCTTTCCGCCTGGAACGTAGACACCGACTTTTTCGATTGGTGTCACTTTTTGCCCAAGAATAATGCCATCTTGATCATCGGTAAACCAGGACGCTTCCTTTTGATTTCGGTGAAAAGCATCAATATTCTCAGCTGCTTGGCGAATAGCGGTTATGAAATTACGGTCCACAAGTCCTTTTGCTTCTTCAATTTCCGCTTTAGAAACAATTAGGTGATCAATAGTTGCTCCATCGAACTTTTCTGTAAGTTCTCTTAATGCCTTATCACCTTCTGTACGGACCTTTTCTAAGATCGATTTCACACGAGTGTCTAGTTCTTCTAAATTTCCTGTGGCGAAAGGGCTTTGATAGGTTTGTAAAAACTGATTTCCTGATATGATTTTCATACTATTCCTCCAAAGCAAGTTGCAGATTTCGAATAAAGTTTTCTATTTTACTAGTTTTTGTTGCAAAGCTAGCTTTATTAGTTATTAACCTTGTACTAATATCTTCTAATTCCTCTAAAACAAATAATCCGTTCTCTTTTAATGTTCTTCCAGTTTCTACAATATCTACAATGACATCTGCCATACCAATAAGAGGGGCTAGCTCAACGGAACCATTGAGTTTGATTGTCTCCGCTTGAATACCTTTCTTTTCAAAGTAATGTGTCGTGATAGAAGGGTATTTTGAGGCTACAACTAGTCGTTTCTTTTGTAGAATGGTTGGTTCCTTTCCGGCAATAACAAACTTACATTTCCCCTCTTTTAAATCAAGCATCTCGTATATATCAGCTGCAGTCTCTAAGATATTATCCTTTCCAACAATGCCAACATCAGCTGCTCCTTTTTCTACGTATGTTGGAACATCTACGGCTTTAACAAAAATTAATTGAACCAATTGGTTGGTATCATAGAAAACCAGTTTTCTGCTCTTTTCATGGAAGTCTTCAAAACAATATCCAGCTTTTTTCAATAATTTAATCGTGCTTGTCGCAGTTCTCCCTTTTGCTAAGGCTAATGTTATGGGTTGCATGGAACCTCCTCCTTCATGGTTTGTAATAAATTCTGAAGTTCATCAACATTTGTAAAGGCTCGCTTGAATCCTCGATAGGAGATGCTGCTTTCTGTGTTGTTAATGGATATGGAATAACAATTACTGTCTAGTTTCACTGTGTTGGATAGAATAGTAGTATAGTTTAAATCTCTTAAACGCTTAGTCAGTCTTAGTGCCTCAGGTGCTTTGTTCTGATCATATTGGATGTAGATTTGCTGTGGTGATATAGGACTGTTTGGGTTGGAAGCAAGTAGTGCATCGACATCATAAGCAAAGCCGATAGCAGGGACTGGATTTGCAAACTGTTCTGCCAGATAATCATATCTACCACCTAGTAATATTGGTTTGCCAATGTTTTCGATATACCCTTGGAAAATAATATCTGAGTAATACCCCATGTTGTTAATCAAGCCTAAATCAATAACGACATAGTCACCAAAACCATATAACGTTAACAGCTCATAGACTTCTTGTAATCTCTCCAATTCTCTGGTCATCTGTGTTGTCAGAGAGAGTGATAATGCCTTTTCTAAAACATCATCCGGTCTACCATATAGAAGCGGTAGTGTTAGTAAAGATTGTTTTACGGAAGGATCAATATCTAATTGGAATAAAAACTCTTCTAAACTCGTGAAATTCTTTGACGTGATGTACTGTTTAAATTGATCCTCTTGTTCGTTGGAAAGGGACAGTATCTTAAGCATTTCTTTCATCACACCAGCGTGACCAATCTCGATTTTGAAACTTGTAAACTCTAAATCTAATAATCCATTAATAGCTAGTGAAATAACCTCAAAATCTGCTTCCGGACGGGCACTTCCGAGAAACTCCACCCCGGCTTGAGTTTTAACATAGCCGTCATTCGAATGAAAAGAGTTGCGAAACACATCGAGTATGTATGCGTATCGAGCTTCTGTTGTCTGCTCATGATGTTGTAATGAGGCTAATTGAGTAATAGGTATGGTGACATCGGGACGTAAGACTAGTACTTTACCATCAGGTGAAATTACCTTTACCATTTCATCAAGTGGTATCGTTCCTTGGACCGATGTATATAAATGATAGTTCTCAAATACAGGGGTAGTAATTTTCTGATATCCATATGTATTAAAGCGATTGGTTAACGTACGAATGAATGTTTCTCTAGCATTAGAAAACTCATCCAAAACAGATTTCAAGTAGGGTTCCATAATAGACTCCTTTAATGAAAAATTTTATACTTTATTGATTTACCACTTTATCACTTTATCTAAGTAAAGTTATAATGTATTCTAATATGTAAGAAAGTAATTGTCAACTATAGGGGGAATCGTCATGTTTGATTATCATGTACATAGTAATTTTTCGGCAGATTGCAAAACACCGATGGAGGAGACTGTTCTAAAAGGGATTGAGTTAGGGTTGAAGGAGATATGTTTTACAGAGCATATCGATTATGAATACCCGGATTCTTCCATTATATTTGAATTTGATTTAGCGTTATATGATCAAAAAATTAAACAAATGCAGGAAAAGTACAGGAATTATATCCACATAAAGAAGGGAATAGAAATAGGGGTGGAGCCTAATTTACTTAACCGATATAAAAAATTGCTTCAAGCCAATGAATTTGATTTTGTTATCTGTTCGATGCATACAACAGACCGTATGGATTTGCACTCTGGAAAGTTCTTTCATGATCGAACGGTAGAGGAAGCATATGCAACCTACTATAAAGAATTATATTACTGTATCCAGAATTTTGAAGACTTCTCTGTATTGGGGCATTTAGATTTAGTAAAACGATATAAACAGGGAAGTAAGAAGAACTTTCATGAAATTATTGCTGAAATATTGAAGGTAATTATTGAAAAAGGAAAAGGTATAGAGCTAAATACATCCGGATTTCGATATGGCTTGAATAGTGGTATGCCGAGTGATGATATTTTAAGGCTTTACAAGGAATTGGGAGGGGAGATTATTACGCTTGGATCAGACTCTCATGTTGCCGGAACGTTGGGATACAAGTTTAATGATTCACTAGAGTTGTTAGAATCGATTGGTTTTAAATACATAGCTACGTTCCTCGGTGGAGAACCAAGCTATCACGCTATTAATCAAGTAAAAAAGTTGTCACATAATTCTTCTAAATAGCCAGGATGGAGCTTTTCATGGAATGGTATAATAATATGTAAATTAAAATAGGGAATAGCGGTGATATCAATGTTAATGAAACGTCTACTACTAATACTTATTGGTTTACTATCATTGGGATTAGCTATCATTGGTATATTCCTACCATTAATTCCAACTACTCCTTTATTGCTTCTTGCCGCGACATGCTTTATCAGGAGTTCGGAGCGGTTATATGAATGGTTAATCACAAATAACTATCTAGGCCCATATATTAAAAATTATCGAGAAGGTAAAGGAATTCCTCTTTCAGCTAAGGTTATTGGTGTTACATTACTATGGGCATCCATGCTCTTCACGATTTTCTTTGTAGTACCACTTATTGCAGTAAAGCTCCTGCTTGCAGGAATTGCTTCCTACTTCACATGGTTTATTTTGAAGCAAAAAACCTTAGTCAAAGCTCATTATTAATTTTTCTGTAATGCAAATGAAATATCCGCATATAAAAAGAATAGTGTATCTTTAATAAGTGGCGTGAAAGCATAAAATAACTTACAATAATATAGATGGATATAATTATTGGACTTTGATTAAAGGAATGATATGTAGTGAGCAATCATCATGTATATGAAAAGTTAATTAGCATTACATCTGAGATAAATGTGATGGTTAACGAGCCTTTAAAAAATCATACGTATACACGACTTGGTGGGCAAGCAGATTGGTTAGTTACACCGGAAACGTATGATGAGGTAAGACAGATTATAAAACTTGCAAACAAAGAAGAAATAGCCTTTACGCTATTAGGAAATGGTTCTAATTTAATCGTAAAAGATGGCGGTATTCGTGGAATCGTCATGAATTTAAATAAGTTAAAAGAGATTAAGACAGAGGGTACAAAAGTTATTGCGCAAAGTGGTGCGCGTATTATTGATACATCAAGAGAAGCCCTAAAGCAACGGCTTACCGGTTTGGAGTTTGCATGTGGAATTCCAGGATCTGTAGGTGGAGCACTATATATGAATGCAGGAGCGTATGGTGGAGAAATCAAGGATTGTTTAGAAAGTACGATTGTAGTAGATTCTAATGGTGATTTGCTAACATTACGTGCAGAAGACTTAGATTTAGAATACCGTACGAGTAACATTCCTGATAACGGGTATATCGTACTTGAAGCTACATTTGCCTTACAAGAGGGAGAGTATGATGAAATAAAGGCCGTCATGGATGATTTAACCTATAAACGAGAGTCGAAGCAGCCATTGGAGTATCCATCCTGTGGAAGTGTGTTTAAACGACCTCCTGGATACTTTGCAGGTAAACTAATCCAAGATAGCGGCTTACAAGGAACCCAAATCGGTGGTGCACAGGTTTCCTTGAAACATGCTGGCTTTATTGTAAATAAAGACAATGCTACTGCTGATGAATATATCAGTTTAATTCATCATGTTCAAGCGACTGTTAAAGAGAAGTTTGGTGTTACGCTTGAGCGTGAAGTTCGAATTATAGGAGAAGATCCACAATAAGAAAGGCTATGCGAGTAATCGCATAGCCTTTTAATTAGCTTCTGAATCGGTATAAGAATTGCTGTAGTCGTTCATTATCAGATTCCTCAAGAACTTCAGAAGGTGCTCCTTGCTCCGCAATAACACCATCATCTAGGAAGATGACACGATCGGCAACTTCTAAAGCGAAGTCCATTTCATGTGTAACAAGTACCATAGCCATTTCGCCTTCTTTAGCAATATCACGAATAACCTCTAGTACTTCACCAACTAGCTCGGGATCTAGTGCAGAAGTAACCTCATCAAAAAGCATAATCTTCGGTCGCATAACTAAAGCGCGGGCCATAGCAACACGTTGCTTCTGACCACCTGATAATTGACTTGGATAATTATCTAATTTATCTCCAAGTCCAACCTTTTCTAACATTTCTATTGAACGTTTTCTTGCGGTCTCTTTACCTTCCTTTTTAACATGGATGGGTGCTGTCATACAGTTTTGCAAAATAGTCATATGAGGGAAGAGGTTAAAATGCTGGAAAACCATTCCGATGTCTCCACGAACCTCGCGTAAATGATGTTCACTAGCCGGAACTAATTTACCATTCTTCTCCATATGCCAAAGATTTTTCCCGTCCACTATAATCTCACCTGATGTTGGCTGTTCTAGGGTCATTAGCATACGAATGATTGTCGTTTTACCTGAGCCACTTGGACCAATTAAGGCAACCTTTTCACCAGGATAAATATCTAAATCTAGACCCTTTAAAACTTCTACATCTCCAAAGGATTTATGAACGTTTTTATATTCGACGATGGGGTCTGAATTTGTTTTAGAGATGCTAGAGCTATTTTCTTTTATAGATTCAGTCATTATACTACCGCTCCTTTACTGTCCTGAAGCGCTGCTTTTTTATCAAAGCGGCGGTTCATTTTCTTTTCCAATTTATTGATTAAGATAGCTGAAGGATAACTTAATACTAAGAAAATAAGCGCAACAATGGTATAGGCTTCTAACATGCGGAAGTTATCCGTACCATATGTTTCAGCTAAAGCTAAGATACCAACTACCCCAATCGTTGAAGCTAGAGGAACTTCCTTAAACATAATGATTAAGTAATTTCCTAGCATTGGAATGGTCGGTGGTATTGCTTGTGGTAATATGATTTTAGTCCACTTTTGTCTCGTTGAAAAGTTTAACGCAGTAGACGCTTCCCATTGCCCCTTATCAACACCTTCTATTCCTGAACGATATACTTCACCAATATACGTACTAAAGTGTATACCTAGTCCTAGAATAGCAGCTTCAAAGGAAGAAAGGGATACCCCAATTCCAGGAACCATCGGCCAAGCATAATAAATAAAAAACAATTGAATTAGTGGAGGAGTAGAACGTATAAACTCCATAATCCATGTAACAAGCCAGTTTACGGGTTTGAATTTAATTCTTCTCAAAAAGACCCACACAAATCCAAAAACTAACGCAAATAGAAAACATGCAAAGGTTAGTCCTACTGTAACACCTAATCCTTGTAAGATATAAGGGAATGCTTCAAAAAACATATCCCATTTCCAATTAATATCCATTAACTAGCCACTCCTCTCTTCGAAATCTGCTCGCCTTTACGCGTTAGGAAGATTAGTGGCAATGCCATAATAAAGTAGAATACTAGTAATAGTAAATACACGGTAGGTGCCGCGGATAGATTTGTACTTCTTAAGATGTTTCCATGGTATAAGATATCTGTCATTCCAATCAATGAAACGAGTGAAGTTGCTTTCAGTATTTGAATGAGATAATTTCCAAACTCAGGTAACATCATGCGAAGAGCTTGGGGGAAGATAACGATTCTCATGCGTTGAGCGCGAGAAAGGTTAAGCGCAATAGATGCCTCCGTTTGTCCTTTATCAACGGCTAGAATGGATCCGCGAACAATCTCAGACATATAGGCGCCATAATTTAATGATATGGCTAATACCCCAGCCATAAGTCGGTTATCAATACCAACATCGAATAGCATAGGAATCGCATAGTATAGCCAGAATAGCTGTACGATTAACGAGGTGCCTCGAAAGATTTCCACGTAAACACTCGTACCAGCTCTAACTAGTTTATTATTGGATACACGACAAAGACCTGCAATAAAAGCAAATAAGTAGCTAAATATTGTTGAAAGAATGAAGACTGTAATCGTGATATTTATCCCCTTCATTAATACAGGGAAAACTTCTATAATGGCATTAATCATAATCACTCCTTTGAAAAGCTTTAAAAAACTCCATAGGGACTGACCCCCTGATGGGGAAAACCCTATGGAGTCTTGTTGAAATTAGGACCGTATTATTTAAATCTCACCGCTGCAGACTTTTTCAGTTGTAATTTCATCTGGAACCATATTCATCTGTTCACTGAAGCCATTCTTTTCTAATAACTCAGCAACAGTACCATCGGCTTTAAGTTCAGCAAGTACTTCATTGTAAGCCTCAAGTAGTTCTTCATCTTCCAGATTAAATGCAGCTGCCCCATAACTTGGTACACCTTCTACATCTGGTTGTTCAAATGTTTCAACAAACTCCAGTTCATCAGTGCCAGCAGAAGCTAGAGCATCCTTGATAGTCATCTCTGTTCCAGTTGTTGCATGAGCACGTCCTGATTGCACAGCAGCAATCGATGCTGGAATATCTGGTACAGAAAGGATTTGACTAGGGTCTACGCCACTTTCCTTTAAAAAGTCATTTTCTGTTGCACCTTGCATAACAGCAACAACTACATCTGGATTATTTGCAATATCTTCATAGCTTTCTAGATTAAGAGGATTACCTGTCTGTACGATTAGCCCTTCCCCATACATCATTTCCGGTTCACCAAAAGCTGCGTTCTCACAACGGTCTGGCTTAATTGCCATACCAGCAGTTATTACATCGAATTGACCAGCATTTAGTCCAGAGATAAGTTGACCAAATTCTAGTAACTCCGATTCAACTTCTTCAACACCAAGCTCTGCGAATACGGCTGTGGCAATGTCCACTGCAGCCCCTTTTAATTCACCATCTTCTTCATATGCATAAGGTTTTTCGTTGGCAAATCCAATCGTTACCTTACCTTCTTCCTGTAGCTTAGCCAATTTACTTTCTTCTTCTGATCCACATGCTGCTAAGAAAGCAATGGTTAAGCACAGTATGGATGCTACTAATAATTTCTTCATAAAGTATAAAAACCTCCTATAATTTTAAATACTCCAACTCTAAAAGCTAGATGTATTAGTAAATAGATTAGAACTTCTAACTGGGTAACTGGATGGGTTTATGTACGAAGGATTTAGGAAAAGATATTGGGGTATATCTTTGGTAAACAGTTACATGTTAATGTTACCGATATATTACAGGGGAAACAAACCTAGTATTATTAGATAATTTTAAATTATTTAGTATTAGATTTGATATAAGTGGAAGAGCTCTTTCATTCTTAAAGATGCGAGTATATTGTTAGTTTATCTAGCAAATCCTCAATATTCGACAAGGAATATAAAACTATTTACCTAACAAATAGATGGTTTCATGTTAGAATATAACCAATGGATTCTACGCGAAAAGGGGGAGTAATAAAAATGATATGGGTCGTTGCGATTATTTGTATTGTTATTACGGCAATTGTTCTTTATTTATCTATATTAACGCTTGATAAAGGTTACGGATATAAACATAAAATTGATCCACTTCCTCCAAAGGTAGAGGGAGAAGCGGATGATAATGATGAAGAGTCATCGGATCGTTCAAACTAAAATAAGTGGCTGCAATAAGTAAAGAAGAGATTAGGACAAAAGTAATTCTATCAAGGGTAAATCCGAACATTATTAATAGTGCATATAACCCGCCCCGGAAATATACTACGCTTTCCGTGGGCGGCTGGTGAGCCTCCTCAGAGCTATCGCTCTTGTGGGGTCTCACCGATGCCTATCCTCCCACAGGAGTCTCCGTATATTTCCGGGGCTAATAAGGTTATTGTTCGCATTTACATTCCTTTGATTTAGTTATGTCCCAATCTCTTCTTTTATTGGAGATAGTTTTTTCAAAGTGATTTAAATAGCTGTATGTATTCCATAAAAAAGGCAGTATCCAATTTACTATGAATATATTAGAATAAAGTAAACACATGTGAAGTGAATTGAACAAGGGGGAAGAACATGTACTTACTAATTAGTATAGTTATTGGTTATCTCTTTGGTTGTGTTCATGGTTCTCAATTAGTTGGAAAGTATAAAAAGATAGATATAAAAAAATCTGGTGTAAAAAATGCAGGAGCTTCTAACACAACCATTTTATTAGGTTGGAAGTATGGCATACTTGTTGCCCTAATCGATATATTCAAAGGAACACTAGCCGTACTATTAATGCTTTATATTCTCAATGGAAACGCGATAACTGGAGATGCTCAAATTCTATTAATCTATGTTACGGCATTAGCAGTTATCTTAGGTCACAATTTCCCAATTACCATGAAATTTAGTGGTGGCAAAGGAACAGCATCACTTGTTGGGATATTACTTGCCATTGATTGGAAAATTGCTTTAATCGGTATAGGGATTTTATTGATTTTCACCTTTGCTACCGACTACCTCGTCATAGGTGTATTGATGATGTATATTTCATTTTTAGTTACAACGTATTATTTCTATGGTTTGGAGCCAACAATGATAGTTATACTACTATCTGTATTAAGTATCTTGAAACATATAGAGAATTATAAACGTATTATCAATAAAGAAGAAAAAAAGCTCTCGAGCATGTTTCAGAAAAAAGAAGTAAAGTAATATTGGGGGTAACTAATGGTCGATATACTTCTATGGGTTATAATTGTAGCATTATTTGTTTTAAGCTTCGTCGGTGTGATTTATCCGATTATCCCTTCTGTACTGTTGATTTGGATTGGATTTCTATTGTACCAGTTTGGAATTAATGGAGAAGAGTTAGGTTGGGTATTCTGGACCCTCATGATTGTATTTACCGTTCTCTTATTTGTGGCAGATATTCTAGCAAATAGCTTCTTTGTTAAGAAGTTTGGTGGAAGTAAATGGGGGGAGAGAGGTGCAGCAATCGCAGTCATTGTTGGGTCCTTCATCATGCCGCCGTTTGGGATTATTGTCATTCCTTTCTTAGCGGTTCTAATTATTGAAATGGTTCAAAAAAGAACTTTTAATGAAGCTTTTAAGGCATCCATTGGTTCATTACTCGGTTTCTTAAGTGGAACGTTTGCTAAAGTATTTGTACAAATCATCATGATTATTCTATTTATCATTGGTGTTATTTCTTAAAGGAAATGCAGCAGCTTTAAGTAGCTGCTGCATTATTTCTTCTGCGTCGCTTCTGAATAGCGTTAACTCCCATAACGATAGTAATCCATTCGATTGATGGGATTGTATCACTATAATTGATTAACTGGAATGCAGGAGATTCAAAGAAGTCATCCACACGTTTAAATTCACATATTAACGATCCGCTAGGGTTTAGAACCGAATACTCACGAGAAAAAGCCTCCGACTCAATAGTATAAAACCCCTGGTCACTTGCTTCATATTCAAAAAGTTTCCTAAAAAGTGCAAATCTAGCTCGAAGAATTCCCACTGTATCTTCAGTTGAATTCACTACATTCCATTTATGAGAAAAGAATGGAAAATATCCGCGTAATTGTAAGGTGCCTTCTGGATCTAATACATCAACGCCATCAGAAAAGGCACTTTTTAAATCAAGTGTTCCTACAATTTCCTTTTGAGAATTATAAATATCCGTTGTTCCACTTGAGAAAAAATTGTCATGAAAATATAAGGTTTCAGCCATAAAATCCCTCCTATTTATTGTATACGATAATAAGTGTTATGAGGTTTCAAATAATTTCGAATTCAATAGGATGAATAATTATATAGTAAGATAAAAATCATTTACTGGAAAACTTGACTTTCTAACGGCTGGTCATTATATTAAACTTAATATGTAATATTGAAACGTTGAAAAGGATTAGTACAATTTAGACTGTCTATTCAGAGAGGAAATGGTTGGTGAGAATTTCCATAGACGTTAATTGGAACCTGCCTTGGAGTTCGCCTTTAGATAGGTTTACCCCTTGAAAATGCGCGCGGTCCCTGACCGTTATCAAGCTAAGTGTACTATTTACAACCTGTAAATAGTAAACAAGGGTGGTACCACCAATCCTCGGTCCCTTTTACGGATGGAGGTTTTTTTGTGTTTAATAAAGGCTGATTTCTTATAAGCAAGAGTTATGTTGTTCTGGCCAAAACCGCGGCCCGAATACACTCCGCTTTCCGCGGGCGGCTGGTGAGCCTCCTCAGAGCTAACGCTCTTGCGGGGTCTCACCGATGCCTTTCCTCCCGCAGGAGTCTCCGTGTATTCGGGCCGCTCAGAGCAACCGATATAAGTACACAGTTCTAATTAGGGAAACCTTGCCTTTCTAAAATAAAATAAAATAAATAAAAAGAGGTGCTAAAGATGGGAAAGAAAAACAAAGATTTTGTAGAAAAAATCACAGCAATGGAAGATGACTTCGCACAATGGTACACCGACGTCGTCAAACAAGCAGAACTAGTAGAATACGGCCAAGTAAGAGGAACAATGATCATTAAACCATATGGCTATGCCATTTGGGAAAATGTAAAAGACGAGTTAGACCGAATGATTAAAGAAACAGGTCACTCCAATGTACAATTTCCATTATTTATCCCTGAAAGCTTACTGCAAAAAGAAGCAGATCATGTGGAGGGCTTTGCACCAGAAGTAGCTTGGGTAACCCATGGTGGAGATGAAAAATTACAGGAGCGAATCGCAGTTCGACCAACATCAGAGGTTCTTTTCTGTGACTACTATTCAAAAAATATCCATTCATATCGTGACCTACCAAAGCTTTATAACCAATGGGGAAATGTTGTGCGCTGGGAAAAGACAACTCGTCCATTCCTTCGTTCATCTGAATTCCACTGGCAAGAAGGGCATACAGCTCATGCAACAGATGAAGATGCGGCAAACGAAACAGATCGCATGTTAGAAGTATATGCCGATTTAGTAGAGAACTATCTGGCAGTACCAGTTTATCGTGGCCGAAAAACAGAAAAAGAAAAATTTGCTGGAGCAAAGTATACGTTAACTATTGAAGCACTAATGCATGATGGAAAGGCACTACAATCTGGAACTTCTCATCATTTTGGATCGGGATTTGCAGAAGCATTTAACATTACGTATTTAGATGAAAATGGTAAGAGTCAATTTGTTCACCAAACTTCTTGGGGACTATCAACTCGAATCATGGGAGCATTAATCATGGTCCATGGGGATAACCGAGGCTTAGTTGTTCCACCAAGAATTGCACCTACACAAGCAATGATTGTTCCAATTGCCCAACACAAAGAGGGTGTACTAGATAAGGCATATGAATTGCGTGATCAATTAAAATCACTAGTACGCGTAGATATCGATGCAAGTGATAAAATGCCTGGCTGGAAATTCAATGAGTATGAAATGAAGGGAATTCCTGTTCGAATTGAGATGGGACCAAAGGATATTGAAAAGGATCAAGTTGTACTAGTTCGCCGTGACACTGGTGAAAAAGAATTTGTGTCATTAAGTGATTTAAATGATCGCCTACCAGCTCTTCTTGAAGAAGTTCAACAAAACCTTTATGATAAAGCATTAGCACACCGCAACGAAAAAACTACCGTTGCAACAAACATGGATGAATTCAAACAAACGCTTGATGAAAAAGGTGGATTTATTAAAGCAATGTGGTGTGGTGATGTTGCTTGTGAGGAGAAAATTAAAGAAGATACGACTGCAACATCACGTTGTATACCTTTCGAGCAAGAAAAGGTATCTGATACATGTGTCTGCTGTGGCAAAGAAGCAAAAGAATTAGTGTATTGGGCGAAAGCTTATTAAACGTTTAAAGGAGCTTGAGTAATTACTACTCAAGCTCCTTTTACTTATTAAGAAATGGTTTTATATGTAGCTTCATCACAAATAACATATAACTCTGCACTTAGGGGAATTTTTTCATCGAGTCTTCTATTAATGTCTAGCCTATTACCGTCTGCAATTAAGGTTGCCCCCTGATTTAATAAATCCTCAAAGGCGTCTCTATACGTATCCCATGTACCCTTTTTCATAATCTGGTATAAATTTTCCCCATACTTTCTACTTAATAACTGGGAATACACTTTACTTACACCTTTATATAAAGCAGATCGGACTGCCAAGTTAGAGATGGTTTCCTGAGATAGAATGAATTCATCAACTTTCACATGGGAGAAATTTGAAATATGTTCTTCCATTAGTATTTCTACTGTTGTATGTACATTAGGGGCAAGTCGTTCTACTATAATTGCGACTATTAATGTTTTTGCATCACGTAAGGATGGTTTTTCTATTTCTTCATCGGAAAAGATAATTACTGATTTAGCTCCGGATATATTAGCCTTTTGGTAGGTAGCCTCCTCAGCGGTATCCCCTTGAATATAATGTACTCTCTCCAGGCTAATATCAAAAGGGGCTTTAGGTAATGAATCAATTAGCACGATCTCTATCGTGTTATTAGAACTCAGTATTTCATGGACAGCAACTTGTGCTTTTTTGCTCCAGCCAATAATTATGATGTGATCTTTCTTTCTGTAAGTCAAATTTCCTTCCTCCCTTTTCCGCCTAAAGATAGACAGAGCATCGAAAATCTTCCCTATAACGATACTTAGTAACCCAATACCCATCAAATACATAAATACTGTAAACAATTTACCCACAACTGTAACAGGAGAATAGTCTCCATAACCGACAGTAGTAAAAGTTGTCATAACAAAATAAAATGAATTTAGTAGATTGCCGAACGTTTCTGGTTCCAATACATAGATGGTAAACGTACAGAACAATACAAAAAGAAACGTGAAGAGGGCGAGGGTAATGTTTTTAATTTTAATAAGGTTTAGTCCTATTTTAAGAAAAAAATACACGTTCAGCTTCTCCTTCGAAAGTTATTTTTTAGAACTTTCTTCTTATGGTATACATTAACATAATCTGCATCACTTTTTAACTCAAATACCATCTCTAATTCTATGCATCTTTTTAGTAGGGATATTAAAATAATAATATTTTTCATAAAAAAGTATTGTATTATTATAAATATAATGGTATAAATATACATACGAATTAATAATAATACACAAAAGGTGAATGAAAACATGAAGGAAATGTTAAAGTTACAATTTAATGATATAGGACAAAATCTTTGGGAGATTGTCAACACACTATATCAACATCCAGAACTAGGGGACCAAGAGTATGAATCTATGAACCTATTAGTTACTTTATTGAAGGAACATGGATTTGAAGTGGAAACAGGAGTAGTAGAAAGGCCAACTGCATTTAAAGCTGTATTTACTAGTGATAAGCCTGGACCAACCGTTGCATATCTTGCTGAATATGATGCCTTACCTGGTGTCGGACATGGATGTGGGCATAATTTAATTGGTACCATGAGTGTTGGCGCTGGGATTTTGCTTAGTAAAGTAGTCGAAGAAGTTGGTGGGGATGTTGTCGTACTAGGAACGCCAGCAGAAGAAACGAATGGCGCGAAGGTTCCAATGAGTGAGCAAGGGATTTTCGATGATATCGATGTTGCTATGATATTACATCCAAGTGACCAGTCCTATGTAAGTGGAGAATCACTAGCTATGGATGCCATACAATTTGCATATAGCGGAAAGGCCTCTCATGCAGCTGCATCACCTGAAAAAGGAATTAACGCGCTTGATAGTGTGATTCAGTTGTTCAACGGAATAAATGCCTTAAGAGAACATTTACCGTCAGATGTTCGTATTCACGGTATTATTGCAGATGGAGGTAAAGCAGCCAATGTAGTCCCAGATTACGCTGTTGCGCAACTCTATCTCCGTGCTAAAGAACGATCATACTTAAATGAAGTCGTCGAAAAAGTAAATAACATTGCTAAAGGTGCAGCGCTTATGACTGGTGCAACCTTAGAAGTTTCAAATTACGAACTTAGTTATGATGAAATGAATACAAACGAAATCTTATCAAATGCTTTTACGAAAAACTTAGAAAAAACTAGTAAACTACCTATCTTAGCTGCAAAACAGTCCTATGGCTCCATTGATATGGGTAACGTGAGTCAGGTTGTGCCGGCCATTCATCCTTATATAAGTTTAAACAAGCCTGGTCTAATCGCACATACAAAGGAATTTGCACATCAAACGGTAACAGAAGATGGTTATGATACATTAAATTCCGGTGTATTAGCTCTTGCTTATACAGGGTTAGATGTTATTACTAATAGTAATCTTTATCAATCTATCATTAGTGAGTTTAATAATAAGTAATTTTTATACACTAAAATGAATATTTAATTATTATTATACATTATTATAAGGGAGAGATTTGTAATGAAGAAAATGGTCTATGGATTAATGGGAATTTTATTATTGGTTTTATTAGCAGCATGTGGTTCAGGAGAAGCAAGTACAACAGAGGAAAAACAAAAGGTATTGAAAATGGCAACTTCTGCTGACTTTCCCCCTTTTGAATCCTATGACGAAGAAGGGAATTTTATTGGATTTGATGTAGAGCTAGCAAAAGCAATCGCTGAAGAATTAGGGTTTGAATTAAAGATTGAGGATATGGATTTTGATGGATTAATTGGCTCCCTGCAGGCAAAACGTGTTGACATGGTACTTGCAGGAATGAGTGCAACAGAGGACAGACGTAAAAATGTTGACTTCTCCACAGAGTATCATCGTTCAGGTGAAATGTTTATTGCTAAACCTGAGTCAGAACTCCAAGATCTTAGTAGTTTAGAAGGAAAGATAGTAGGTGTACAGTTAGGAACGATTCAAGAAGAAGGTGCGGAAGCGCTAGCAGAAGAGTATGGATTTGAAGTGAAAAAAGTGGATGACGCAAGTATCCTAATTCAAGAACTAAATTCAAACCGCATTGATGTTGCATACATGGATAAAACAGTAGCGACCGGTTATATCAACGCACAAGGCTTTGCTGGGTTTGAGGATCCAACAACAAGTTCACCAGGAATGGCTATTGCATTTCCAAAAGGAAGTGAAATAGTAGAAGAAGTAAATGCAGTGTTAAAACAGTTTGAAGAAGATGGCACGATAGAAAAGTTAGAGGAAGAATGGTTATCGGATTATCAATAATTTGTGCAGCTAGAGAGCGAGGTGTGAAGGCATGAATTTGGACTTTAGCCAGATCGTGCCTTCAATTCCTTTTATATTAGAGGGAATTGGAGCAACATTAAAGTTTGTTAGTGTATCAATTATATTTGGCCTAGTATTAGGAACCGGATTAGCGCTATTAAAGATTAGTAATAAAAAATGGATGAAGTGGCCAGCAGATATTTATACATCGATATTCCGAGGGACACCATTAATTCTACAATTAATGATTATTCATTTCGCTATACCGCAATTATTCTATTATGATATTCCAGTGTTTTTAAGTGCGGTCTTAGCTTTTGGATTGAACTCTGCAGCCTATGTATCAGAAATCATTCGGGCTGGTATTTTGGCAGTGGACAAAGGTCAAGTGGAGGCGGCAGAGGCGTTAGGTGTTTCTTACCGACCGATGATGATCAATATTATTTTACCTCAGGCAACGAAGAATATTTTACCTGCAATGATGAATGAATTTATTACATTGACCAAGGAATCTGCGCTTGTTTCTACAATTGGTTATATGGATTTAATGCGACGAGCAGAGATTGTCGGTGCACAGATTTATCGTAACTTCGAACCATTGTTATTCGCAGGAATCATTTATTGGGTGATGATCTTTATTTTAACAAATATTGGTAGTTGGGTGGAACGGAGGTTGAGACAGAGTGATTAAGACGATAGAACTTAGCAAAACATTTGGTGAAAATACGGTATTAAAAGATATTACAACTACGATTAATCAAGGCGAAGTGGTTGCTGTTATAGGTCCTTCTGGCTCTGGTAAGTCTACATTTTTGCGATGTTTAAATCTTTTAGAAAATCCGTCAAAAGGTTATATCTGGATAAATGAAAAGGAAATATCGAATCCAAAGATAAATAAATTAGATATAAGAAAAAATATCGGCATGGTATTTCAGCATTTTCACTTATTTCCACATATGACTGTTTTAGAAAACGTGATGTATGCACCAATAAAGGTAAAGAATACTAAAAAAGATTTAGCAGAGAAAATTGGAAAAGAACTACTAGCTAAAGTGGGCCTAACTGACAAAATAGATGCATATCCTAGCCGTTTGTCTGGCGGTCAAAAGCAACGTGTAGCAATCGCTAGGGCATTAGCAATGGATCCTGAGATTATGCTATTTGACGAACCGACATCTGCATTAGATCCGGAAATGGTAAAAGAAGTACTTGATGTGATGAAGGACCTCGCCCAAACAGGTATGACAATGGTTGTCGTGACCCATGAAATGAATTTTGCTAGGGAAGTTGCAGACCGAATTATCTTTATGGATGATGGGAAAATAATGGAGGAAGGTAATCCGAAAGAATTTTTTTCTAATCCGAATACGAAAAGGGCAGCAGACTTTTTATCTAAAGTACTATAATGGTGTGTTTAAAGCGTAATCCGCAGCCAGTATACACTTCGCTTTTACTTCCAGCACAGGGGCGACATCTGCTCAAAAAAACCTTCGCAGTGTCTACCTTGCCTCGGGCGGCTGGTGAGCCAGTCTCGCCCGAGTATACTTACTATGATAAGCACCTGCGAGTAACTAGATATAAAATAAAAAGACGACCATTAGGCCGTCTATTTTTATGCTTCTTGGGTAACCTTTTCCTCAGCAGCGATAATTGCTAGTCTGTTTTCAATTTCTTCTTGGGATAGGTTATTGTTAATTACATATAGGTTTCTTGGGTGTACACGACATTCGTGTGTGCAACCACGCATATATTTATGCTCATTTTCTTCTGAGCAGAGAATTTGTTTATTACATTCAGGATTTGCACAGTTTACGAAACGTTCACATGGTTCACCGTCAAAGTAGTCTTTACCGACGATAACATGGTCTTTACGGTTGATTGGAACTGTAATTCGTTCATCAAATACATAGCATTGACCGTCCCATAGTTCACCTTGTACTTCTGAATCTTTACCATACGTTACGATACCACCATGTAGCTGTGCTACGTCTTCAAATCCTTCTTTAATCATCCAACCAGTGAATTTTTCACAACGGATTCCGCCAGTACAGTACGTTAGGATTTTTTTACCTTCAATCAAATGTTTGTTTTTACGTACCCATTCAGGTAAATCGCGGAAGGTTTCAATATCTGGATTAATCGCGCCGCGGAAATGTCCTAATTCATATTCATAGTCATTTCTTGTATCGAGAATAACAACATCATCACGTTCCATCGCTTCACGCCATTCTTTTGGTGAAAGAAATTCCCCAGTTAATGCTTTGGGATCATGGTTTTCTTCTTCATCCAAACGAAGCGTTACTAGCTCTTTGCGTGGACGTACATGCATTTTCTTAAACGCATGACCATCATGCTCGTCTACCTTAAATGTTAAATCACTGAAACGAGGGTCGTTGTGCATCATTTCCATATATTTGTTTGTGTTTTCGACAGTGCCTGAAACAGTACCGTTAATACCCTCTTTTGCTACTAAAATTCTACCTTTTAATTCATTTTCTTTGCAAAAGTCTAAATGCTCATTTGCAAAAGTTTCCGGATCTTCGATGTTTACATACTTGTAGTACAGTAAAACCCGATAATCTTTCTTTTCCATTTTATTACCACCTATCATTCATATTTGCAAGATATAAATGTTTTGGTAGTTATATTTACTATTTTATTATCTTGCAAGACTAAAGTCTAACAAGTTTTTACAAAAATTTCAATAGAATATAGCAGTGAAGAGATACGAAATATAAAAAATTAAAACCCATACTACAATTAAAATTAACTTGTCAATATATTTTTATGATTTTTTTTATTAAAACTTTCCGATTCACTTGATTTTTTTTGCTTAAACGGTTAAAGTATAGGTAGCAAAAGGTAATTGAAATTGGTAATACTTTACGATCTCTTTATATAGAGTAGGTGTAAAAGTATTAGGTTCAATTGTACTTTGCAAGCTATTCAATAAGGAGGTCATATAAATGACTGGTAAAGTAAAATGGTTTAACGCAGAAAAAGGTTTCGGTTTCATCGAGCGCGAAGACGGTGACGATGTATTCGTACACTTCTCAGCTATCCAAACTGATGGTTTCAAAACTCTTGAAGAAGGTCAAGAAGTTGAATTTGAAATCGTTGAAGGTAACCGCGGACCACAAGCAGCTAACGTTACTAAACTTTAATTAAAACAACCAAAGGCTTATCTCATTAGAGATGAGCCTTTTTATATAGGTTCATGTTAATGGGGGTGGACAAATGAATTCATTTAACTGGTCGGAAAAATCAAAAGCGGAATGGAATAACCGGGCTAACTTTTGGAGTGGTCGTAGCAAAGATATGTGGGAGAATGGAAGTAGAAAAGACATCATTCCCTTCTTTAATCGACACTTACATAAGAACTCGAAGATCTTAGATGTTGGCTGTGGCGATGGTTATGGAACTTATCTTCTACATTCATTAGGCCATTACATGGTTGGTGTGGATATTTCAGATGAGATGATTACTAAGGCCAAAGAGCGTCTAGAGGAAGTCCCATTCGAAGTAGCAGACATTGGAGAATTGCCCTTTGGAAAAGAATCAATGGATGCCGTTTTAAGCATCAATGTTCTAGAATGGGTTGAAGTACCAGCTTTAGCGTTAGAAGAACTAAAAAGGGTCTTAAAAACCAATGGGCTATTTTGTGCAGGGATATTAGGACCAACCGCAGGTCCTAGAATGAATGGCTATCGCAAAGTTTATGGAGAAAAAACCATTAGTAATTCCATGATGCCATGGGAGTTTTCTCAGCTGGCAAAAGAGTTGGGGTTTGAAGTGGTTGATGGTTTTGGTGTTTATAAGGATGGTGTGACGGAAAAAAACTATCAGGGATTGCCAACACAATTAAAACAAGCACTTAGCTTCATGTGGGTGTTTTTGTTACGTAAAGTAGGTGAGAAAGATGGATAAAAAACAAATAGAAGAAAAAATTATTGAAAATTATCAAAACGATGAAAAGATGATGATATTAATTTTTGCTCAGTGGTGCATTAATCATGATTTAGATCCGGTGGCGTTATACCAATCTGCATATCCGAATCAACTGAAGAACCATATCTTAGAAGAAACAATGGAATTAACTGTTCCCAAAAACGAAGCAGAAGAAATTTCAGACGAAACCGTCTTATATGTGTTACAACTTTTTGGGAACGATGATTTAGCATTTGTTGTGCAAAACGAGATAGAAAAACGCTTATAGTGATGAATCAAACAATTTAATTAATGCTTGTGTACCACTATCTGCCTCACCCTTCTCAGCTAGCTCACGGTAAAGATTTAATGAAAGTGCAAGACCTGGAGTGGATAGTCCTATTTCTTCCACAGATTCCAGTGCAATGGTCATATCTTTAATGAAATGTTTTACATAAAATCCCGGGGCAAAGTCCCCCTCAATCATACGTGGTGCTAGTTTGGATAGTGAAAAGCTTCCTGCTGCACCAGTTGTAATACTATCTAAAACTCGAATTGGGTCTAAGCCCGCCTTTTTCGCATATACAATTGCTTCACAAACGCCAATCATATTAGAGGCGATGGCAATTTGATTACTTAATTTCGTATGCTGTCCAGCTCCTGCTTTTCCTTGCAGAATAATATTACTTCCCATAACTTCAAAAATTGGAAAAACGGCTTCAAATGCATCCTGGTCACCACCAACCATGATTGCTAATGTTCCATTTCTAGCACCAATATCTCCCCCAGAAACAGGTGCATCCAGTGCTTGGATTCCTTTTTCTGTAGCCTCTTGATAAATTCTTTCAGCTAACGAAGGTTTTGAAGTGGTCATATCAATAATGTAAGAACCTGTTTTAGCATTTTCGATGATACCTTTAGTTCCGAAATATACTTCTTCTACATCTTTTGGGTATCCTACAATTGAGATGACTACGTCCGATTCAGAGGCTAACGCTGCAACCGAATCCTTCCAATCTGCACCTTGATTCAATAAATCTTGGGCTTTTTCTTTCGTCCTTGTATAGACCGAAACTGGATAACCTGCTTGTAAAAGGTTCTGGACCATACTTTTCCCCATTACTCCAGTACCGATGAAGCCAATTTTTGTATTATTCGTAAGCATTATGTAGCACTCCCTTCTTGTTTTTACTATATAATTATTTTCATCATTGTAAAAGAAAAATCGCTTAGAGGAGTGGGAACAACATGGAGTGGCATATGAAAACATTTAAAGAACTTACTAATCAAGAATTGTATGCATTACTAAAGGCTAGAACAGACGTATTTGTAGTGGAACAAGCGTGTCCCTATCCTGAACTAGATGATTTGGATCAAGATTCTGTCCATTATTATTTGACTGTCGGGGGAGAAATCGCTGCTAATGTGAGACTACTTCCTAGGGGACTGAAATATGAAGAGTTTGCTGCAATCGGACGAGTTTTGGTTGTGTCAAAGTTTAGATCGTTTGGCTATGCAAGAATGATTATGGAAAAAGCAATCACTTATATACATGAAGTTTGGCAGGAAGATAAGATTAAAATTCAAGCACAAGTTTATTTAAAAGACTTCTATGGTTCTTTAGGATTTAAACAAATAACGGACGAGTATTTAGAGGATGGTATTCCACATATTGACATGCTTCTGGAAAGGGAATTAAAGAATTAATATAAGGCTTTTACACATAGTATGATTAGCAACCTTTTTCAAGTAATACGGGTTAGAAGGAGGCTAATTCATGATTTCTGGAGAACAATTAAACCAGATAAAGCAAGATTTAATAGCTCGGCAAAATGAATTGATTAATCATGTTCAGGATCATTATGGGATGGCTACAGAATTCCCCAAAGAATCAATGAGTGAGTTATCGAATTATGACAATCACCCTGCTGATCTTGGAACAGAACTGTATGAAAGGGAAAAGGACCTTGCCCTAAATGAACATGCAGAGAAAGAACTAGAGGAAATAAATGAAGCCCTTCATGCATTAGAACAAGGAACATATGGCATATGCAGGGAATGTGGAAGTGATATTCCATATGAGCGATTACAAGCGGTACCTACTACTGACCGATGCATCAATCATGCGAGTAGCGATACTTTCGAACGGAAACGAACAGTCGAGGAAGAGGTATTTAGCCCAAATATAAATCCTGATGAAGTTACCAATGAGGAACAAGTTGGTTATGATGCAGAGGATACCTGGCAAGAGGTTAGCCGGTACGGAACATCAGAGACAACAGCTGATTTTTACGATGACCAAGATAATTACGATGAGATGTATCCAAACAGTGACGAGAACGTAGGAAGCGTGGAAGATATAGAAGGCTTTGTTGCTGCTGACCAACATGGTAAATTTATCGGAGTAACACCGAATCATGATAAATATGAAGAAAGATTAGACCAAGATTAAGTGGTAGTACACAACAATCCCCATTTGTTGTGTACTATTTTTTTCCGAAACTTTTAGCCAATTGTAATCGTATGTATATTAAGGAGCGTGATGACTATGAGCGAGACAAAAGGATGTATTAAGTGTGGCAGCCTAGATGCTGCTAAAAAGGAAGTAGCCATGACAGGTACTGGATTATCAAAGATGTTCGATATCCAAAATAATCAATTTATCGTAGTATACTGTAAAAACTGCGGTTACTCAGAATTCTATAACAAACAAAGCTCAACTGGTAGTAACATACTGGATTTATTCTTCGGTTAAGTGGAAAAAGGTTGGAAAGTTTATTTTAGTATAAATAAGATTCGAACTATTATAATTAGTGCATCATATCCGCTCCGGAAATATACTCCGCTTTCCGTGGGCGGCTGGTGAGCCAGGCTACTACTTGAATAGGCTTCCTTGCTGCCTTGCACCGAGGAAGCCTTCTTCGTAGCGTTACTCGTAGACGCAGGTGCATCTTTGCGGGGTCTCACCGATGCCTATCCTCCCACTGGAGTCTCCGTATATTTCCGGAGCTAATGTGTTAAATTATTCGTTTACTTAACTTCTACTTTCGGTTATGACCCAACCACTTAGTTCAGGAAATAAAATAATTCTCCTATAACCCGTCCAAATAAGGAATTTGAAAATAGTACAATTAGTAATAGCTCAGTAAAATAAAGCCCTAATAACGTATAAATTTTATCTAATCCGGAGCCTTCTTTTTCAAAAAGAATCAACGTTGGAACGACAAAAATGGGTCCCAAGATACCTATAGTTAGTAGAATGCTTGGCAGTATCGGCAATTGACCAATGGAAAGGATTACACCTGCTACAAATAGTAATCCAAATGGAAGCAAATACGCACCATATTTACCAATGACATCTGCAAAGGATAATTCTACCTTCGTGATTTTAGTAGCAGCGTATGTTAGAGAAACAAAACCTGCAAATAAAATAATGAGTAATATAAGTGGTACAATGAACTCGTAAAATACAGACGGTACTGCCATAAACCACCTTGATCTTGAGTAAAGAGCAGCTGGTAAAAACACACTTAAGGAAATAACTAAAGCAAAAGCAATGATTGTTATGATTGCGGAATACATGTCATGATGATTGGCTTTTTTGGCCATGCTAGGTTTTTTGATTAACGTCATGAAAAAGTGACCAAAATTAGTGAAAATAGTGGCAAACTGGTCGGAGAAATCCTTCTTTTTCTCTTGGTGCTTTTGCTCACCCTGAGACTGAGAGGAATTGATAGGTTGTATAATTTCTTGTTCGGAATATCCTTCATCCTCTGTTAGTGGTGACTCTAACTCGTCCTCTGCATGTGATGTTTCTTCCATTGGATGCTCCATTACTTCCATTGACGCACCACAATGGCTACAAAATTTTCCTTCTACCGTTACATGGCCACAATGTTGGCATTTCATAAGACCACTCCATTCTTTCTTTCGATAAATAAATCATACTATAAATCAATTTGTACAATAAAGGATAAGCATTTAAACCAAAAAAAGAAGGGGGGAGGAACCCTTCTTTTGGCACTTTATTCATATCTTTCCGTTAGTTTAAGATCAATCATTTGTTTTTTGCCATTTCGATAAATTTCAAGTTTCACGGTATCTCCTACTTGTGTCTCCGTATACATATATTTTCTTAATTCTAGCGCAGTTGGTGTTTCGTGATCATTTATTTTAGTAATGACATCAAACTGTTGAAGCCCGGCTTCATCTGCTGGAGACCCAGGTTCTATACTTGCAACAACCATTCCGTGATCAATGCCTTCTGGCAGGTTGATATTATGTCGGTATTGCATAGGTACTTGGTTAATAGTAGCCATACTAATTCCGATAAATGGTCGTTGTACCTTCCCGTTTGTTTCGAGTTGTTCCATAATTGGTAGTGCTGCATCAATTGGAATTGCAAAACCAATACCTTCTACTTGTGTACTTGCAATCTTCATCGAGTTAATTCCAATAACCTCTCCATTCGAATCAACTAAAGCACCACCACTATTACCAGGGTTAATCGCTGCATCTGTCTGAATGACCTCTGTAATCCAATCCGCAACCATATCTCCATTTGTATCGATTGATACGGAACGTTCAAGGCCGCTAATGATACCTTTTGTTAATGAGTTAGCAAATTCAATTCCAAGTGGGTTTCCAATAGCAAATACGGTTTCACCAACTTGCTTTCCTTCCGTTGTGCCAAAGGTTGCAACACGATTAACCTTATCACCGTCTATTTCTAGAACAGCTAAGTCGGTTAATTGGTCTGACCCAAGAACTTTGGCAGTAACACGTTCACCATTCGATAAGACCACTTCCACCTGCTCAGCACCATCGACCACATGATGATTGGTTACGACATATGCTTTTCCATCTTCTTTTTTATAAATAATCCCCGATCCAGTACCTGCTTCTTGGCTATTTGTCCAGATGCTTTGTCTTTGTAAGTTAGTAACCCCAACTACTGCTTCCGAAACTTCTGCTAGGTTTGTCGAGTTTTCCGCATCCTCCGAAGCCATTGTAGTTATAATTTCTGGTTGGGATTGATTGCTTTCATTTGCAGAAACCTCAGCGTTCGGACTTTCAAAAGGTAATATATTGTTTGTAAGTAACAATAAAAATATAGCTACAGGAATTAACCCACCTAGGATTCCAAAGAAAAACGCTTTAACACTAGATGGTCCTTTCGCTTTTTCTTTTTTCTTTAGTTTCTCCTTGGGTTTTGTTAGTCCAGGATCATCGTTCACTGCCGATTGGAAGTTTGTATGTTCACTCTGCAATGAATGTTCTTGATTATTTTGTTCTGGTAGCTTTTGTTCATCATTATGTTCCATAAACATTCACCCTTTCAAATTCTTGTATATATAGCATATCCACTAGCGTCGGAATAGCTTTGGTATAATTGTGGAATAAATGTGTAAATAAGCGAAATGAGAGTTTCTAACCTTTTTTTTTAGGATAAAACAGTATAAAATTTTCTATGTATAGATTATTAGAAAAATAAGGTAAAAGTGGTGAGAGTTATGAATTACCATATAGCAGTTATTGAGGACGATCCAAATATCCAAAATATCGTTTCGGCATTCTTGAAAAAAGAAGGCTATGAAGTAACAGTTATGGATTCTGCGGAGAAAGGGATCAAGCTGTGGAATACTAACCCACCGGACATGTGGATTGTGGATATTATGCTTCCAGGAATGGATGGCTATGAATTTTGTAAACAAATTAGAAATGAGAGTGAAGTGCCGATTATTATCGTCTCTGCTAAGGATGAAGAGATTGATAAAATACTTGGGTTAGAGCTAGGCGGGGATGATTATTTAACAAAGCCATTTAGCCCTAGAGAGCTTATCGCTCGCATCAAACGTATTTTCAAACGGTACCGTCCAGAAGAAAGAAAACAAAGTACAGAATCCGACCAACTAGTTATTGAAGAGTTAGTTATAAATCGTGATGATCGACGCGTATTTTGGACTGGAGAGGAAAAGGATGTAACAACAAAGGAATTTGATATGCTGCTGTTATTTGCAGAAAACGTTAATCGTGCGTTTTCAAGGGAAGAATTGTTACTACGCGTTTGGGGAGAAGACTATTTTGGTAGTGATCGAGCAGTGGATGATCTAGTAAAAAGAATTCGCAAAAAATTTCAGGACCTACCTCTTGAGACAGTATGGGGCTTTGGTTACCGATTACGTGATAAAGAGGAATCCTAATGAAGCTACAATACCAGTTGAATGCAGCATTTACGGCACTGCTTCTCATCATCATGGCTGTAACGGGCTATGTTATTTATTCTCTCATCCTAAATGTTCTAATACAGGATGAACAAAGGCAGTTAGAACAAAAAGGGGAGATATTAGTTAGTGTCTTAGATGAAGCATTTATTTCAAGAGAAAATCTAATTGGTTTTAATGAATTTTTGGAAGAACAAGATTTACAGCTTTTCTTGTATGATCGTGGACAGAATTCGGTCCTATTCTCTACTTTACCAACCCCTGTCGTAACAGGCCTATTTATGAACAATGACTTCAGTGATACGAATGAAGAGCTTTGGGCATATGGGAACGAAAAGTTCGTGACATCCCGTATTCTTTTTGTTCCTAAAAGTCTTGGGCTAGAATTAATTCTTTTAACTCCTTTACAGGACCTACAGATGGTTCAGCAAGATTTCATACAAAGAATGTTAATCGTTTTTATCATTGGGGCAATTGTTGCAATAGGGCTTAGCTATTTTCTAACGAGAAAGTTAGTAACACCTTTAACAAGCTTGAAGTATCAACTGAAGAAAATAGAAAAGAGAGACTTTACGAAAATAGAACCGATTCGAGCAACAGGTGAGGTCAAAGAGGTTGCTCAAAGTGTCTATGATATGGCTAATGAATTACAGCGATATATTAATTCACAGCAGACCTTCTTCCAAAATGCTAGTCATGAATTAAAAACACCTTTAATGACTATTCAAGGGTATGCAGAAGGAATTAAAGAGGGAGTATTTGATGAGCAGGATAAAGAAAAAGGGTTAGAGGTTATTGTTTCCGAGGTGAATCGGTTAAAGAAGATAATTAATGAAATGATTCTACTTGCTAAGCTGGAGAGTGAGGAAAAATCGTATCGTAAGGAAACGATTTTGTTATCCCATTTAATTGATAAAGTAAGGGAACGTGCATTGCCAATTTCTGCTGAAAAAGGGTTAGACATACAGATCGATGTTCAGGAAAGTATTGAAATAATTGGAGATGAAGAAAGATTACTTCGAGCACTACTGAATCTGGCATTTAATGGAATCAGGCACGGACATAGTATGCTTCTTCTTACTGCGACCCAAAATAATGGACAAATACAGATTATTGTAGAAGATGATGGCGAAGGAATATCAGAAGACCTTATCCCACATATTTTTCACCGATTTGTGAAAGGTAAGAGTGGAGAAACAGGTCTAGGGCTAGCGATAGCCAGAGCTATCATAGAACAGTCAGGTGGAAAAATAGAAGTTGGAAAATCAACATTAGGTGGTGCAAAATTCACTCTTATTTTTCCGTCCATGACCAAGGAATAGTAAATCTGTATAAAATTTAAATAATAATAAGACACAAGTCGACATTTGTGATATAATTGTCTAGTTTCATTCTAGTCGGAGATAAGAGGAGCGAACTTATGCAATTAAGAGAAGATATACGTAACATCGCAATTATTGCTCACGTTGACCATGGTAAAACGACATTAGTCGACCAGTTACTAAAGTATTCTGGTACATTCCGTGAAAATGAGCAAGTTGACGAACGTATGATGGATTCCAATGATATTGAGCGTGAACGTGGAATTACAATTTTAGCAAAAAATACAGCAATCAGCTATGAAGATAAAAGAATTAACATCTTAGATACACCAGGGCATGCTGACTTCGGTGGAGAAGTGGAACGAATCCTGAAAATGGTGGATGGCGTTGCACTAGTGGTTGATGCCTATGAAGGAACGATGCCACAAACTCGATTCGTGTTAAAGAAAGCTCTTGAGCAAAAATTAACACCAATCGTTGTATTAAACAAAATTGACCGTCCGAATGCGAGACCAGCAGAGGTAGTCGATGAAGTATTAGATTTATTTATTGAATTAGGAGCGGATGATGAGCAACTTGAATTCCCTGTTGTGTATGCATCAGCACTTAATGGAACTTCAGGCTATGAGCCAGAGGGTCAGCAAGAAACGATGGATCCAATTTTCCAAACGATTATTAAGCATATTCCTGCACCAGTGGATAATGCTTCCGAGCCATTACAATTCCAAGTAACATTACTGGATTATAATGACTATGTTGGTCGTATTGGGGTTGGACGCGTTGTCCGTGGAACGATTAAGGTAGGACAACAAGTAGTTGTACTTCAAAAAGACGGTAAACAAAAGAACTTCCGTATTAGTAAATTATTCGGATTCTTTGGTTTAAAGCGTATAGAAATTGAAGAAGCGATAGCAGGTGATATTGTTGCTATCTCAGGACTTGAGGATCTAAACGTTGGAGATACAATTTGTCCACAAGATCATCCAGATCCACTTCCAATTTTACACATCGATGAACCTACGCTACAGATGACTTTTGTAACAAACAACAGTCCGTTTGCTGGGCGTGAAGGTAAGTACATTACCTCTCGTAAAATTGAGGAACGTTTATTGAAGCAACTTGAGACAGATGTGAGCTTACGTGTTGATCCAACAGAATCTCCGGATGCTTGGATTGTTTCTGGTCGTGGAGAATTACACTTATCAATCTTAATTGAGAATATGCGCCGTGAAGGTTATGAACTACAATTGTCAAAACCTAAGGTTATTCTAAAAGAGATTGATGGTGTACTATGTGAACCTGTTGAGCGTGTGCAAGTTGATGTTCCCGAAGAACATACAGGTTCTGTCATGGAATCACTTGGTGCACGTAAAGGTGAAATGCTTGATATGGTTAACCAAGGTACCGGTCAAGTTCGTTTAGAATTCAAAGTACCTTCTCGTGGTTTAATCGGTTACTCCACAGAGTTTATGTCACAAACACGTGGGTATGGAATTATCAACCATACGTTTGAGGCATATGAGCCTGTCATCAAAGGTCAAGTTGGTGGAAGACGTCAAGGTGTGCTTGTAGCTCTAGAGAACGGTAAAGCTTCTTCCTACGGTATCATGAATCTAGAAGACCGAGGAATTATCTTTGTTGATCCTGGTACAGAAGTATATGCTGGTATGATTGTTGGAGAACATAATCGTGAGAACGACTTAACTGTTAATATCACGAAAGAGAAACATCTAACCAACGTTCGTTCAGCTACGAAAGACCAAACATCAACAATCCGTAAAACAAGAACGATGTCACTTGAAGAAGCTATCGAATACTTGAACGACGATGAGTACTGTGAGGTAACTCCAGAATCAATCAGACTTCGTAAAAAAATCTTAAACAAAAACGAACGTGAAAAAGCAGCTAAACGCGAAAAATTAGTATAAACATCAGGAAGGATACTTAAAGGGGACTGACCCCTCTAAGTATCCTTTTTTAGTAACCAATACGATTGTATGAAAATGAATTTATATTATTTACAAAACTGATCTAAAATGTAGCTAAATACGCTAATAGGAGGAATCACCATTCGGAAACTATTTGCTTTTGCGATTATCTCTCTCTTGTTCGGTTGCTCAGATAATGAAAGTGATAATATGGGGCCAACCAAATTAATGGTTAATCAAGCTGATTATGATGTTATTGCTACAAAACTTATCGAGCCTTGGGAGATTGAAGAAGTAGGAGAAAGCATCTTTATCAGTGAAAGAAATGGATCAATTGTGGAGATAAAGAATAACAATATTACTCGACTCCCTGTGTTGTTAGATAAGGATTTATCCAGTCAACCGGAAGCAGGATTATTAGGTTTAGCCTTTCCCCACAACTTTTCTAATCTTGCCTATGCTTATTATTCCTATGTGGAGAATAATGAATTTTATCAAAGGGTAGTTGAAATAATGCGAACTGAAGAGCGTTGGGAGGAAAGTGGCGTCCTTATCGACCGCATTCCTGGAGGGCAGTTTCATCAAGGGGGACGAATTGAAATCGGCCCAGATCAGAAGCTATACATTACTACTGGTGATGCAACAATACCAGAATTAGCCCAAGATCCAACGAGTCTAGCGGGGAAAATTATCCGAATGAATTTGGATGCTACAGTCCCAGCTGACAATCCATTTCCTAACAGCTATGTTTATTCGCTTGGACATCGGAATCCACAAGGCTTAGCTTGGGATGATGACGGAAATTTATATGCCACAGAGCATGGTCCTAGTGCACATGATGAAATCAATTTAATAAAAGTTGGAAAAAATTATGGTTGGCCAATTATTATCGGAGACGAGACCAAAGAAGGAATGGAAACACCAGTTGTACATTCCCAAGAGAATACATGGGCACCTTCAGGCATGACTTACATTGACGGAGGTTTCTATTTTGCATCTCTAAGAGGAGAAGGTATTCGCCTTTTTAACCCAAACTCAAAAGAGGTAACACTAATCTTCTCGGATGTAGGACGAATTCGTGATGTGTTAGCGACAGAAGATGGTTTGTATGCCATCACCAATAATACGGATGGGCGAGGGAATCCATCAGAAGGTGATGACCGATTATTATTTATTCCTAGAGCTGTGCTACAAGAGCTTCTTTCTATGTGAGGGAGTTCTTTTTTTGATTTTTGGTAATGGCAATTTCATTTAAGGAGAACATAAAAAGACGAGTAAGTTTGTAAACCTTTACAAAACCTGTATATACAAGTTATACTGAATTAGTCAACATGTATATACAAGTAGAAAGGAAGTTTCTCCTATGAGTAATAAAGAACAATTAATATATGCACCATTAACAGGGAATATTATTCCGTTAGAAAAAGTACCAGACCCTACATTTGCTGAAAAAATGATGGGTGACGGGATTGCTATTGAACCGAGTGAGGGAAAAGTGGTTGCACCTTTTGATGGGGAAGTGATGCATGTTTTCCCAACAAAGCATGCGATTGGTGTGAAAACAGACCAAGGTCTTGAGGTTCTCATTCACATTGGTCTTGAAACAGTTGGTTTAAATGGCGAAGGGTTTGAGACCCATGTTAAACCTGGTGACCGTCTGAAAGCTGGTGACTTATTAGTTACATTTGATTTAGACTTTATCCGTAAACGAGCAAAAAGCATCATCACTCCAATCATCGTTACGAATGGCGATCAATTTGAAGCGTTATCAAAAACAGAGGAAAAAGATGTAGTTGCCTTAGATTCAGTCTTGTTAGGAACGAAAGTAAAAAATAGTGATGAGACTACTACTCCTAAAAAAGCTGCTTCCACGATGAAATATAGTAAAGAAGCTCAAGATATCGTTGAAGCGGTAGGTGGAGTCGATAATATCGCTGCTGCAACACATTGTGTGACCAGACTGCGATTTGCTTTAAATGATGAGGCAGAAGTAAATAAAGAGCTACTTGAGAATTTAGATATCGTAAAAGGATCTTTCTCTGCAAATGGTCAATTCCAAGTCGTCATTGGTCAAGGTACAGTGGATAGAGTTTATGACGCCATGGTCAAAGAGTCTGGCATACAAGAAGCTTCAAAAGACGATGTAAAGGCGCTAAGTAGTAAAAAACAAAATGCACTTCAACGAGGCATTAAGACATTAGCAGATATTTTTATTCCGATATTACCTGCAATTGTAACGGCTGGTCTCTTGATGGGTATCAATAATATATTAGTTAACCCAATCTTTGCCGATCAACCAATTGTAGAACTATACCCGTCTTGGGCAGGCATTGCCAACATGATTAATATCATTGCCAATACAGCCTTTACCTTCTTACCAGCACTCATTGGTTGGTCAGCGGCGAAACGATTTGGTGGTAGTGAATTATTAGGTATGGTGCTTGGGCTTATCCTTGTCCATCCAGATTTAATGAATGCTTGGGGATATGGTTCTGCTTTAACAGAAGGAAAAATCCCAACATGGAATTTATTTGGACTAGAAGTGGAAAAAGTAGGGTATCAGGGACAAGTACTGCCGGTTCTAATTGCATCTTGGGTATTAGCGAAGATTGAAATTTTCTTAAGGAAGCGAGTAGTGGAATCCTTACAATTACTAGTTGTTGCACCAATTGCATTATTAGTAACAGGTTTCTTAGCTTTCATCATTATCGGTCCAATCACCTTCACAATAGGAACTTGGATTACTGATGGTTTAGTTGCAGTATTTGAAGCCTTCCCGATCATTGGTGGATTACTTTATGGTGGATTATATGCGCCTTTAGTTATTACAGGAATGCATCATACATTCCTAGCTGTTGATTTACAGTTAATTGGTAGTACGGGAACTACTTTCTTATGGCCAATTGTTGCACTATCTAATATCGCGCAAGGTTCAGCTGTTTTTGCCATGATGCTTGCAGCTAGAGATGAAAAACTGAAAGGTTTAGCAGGTACTTCTGGTCTTTCTGCTTATCTTGGAATAACAGAGCCAGCTATGTTCGGTGTGAACTTACGCTATCGCTATCCATTCTTTGCTGCGATTATCGGAACAGCGATAGCAGGAGCATTTATTACGTTTAGCGGAGTGCAAGCGAGCTCAATAGGTGTAGGTGGTATTCCGGCACCGTTATCAATCATTGCTGAGGATTGGATGTCCTTCTTATTTGGAATGGCGATTGTTATTATCGTACCATTCATCATTACTTTCCTTATTGCAAAACGTAAACTTTCTTAGGAGTGAAATACATGCAACAAGAGCCTTGGTGGAAAAAAGCAGTCGTCTATCAAATCTATCCGAAAAGCTTTAAGGATACGACAGGTAACGGCTTAGGTGATATTAGAGGAATTATTGAAAAACTGGATTACTTGAAAAATTTAGGTGTCGACGTACTTTGGTTGACACCTATTTACCAATCCCCACAAAAAGATAATGGCTATGATATTAGTGACTATTATCGGATTGAGCCAGCCTATGGCACGATGGAAGACTTTGAAGAACTATTAGCTGAAACACATAAACGAGACATGAAACTAATTATGGATTTAGTTATCAATCATACGTCAACAGAGCATGAGTGGTTTAAACAAGCATCAAGTTCAAGAGAAAATCCTTATCGTGATTTTTATATTTGGAAAGATCCTATTGATGGGAAAGAACCAAGCAATTGGATATCTAAATTTGGTGGTAATGCATGGCAATGGGATGAAAAGACAGAACAGTATTACCTGCATCTATTTGATGTAACCCAAGCAGATCTAAATTGGGAAAATGAAAAGGTTAGAGAAAAGGTCACCGAAATGATTCGTTTCTGGGCGGAAAAAGGTATTGATGGTTTCCGTTTAGACGTTATTAACTTAATATCCAAAGATCAGGAATTCCCTAACGATAGTACTGGTGATGGGAGAAAATATTATACAGACGGCCCTCGCGTACATGAATACTTACACGAAATCAATCAAGCAGCATTTTCACCTTATAACATGATGACCGTAGGGGAAATGTCTTCTACAACGATAGATAACTGTGTGCTTTATACGAATCCTAAAAGAAAAGAATTAGATATGACTTTTCAATTCCACCATCTAAAAGTGGATTATCCGAATGGTGAGAAGTGGACAAAGGCCCCATTTGATTTCCTTGCACTTAAAAAGATTCTATCTGATTGGCAAGTTGGAATGCATGAAGGTGGAGGGTGGAATGCACTCTTTTGGTGTAACCATGACCAACCACGAGCGGTTTCCCGATTTGGCGATGATGAAGAATACCGAGTTGAATCCGCTAAGATGCTTGCAACAACGATCCATATGATGCAAGGTACCCCATATATTTATCAAGGTGAAGAAATCGGTATGACAAACCCCGGCTTCTCCGAAATAGACAAATATCGTGATGTGGAATCACTGAATGCCTATAAGCTACTACAACAAGAGGGAAAAACAGAAGAAGAAATTATGGGGATTTTAAAACAGAAATCCCGTGATAATGCAAGAACACCAATGCAATGGTCCAGTGAAAAAAATGCAGGATTCACTTCGGGAACCCCTTGGATTGCACCAGCTAGTAATTACCAGAATATAAATGCGAAAAAAGAATTGCTCACGAAAGACTCTATCTTTAATCATTACCAGGAATTGATAGCCTTGCGAAAAAAATATGATATTATTACCTATGGGGACTATCAATTACTATTAGATAGTGATCCTAAAATATTTGCTTATACACGAAATTGGAACGGAGAAAGATTGATTGTGGTGAACAACTTCTATGGAGAGGAAGCGACTGTAGAACTTCCATTAGATTGGAAGGAAGAAACAGAAGTATTAATCTCCAATTACGTAGATTCTCCGAATGCTTCTTCTAGCTTTACTCTTAGACCATATGAGTCCATCGTGTACTATGCAAAATAGAAGAGGGCCACGATGAAAAAGAAGTATGTAGCGATTTATGAGGATATTGCTAGTAAAATTGAATCGAAGGAATGGTTAGCCAATGAAATGCTGCCATCTGAAAACGAATTAACCAGCATCTATGAAACATCTAGAGAAACGGTAAGAAAGGCGTTAAACTTACTTTCGCAAAATGGATATATCCAAAAGATACAGGGAAAAGGTTCCATGGTTCTAGATGTACAAAAGTTCTCCTTTCCCGTATCAGGAATAGTTAGTTTTAAAGAACTAGCCCAAAGTCTAAACTTAAAAAGTAAAACCATAGTAACCTCGTTAGCTTATTTAAATAAAGAAAATCCAATTTATAATAAACTCGAAGTTGATGGCTATAAGATATGGGGTACAAATAGAGTCCGTGAGTTATCCGGCGAAAAGGTAATTCTGGATAAGGATTATTTCTCTGAAGAATTTGTTCCAATTCTAACAGAGGAGATCTGTGAGAAATCGATATATGAGTATATCGAAAGAGAATTGGGATTAACTATAGGTTTTGCTCACAAAGAAATTGTCGTGGAGAATCTGACAGAAGAAGACAAAGCACTATTAGACGTAGACGGCTATTCCATGGTCGTTGTCATCAAAAGCCTAGTCTACCTAGACGACGCAAAACTATTCCAATACACCGAATCCAGACACAGACCAGACAAATTCCGATTCATCGATTTCGCAAGAAGAGTGAAGTAAGATATCTTTGTGAAGAATAGATTGTCTTTACACAATAAATATAAAGTTTTCGCTCTGAGCAGCCCGTATACACGTAGACTCCTGTGGGAGAACAGGCATCGGTGAGACCCCGCAAGAGCGTTAGCTCTGAGGAGGCTCACCAGCCGCCCACGGAAAGCGAAGTGTATACGGGCTGCGGTTTAGGCTAAAGAACTATACATAGGAGGTAAATACAATGAAAAAAACATGGTGGAAAGAATCCGTCGTTTACCAAATATATCCACGAAGTTTTAACGATAGTAACGGAGATGGCATCGGTGATATCAACGGAATCATCCAAAAACTAGATTATTTAAAAGAACTAGGCATTGACGTTATTTGGCTATCACCTGTCTACGAATCACCAAATGATGATAATGGATACGACATCTCAGACTATCAGAAAATCATGAAAGATTTCGGGACCATGAAAGACTGGGAGTTATTATTAGACGAAATTCATCAACGCGGAATGAAGCTTATCATGGACCTTGTTGTTAATCATTCTTCTGATGAACATGACTGGTTTACGGAGTCAAAAAAGTCTAAGGATAATAAATACCGTGATTATTATATTTGGCGACCTGGTAAAGACGGGAAAGAGCCGAATAATTGGAAGTCTACCTTCAGTGGCTCTGCATGGGATTATGACTCTGAAACAGATGAATATTATTTACATATCTTTAGTAAAAAGCAGCCAGACTTAAATTGGGAAAACCCAAAACTGCGCAGGGAAATTTATGACATGATGAAATGGTGGCTTGATAAAGGAATTGATGGCTTTCGAATGGATGTTATCAACTTTATCTCGAAAGTACCTGGATTGCCAGATGCTCTGAATCCAGATGGGGAAAAGTATGTTTCCGGCAGCAGGTATTTTATGAATGGGCCAAGAATCCATGAATTTTTACAAGAAATGAACCAGGAAGTGCTGTCCAATTATGACATTATGACAGTAGGAGAAATGCCAGGAGTAAACGTAGAGGAAGCAAAAGACTACACAAACCTAGACCGTAATGAACTACAAATGGTATTCCAATTTGAACATATGGACCTGGATTCCGCACCGGGTGGTAAATGGAATCTAAAGCCACTAGATTTACGTGATTTGAAAGAAAGTATCTCAAAATGGCAAACAGGATTACATGGTGTTGGCTGGAACAGCTTGTACTTAAATAATCATGATCAGCCAAGAGTGGTTTCAAGATTTGGTAATGACCAAGAGTACCGAGTTGTATCGGCTAAAATGTTAGGCACCTTCCTGCATATGTTACAAGGAACACCTTATATCTATCAAGGTGAAGAAATTGGGATGACGAATATCCGTTTTGATTCCATAGAGGAATACAAGGACATTGAAATACTCAATATGTATAAAGAAAAGGTTATTGAAGGTAATGAGAGTCACGAGAAAGTGATGGAATCTATCTATGTGAAGGGTAGAGATAATGCGAGAACCCCATTCCAGTGGGATAGTAGTCCAAATGGTGGGTTTACAACAGGGGAACCTTGGCTCAAGATAAATCCTAATTATAAAGAGATTAATGCAGAAGCGGCTGTATCGGATCCGAACTCGATTTACCATTATTACCGAGAATTAATTAAACTAAGAAAGACCCATCCAATTATTGTTTATGGTGATTATCAATTACTTTATCCAGAAGATGTGAAGCACTATTCCTATTTACGTACGTTAGATGAAGAGAAATTACTTGTGATTACCAACTTTAGTGAAGAAACAATCGAGTGGAAACTACCTGAGGATCTAAACTTTACTGTTAAGGAACAGTTAATTGGCAATTATCCTGATCGTGAAGGAACTGATATCAATAACCTTATTTTAAAACCTTATGAAGCAATTGTTTATTTAGCAGAATAATGAAGAAAGCGGAAGAAAACAATTTGTTTACTTCCGCTTTTTATTTTGTTTTTCATCGGGTATATATTTTGTGAAATATGCTGCAAATAACAAACAAATAAGGGTAAGTCCCCATGTTACTGCACCGGTCCATTGCAAATCTATCCGTAATCCAAATACTAATATCATGGCACTTATACCGAGAAATATTGCCGTCAAATAGCGTTTCATGTCATAGCACCTCAAAACGGAGACATTTAATTATTCTTAAAACTCATGTTTATTATATACTACTATACACATATTGTGCGGGACTTAACTACTATTTTCTCTTTATAGCAATATTTCTTCTGTAAATTTACTCTTCAATAACTGTTTTGGGTTTACGTGCTAAACAAAGAATACCTGCAATTAAATAAAGAATACCACTTAGAATTCCTCCACCAGCAGTTACGATTACATATACAACACCAGTTGCAATAAAAATAATCCCTGCTGCTACTGGACGTTTATTTCCTTTTAAGAAAACTAGCGAAATAATACCTAAAACAATGGCTAAGATTGGCATGAAGATTAATAAAATTCCACCTTGTGCAAGATTCATACTAAATGTTTCCTCAAGCATACCAATGTCTGAATTCGTTAATTGCATGTCCGCTTGATTATCAATCATAAAATCATATAAGTATCCTTTATTATTTTCTGCCCATACTCGTAATACACCTAATAGAACTGAGAATACATAGAACACAGTACCAATGATTCCAAGTGTGATTTCTGCTGTACGTTTCAACCTGAATTCCTCCTTTATCTTATCTACAACTATTCTATACGAAAATGAGGTTATATAGTTTCATTTTAATGATTTTTTTACACACCTATAAAAATATAGAATTGTTTGACAGTATGAATTATAATGGGGGAAAACAATGAGGTGATGCGCTATGCGGGAAGTAGTTATCATAGATGGGGTTCGCACTGCGGTTGGGAGAAAAGGCGGAGCGCTTGCAACTATTCGACCAGATGATTTGGCTGCGGAGGTATTAGAAGCTTTAATTCTTCGCACGCAAGTAGATAAAAGTGACGTTGAAGATGTCATTCTTGGCTGTGTTACACAGGTTAATGAACAAGGTGGAAATATCGCGCGAACTGCTGCTTTGATTGCGGGGTTTCCTATTCATGTACCAGGTGTAACGATTGATCGACAATGTGGATCAAGCCAACAGGCCATTCATTTTGGTGCTCAAGCAATAGCCTCTGGTGATATGGACGTGGTTATCGCTGGTGGAGTAGAAAGTATGACGCATGCACCGATGTTTTCCAATATGGGAAAGACACAGCCGAGTGTAAAGCTAACGGAAAAATATGAAATTGTAAATCAAGGTATATCCTCCGAAAAAATCGCTGCAAAATGGGGTTTCACTCGGGAACAACTAGATGCCTATTCATTAGCCAGTCATGAAAAAGCATTAAAAGCTATAGATAACAACATATTTGAGAAAGAAATTCTACCAGTTGAAGTGGAGGATGTAGAAGGAAATAAACAAGTATTCCAAGTAGATGAGGGTCCTAGAAGTGATACATCCATCGAAAAACTTTCCAATCTTAAGGCAGTTTTTCAGAAAGATGGGATCATTACCGCTGGAAACGCAAGTCAAATGAGTGATGGAGCTAGTGCAGTTCTATTGATGTCTCGTGAGAAAGCGGATGCCTTAGGAATTAAACCAAAAGCAAGAATTATTGCTCGAACGGTGGTTGGTTCAGACCCAACACTGATGCTTACTGGGCCTATTGAGGCAACAAAACGAGTGCTAGAGAAATCCGGACTGTCCATTGAAGATATTGATCGGTACGAAGTAAATGAGGCATTTGCTCCAGTGCCCCTTGCCTGGTTGGAAGAAACAGGTGCAGATCGTGGAAAGTTGAATGTAAATGGCGGTGCAATTGCACTTGGACACCCTTTAGGTGCAACGGGAACGAAGCTGATGACGTCATTGCTATATGAACTTGAACGGATAGATGGAAGATATGGGTTATTAGCTATTTGTGAAGGAATGGGAATGGCTAATGCCACAATAATAGAGAGAATAAAATATTGAAAGAGGCTGGGACGTAACTAAATCAAAGGAATGTAAATATGAACAATCACCATATTAGCCCCGGAAATATACGGAGACTCCAGTGGGAGGATAGGCATCGGTGAGACCCCGCAAAGATGCACCTGCGTCTACGAGTAACGCTACGAAGAAGGCTTCCTCGGTGCAAGGCAGCAAGGAAGCCTATTCAAGTAGTAGCCTGGCTCACCAGCCGCCCACGGCAAGGTAGACACTGCGAGGTTTTCTCGAGCAGATGTCGCCCCTGTGCTGGAAGTAAAAGCGCAGTATATTTCCGGGGTGGGTTATGTGCACTAATAATAATGTTCGGATTTACCTTTGATAGAATTTGTCCCAGCTTTTTTTGTTTGGCATATCCTCCAAAAGAACTACTTCCCTCTAAAAAATGCATGTAAAGGTGCCTCCTATGTCATATTAATACTAATCATGTTGGACAAGTTGATGTATTTTGTAGAATAATTTAATTAAACGGAAAATTTTTCCTTTTAATGTGGTATACTACTAGTAAAAAAGTATGAGGAGCAGTTGGTCATGACTAAGGGGACAATTTTAGGGATATTTATTTTTTCATTCTTAAGCTTAGTTCTAGTTTCATGTGGTGGAGAAAATGCTATCGATAATAATACGGAACCAACACGAACAGCTGGTTCTCACGCAGAAAAGCCTATCGAACCAAAAGAACCAAAGGAACCGATTAACGTAGTACAAGAAATATCTATTTCTGCAATTGGTGATATGTTGATTCATAACAGTGTCTATAATGATGCTTTGGTGGGGAGTAGCTATGACTTTAAACCGATGTTAGAGCGGGTAAAACCATTTCTAAGTGATGCTACGATATCCATCGCCAACCAAGAAACGATGATAGGTGGAACGGAATTAGGACTTTCCTCGTACCCAACATTCAATAGTCCGACAGAAGTGGGCGATGCGTTAAAATGGGCGGGAGTAAATGTTGTTTCCCTGGCAAATAATCATACGCTAGACCGTGGGGAGGAAGCGATACAAAGAGCAATTGAGCACTGGGAAGCGATTGATATGATGTATACGGGCTCCTATAAAAGTGAGCAAGATCGTGACCAACTTCGAATTATGGAGACAGAAGAAGGAATCTCCGTAGCTTTCTTATCCTATACGTATGGAACGAACGGAATACCTGTTCCAACAGGGAAGGATTATTTAGTAAATTTAATTGACCAAGAATTAATGGCAGCTGAAATCAGTAAGGCGAAAGAAAAGGCAGATGTTGTCGTGCTTAGTCTGCATTTTGGAAATGAATATGAACGCTTGCCTAATCAACAACAAAAAGATTTAGTCCAGTTTTTAGCTGATAAAGGTGTAGATGTAATACTCGGACATCATCCACATGTTTTACAGCCTGTTGATTGGGTAACAGGGGAAAACGGGAATCGTACATTGGTTATTTATTCATTAGGTAATTTTCTTTCTGGGCAGGATGAGTTTTACCGACAAATTGGAGGAATCTTTAAGTTCCATATTACAAAGACGATGTCAGATGGTGAAACAGTAGTAGAAGTGCACACTCCTGAATTCTTACCTACCTTTGTAAAATATGAGAATTGGCGAGATTATGAGGTTATTCCGATGTACCAGCTAACAGAAGAAGAACTAACGAATGCAAGTGTACACTATGAAGAAATCAAGGAACATATGTCTAGATGGGTACCGGAGCTAAAGTTTATAGAAGAATAAATTAGAAGGATGTCATTGGGTGACTTAGCCGATGGCATCCTTCTTATTATTTAGTTATTCTATATTTCTTGTTTAACAGATATGCGACAAAGAAAAGGATTACACCGGTAAACGCAAATAGCACGATTGGGATTGTTATTTCCGTACCGAAGCTTGGCATTATTATCGGAATAAGAATGATAATGCCGATAAAAACCATGCAGATTACCCATATCTGTATAAATTCTACCCACTTGTTTATCTTTTTCTCTTTTAGTACAGAATTTTTTAACCACTTGAAGACGCTAGTAAGGAAAACATATAGTATGAGTAATTCTATGATGATAGTGACAATTCCAGAGCCAAGTGAAAATGTAAATGTATTGGTACCAATAGAAAATAAATGATATAACGCATAACCTAACACACCATACATAGTACTGGTGACTCCCAAATAATAAATAATGATATAGGATCCAAAAATCAACTTGGTAGATTTCACTTCTCCTGGTATCTCATCAATTATTTCATCACAATATTTTCTTAAATCATCACCAAATATATCTTTTGGTGTCTTACCAATCTTTTGACCTTGAAGAATGTGTTCTAATAGCTCATATAACAATTCCTCTGTTTGCTGTTCGGACTTATTGGAATTAAGCCGAATATAAACAAGCATATCTTCATAAATTTCCTTATTCTCTGGAGATAGTTGTTCACGCATCTCATTGTTTAACTTTATAATATCTTTTGAATTCATTCCTTTTCCCCTCCTTTAGTTAAAATACTGTCCACTGGAGTCTTGATGGAATTCCATTGATGGGTAAATTCTGCTAATGCCTCTTGCCCCAAATCGGTAAGATGGTAGTACTTTCTTTTTGGCCCGAATTCAGATTTTTGCATAGTGCCTTTAATTAACTCCTCTTTTTGAAGGCGCAACAGAATGGGATAAATAGACCCTTCGCTAACATCAGATAAACCAAATTCTAATAATTTAACGGACAACTCATATCCATAGGTTGGTTGTTGGTTAATAATTGCTAAAATACAACCTTCTAATACGCCTTTTAATAATTGGCTTCTACGTGACACCATTTCCACCTACCTTGTATAACAAGACACTGTTTTATAAAAATAGCTATCTTGTAATACAAAATAGCTTATGTTTAGTATACTAATTTTTAATATGAAAGACAACTATTATTTGATATGATAATAATTAGTATTTTACTTAAAGGAGAAAATGTATGGAGTGGAAAAATATTTACCGTGGATTAATCATGGGAGCAAGTGATGTTATACCAGGTGTTAGTGGTGGAACAATAGCTGTTTTACTAGGAATATATGACCGTCTTATTGCTTCCATTAATGGTTTAGTAAGTAAAGATTGGAAAAAACAATTAGGATTTTTAATCCCGCTAGGAATTGGTATTGTATCCGCTGTATTAATTTTAAGCAAATTAATTGAGTGGCTATTTGAGCACTATTCTGGCCCTACTCAGTTTTTCTTTTTAGGATTAATCATTGGAATTTTGCCTTATCTATTTAACCAAGCAGAGGCAAAAATAAACTTTAAGGTGAACCATTATATTTTATTATTAATAGGTGCATTAATTGTAGGTTCTATGATGTTTCTTCAAGAAAGTGAAGGAATGGTCATCGAAGAAATGACTCTGGCCACATATGTATTATTATTTTTCTCTGGATTTATTGCTAGTGCAGCAATGATTTTGCCTGGGATTAGTGGTTCCTTTATCTTGCTAGTAATCGGTGTCTATACTACTGTTATTAGTGCAATCAGCAATCTTCAACTCGATATTATTGCAGTTGTTGGTATTGGTATCGTACTTGGTATTCTTACCATGAGTAAAGTTGTTAACTACTTTTTAGTGAATTTCCGAAGTGGAACGTTTGCTTTAATTATTGGTCTAGTTATCGGCTCCATCTTTGTTGTCTTCCCTGGATGGCCGGATACTACCACTTTCCTATTATTAAGTGTCGTTACATTTGCAATCGGTTTATTTGTCGCTTATATTTTAGGAAAAGTAGAGTATAACGATTAAGCAAACTATAAGACAAACGTTTGTTTAATGGATACAATAGGAGAAAAGGAGAGATGGTTATGGAACATATTCAAACAATGGATCGATTCAATGAGGTTATTCAAAGTGAAAAGCCTGTAATTATAAAATTCTTTGCAGATTGGTGTCCGGATTGCAAGCGAATGGACATGTTTATTGATGGGATTTTAGAAGAGTTCAGCAATTACGAGTGGTATGAAGTAAACACGGACGAAATCGAAGGAATCGCACAACAATATGAAGTAATGGGCATACCAAGTGTACTTATTTTCCAAAATGGAGAAAAATTAGCTCATCAACATAGTGCTTACACAAAAACTCCTGAGGAAGTAACAGCGTTTTTACATCAACAGTTAGGTTAACAAGAAAAAGAGAATGTGGGTGCACATTAACGGGTTCAGTTACGGGGGAGAAAAACAGTAATAACAGTGTTAAACTCACACTATTTAACAAGCATTTCTTAAGTGTATTCACTGTATAAATAGCAAGCAAAAACGCTCAGATTTTTTCTGAGCGTTTTTTTCATAAAATTTACTATCCTTCTTCAACTAAAGCACCCTATAGTTAAAGAAGAACTATAATAATTTTTCCATAATAAATTCATTATAAGGGAGATTATCAAGTAGCCTCTCTCCTACAATTTTATATCCCTTATCCTCATACATTTTAGGTAAATATGGGTGAGTTTGAGCAACGGTCAACCTTAATCTATTTTCGCCTTTATTAATAAGTATAGACTCTACATACTCCATTAATTTCGTAGCAATACCCTTCCCTTTATGTGTTGATTTTACAGCTAACCTACTTAATACATAACATTGCCAATCTCTATTATATTTTAGCCTTACAGTAGCGACTATGTTGTTTGTAGTTTTTTCTTTTGCTTTCAATAAAATTGTGGTTTTTATCCAGTCTTGTACTTCTTCAACCTCTACCTTTGATGCACTCGCAGGAAGCCCTAAGGATTCATTTTCTGAGTAAGCATCACGGTATATATCTACTAACGACACTGCATCGTTATATACTGCTTCCTCTATGCTTAAATTCAATTACCTCACCCCATTACTTGAACAACTTTTTATTTCACTATTAATAATCCTGGCCATCTCAAAGAAGACCAACTATTGACGATCTTCTTATTGAGTTATAGCACCCGTTACTTGAAGAAGAAAATGGTTTGATCAGTCCTTGAATCAGGTTGAATTTTTATGGGATTTTTTAATCGGTCACGTCAGATACAGATGCTGGAATACTACAATGTTGGACTTCTAACAATCCAGGTTGGAATCCTAAATTGTGATACACCAACTCTGCTTCGTTACCTTGCATAACGTATAATCGCAGAATTGGATAGTCGCTTTTTAATACGTTTAAGGCATATTTTAGCATTTTTGAAGCCAATCCACCTCGTCTGTGTGTAGGTAATACAGCTATATTAAACACCGCAGGAATTCCGCCTTGTAGGGATATGAGACAGGCACCAATAAGTTGATTAGATTGTTTGTCATACACAAGAGTTGAGGCTTCTAAAAGCGATTCGTTGGTCTCAGATGCAAACTGACACGCTTCTCGATGGTCTTCCTCCGTATTCCTATGTCTACGTATGTCTTCAATTCCTTGTGTATATGCTAAATAAAACAACCGATTTAATTCATTTTCCTGTATCAATTTCTTTCCCGCACTTGATGGGTCGAACTTAGGTGTTTTGACATTTACATGTGTGTCCCACTCCACCTCAAACTTTGCTGTAGGTCTCTGCATCCAACGATTCCTAAATTCATTTGGTTGAAAACCAAACATACTGTACATATCAATTTGGTCAGGCAGAATCTCTATAGCACGGATTGGCTTAGTGGGGTCTGACCAAGAAAGCAATAATTCTTTCAATAGTCCTAACACTTCATGTTTTTGAGAAAATGGCGGAATGAAAAATAAATGATAAATGACATTTGGTGCTATACAGACACCCCCAATTCTTACATTGTTGTGATATATCATGTATGCTTTATCTGATGGCATATCGTATCCACCATTCTTCCAAAAACCGTTATATGCCATATTGTAATAAACTGAGAAATGGACTCCCCATTCTAATGGTTCAGATTTCATCAGACTATATCCATCACTCAAATCATATGACAATGTATCTCGTTGCCACGTTCGCATGGTCATAACAAATCCCTCCTCTTTCTCCGTTAATGAATATCCTTTTTTAAATTATCAGTGAGAGCATGTTTCCTTTATTCGATAAAAGATTGTCCTCTTTAACAATCCTGCCCCGTTAGCACAATACCTTCTACCTCAATACTAACATAATATTCCGAAAATAATATTAGAATTTAAACCATAAGAAAAAGGTGACCTTTACTTGATCACCTTGTTTAACTATCGCACCCTTTACTTAAATAACAAAAAAACTTAACCTTCAATCAAACCAAAATATCGTATTTCTTTTCCATCGACAACAGCGATCAGAACTTGGGGATGACTTGTATTATATATTTTTGTTCCTACGGGCAATTTAGTTGCAGACCCACTACCGAACTCATCTGGATTGTTGGTTTGCTTCGTGATTTCAAAATATTCTTTGCCTAGGGTTAACTCTAATTCTTTAATACTTTTATCATCTTCTGCATTCCTATATACAACTTCCAAAGTAGAAAATATATCTGCATCTTTATCCTTTGACAAAATTTCTTGAGGAGATGGGTTACCTTGAATAAAGTCACCATTTGAATTGTCATCATTGGACTGCTTTTGACAAGCAATCACTATTAAAGGAAGTACAAGTAATAAACATAAAAACACTTTTTTCATATTTTCTTTGCCTCCTCTACCGTATTCTTTCGAATTCCTTATTCATACAGATAGGTAAGGGTTTGAGATTATCGCTCCCTTTTCCCCCTGTTCACACCGTACGTGCGACTTTCACCGCATACGGCGTTCC